>CAMKED010000013.1 GCA_946411475.1 uncultured Clostridia bacterium | reverse complement strand
CCCTTCTTGGTGAAGTTCCAGGCCACGCAGCCGGAGGCGCCCATGTTGCCGCCGAACTTGTCGAAGTGGTGACGGACGTTGCCCGCGGTACGGTTGCGGGAGTCGGTCATGGTCTCCACGATGACAGCTACGCCGCTGGGGCCGTAGCCTTCGTAGGTGATGGATTCGTAGTTGTCGCCGCTGCCCGCGCCGGCGGCACGCTCCAGCACGCGCTTGATGTTATCGTTGGGCATGTTGGCAGCCTTGGCCTTGGTGATGACGGTGGCCAGGCGGGAGTTGTTGTTGGGATCGGTGGAGCCGCCGCCTTCCTTAACGGCGACGATCATCTCCTTGGCGATCTTGGTAAAGGCGGCAGCGCGCTTGGCGTCCTGTGCGCCCTTGGTCTTTTGGATGTTATGCCATTTGGAATGTCCGGACATACTATTTGTTCCTTCCTTTTGTCTGAATGTAGGGACGAGCCGTGCTCGTCCGCGGACAAGCAGTGCTTGTCCCTACGGTCTGTCAGTTGAAATTGATGACGCCGCTGAACTTCTCAGCAACGAGGGATGCGCCGCCGATCAGGCCGCCGTCGATCTCGGGCTGAGCCATCAGGTCATGCGCGTTCTTATCGTTCATGGAGCCGCCGTAGAGGATGCGGACCCGGTCGGCTACGTCGCCGAAAAGCTCGCGGATCGCGCCGCGAATCGCGCCGATCGTGGCGTTGGCGTCCTCGGGCGTGGCGGTGAGGCCGGTGCCGATGGCCCAGACAGGCTCATAGGCGACGACCAGCCTGTCGATCTGTTCGCCCAGGTCCTGGAGGGCGACCTTGGTCTGCATGCAGACGATCTCGTTGGTGATGCCCTGCTGCTTCTGCTCCAGGCTCTCGCCGACGCAGATGATGGGCTTCAATCCGGCTTCGAGGGCCTTCACGGTGCGCTGGTGGACGGTGACGTCGGTCTCTCCGAAATACTGGCGGCGCTCGGAGTGGCCGATGATGACGTACTCCACACCCAGTTCTTTCAGGGAATCCGCGTTGCATTCGCCGGTATAGGCGCCCTTATCGGCAAAGTGGACGTTCTGCGCGCCCAGGTGGATGGCGCTGCCCTTGAGCGCTTCCGCGGCGGCAGCCAGGCAGACGGTCATGGGGCAGACGACGACCTCCGCGCCGCTGCGATTCTCGAGTTTTTTCAGATCCTCGATCAGCGCCCTGGTCTCGGCGGGAGTTTTGTTCATTTTCCAGTTACCGGCGATCATTGGGGTTCTCATATTGGAAATATCCTCCTTGAAGTTAGTTTTTTGTGAATCGACGCTGGGAGCAAAAGAGTTGAAAGTTGAGAATTGAGAATTGAAAGTTGTGGTATCGTTCAAATTGCAATTTGAACGATATCGAAATACAGTATGTTTTCAGATGCTCAAAACGATCCGCTTCAGACATCATTCTGTTTTTCAAATGGCAATTTGAAAAACACATTCATTTTCAATTTTCAACTTTCAATTTCCAATCTCGTCCCTGCAGGCTCTATCGGCAGCCCTCGATGATGGCCTTGCCGGAGGAAGCGCCCAGGCGGGAAGCGCCGGCTTCGATCATGGCAACGGCGTCCTCATAGGTCCGCACGCCGCCGGAGGCCTTGACGCCCATCTCGGGGCCGACCGTCTCGCGCATCAGCTTCACGTCTTCAGCCGTCGCACCGCCGGTGGAAAAGCCGGTGGAGGTCTTGACAAAGTCCGCGCCGACGCGTTTGGCAGCCTGGCAGGCCAGGACCTTTTCCTCGTCTGTCAGCAGGCAGGTCTCGATAATGACCTTGACCTTGGCTTCGCCGTCCACAGCCGTGACGACGGCGGCGATGTCCCGCTCCACTAAGGCCCAGTCGCCGGACTTGACAGCGCCGACGTTGATAACCATATCCACCTCACCCGCGCCGTTTGCAACAGCTTCGGCAGCCTCAAAGGCCTTAACGTTGGGGGTGGTGGCGCCCAAGGGGAAGCCGACGACGCAGCAGGGCGTCACATCGGTGCCGCCCAACTCCTGGGCGACCAGCTTGATGTAGCTGGGGTTCACGCAGACAGAAGCAGTGTTCATGGCCTTGGCCTCGTCGCAGATACGGCGGATGTCGGCCGCGCTGGCCTGGGGCTTGAGATAGGTGTGATCAATGTACTTCGCCATTTCGGCGGGCGTCAGTTTCACGCTCATAAAACAGATCATCCTTTCCGTTCAAAATATTTTCGTGTTATTATATCACAATTTCTTTGCTTTGTACAGTATTTTTTGCAGATCCGCAAGCGTATCGACGTCCGAAAGCTCCTCCGGGGCCGTCTCGACTGTTTCCACCCGCTCCGGGTGTCGCCGGATGATCTGCTTGCCGCCCCGATCCCCGGTGATGGTCTCCAATTCCGGGAAGCAGGCGGCCGGAAAGACGCAGGGATTCCCCTGCCGCTCCCCTGCCGACGGGACAACGATCTTGTCAGGACGCTCCGCAAAACGATCCAGCAGCGCCGCCACGGTGGACCTTTGCAGCAGCGGCTGGTCGGCCACCAGAAAAATCAATCCGTCACAGCAGTTTTTCAAGGTCCGGGTTCCAAGCACCACGGAACGGCTGAGCCCCAGCTCCGGGGAATCATTGCGGATCACGGAAAAGCCGCAGGCCGCCGCCAGCTCCGACACCGCGTCGTATTGGGTCACAACGCACACCGGCCCGAGGCGCTCCGCCGGGACGGCGTCAAAGGCCCACTGGATCAGCCGCTTGCCCCGGAACGGCGTCAGCAGCTTATTTTCTCCGAAGCGCGCGGCGTTTCCCGCCGCAAGAATCACACAGCCGACCGTCATCGCGCAGCCCCCCTTCGATCTTACTTTATCAACGGAATCCGGCGCTGTCAAGGGGGTTTTCGCAGGAAGCGGACACGGGAAAGAATTCAAAAAAAAAGGCTGTACTATCCGGCAAAAATGTGGTATGATAGTTGTATAACTATACGCTGCGTAAAGGAGGCGGTCGAAC
The DNA here is from genome assembly GCA_946411475.1 of uncultured Clostridia bacterium. Lineage (GTDB taxonomy): Bacteria > Bacillota > Clostridia > Oscillospirales > Oscillospiraceae > JAFRPC01. Next base: position 28,789 of record CAMKED010000013.1, on the reverse strand, counting down.
GCATGAACAAGGTTGGAATCAGCGAGACGCGCGTGGACGGCTACGACAAGGCTACGGGCCGCACCAAATACTATGAAGACCGCATCCCGTCGGAGGCGCTCTACGTGCGGATCAAGCACGCAGAACGGGCCCACGCCCTGGTCAAATCCGTGGACACCGCAGCGGCAGCCGCCATCCCCGGCGTGGTGAAGGTCCTCACTTGCTTTGACGTTCCCGATCTCCCCTTTCCCACCGCCGGGCACCCCTGGTCCATGGATCCAGGCCATCAGGACGTGGCCGACCGCCATCTGCTGAACCGGCATGTCCGCTATTGGGGCGACGATATCGCCGTGGTCATTGCGGAAAACGAGGTCGCCGCCATGCAGGGCGTCCGGGCCCTCGCGGTGGAATACGAAGACCTTCCTTTCGTGCTGGACGCGCAGAAGGCCATGGAACCCGGAGCGCCGCAAATTCATGAAAGCTTCCCGAACAATATCCTCAAGCATACCGACTACCGCAAGGGCGACTATCAGGCCGCCATCCGAGAGCCGGGTCTGGTGAAAGTGGAGGGCTGGTACGAGACGCCCACCGTGCAGCACTGCCACATCGAGAACCACGGATGCTTCGCTTACATGGAAAACGGGCGGATCACGGTGGTCTCCTCCACGCAGATCCCCCACATCGTCCGCCGGGTCGTGGGACAGGCCCTTGGCCGGCCCTGGGCGGAGATTCAGATCATCAAGCCCTACATCGGCGGCGGCTTCGGCAACAAGCAGGATGCGCTCTATGAGCCGCTCTGCGCCTGGTGCTGCACGCAGGTGGGCGGACGCCCGGTCCGAATCGACTGTTCCCGCGAGGAGACCTTCGTCTCCAACCGCGTCCGGCATGCGATCCGCTTCCACATCGTTACCTGGCTTCGGCCTGACGCCACAATTGCGGCCCGAAAGATCGAGCTATGGTCGAATCAGGGAGCCTACGCCTCCCACGGTCATTCCATTGCAGCCAAGGCGGTCAACTCCTTCCCGCAGCACTACCCCTGCGACAACATGGAAGGCGACGCCTGGACGGTCTACACCAACCGCCCGGCAGCGGGGGCCATGCGGGGTTACGGTATGCCGCAGGCCAGCTTTGCCGACGAGAGCAACATCGACGACTGCGCCGCCGCAATGCACATGGACCCGGTCGAATTCCGGCGGCTGAACATCATGCCGCAGGGCTTCCACGACAATTTCTCCGGCAACACGAATTATTACGACAGCTACCGCGAATGTATGGCGAAGGGAGCCGAACTGATCGACTACGCCCGCAAGCGGGAGGAATACGGCCACGATACCGGCAATCTCCGCCGGGGCATCGGTGTGGCGACCTTCTGGTACAACACTGGCGTCTATCCGATCTCGCTCGAAACCTCCTCCAACCGCATGCTGCTGAATCTGGACGGCACGGTGACGATGCAGTGCGGCGAGACAGAGATCGGTCAAGGCGCCGACACCGCCTTTGCCCAGATGGCCGCCGAAGCCCTCGGCCTGGCCAGCTATCGGGACGTACACGTCGTTTCCTGCCAGGACACGGACATTACCCCAACGGGCCTTGGTGCCTACGCCTCCCGGCAGACCTACGTTGCGGGCTTCTCGATCCGGCAGACGGCGGATCAGTTGAAAAAAAAGATCTTGAACTACGCGCAGGAGCTCACCCTGCTGAGCCCGGACTGCATGGAGATCGTGGACGGCGTAATCGTCCGCAAGGCGGACGGTGCAGCGCTCATGACTTTGAAAGAGCTCGCCATGACGGCGCAGTATAATCCCGTGCACTCCGAGCATCTCAGCGCCGAGAGCACCTACACCATCCGCAGCAACGCCTACTCCTTCGGCTGCACCTTTGCCGAAGTCGAGGTGGATATTCAGATGTGCAAGGCCCGGGTCAAGCGGATCGTCAACGTCCACGACTGCGGCAAGCTCATCAATCCCGCGCTCGCGGAGGCCCAGGTACACGGCGGCATGTCGATGGCGATCGGCTTTGGCCTGTCCGAGCAGCTTTTGTTTGATGAAAAGACCGGCCGCCCGCTCAACAACAACCTGCTCGACTACAAGCTGTCGACCTTTATGGATCATCCGAACTTGGAGGCCGCCTTCATCGAGAACCCGGAGCCGACCTCTCCCTACGGAACCAAGGCTCTGGGCGAGCCGCCCGCCTGCTCCGGCGCGCCGGCCATCCGCAACGCAATCCTGCACGCCACCGGCGTGGCGGTGAACCAGCTTCCCATCAATCCCCACCGGCTGTTTGCCGCGTTTACCGAAGCGGGATTGATCAATAACCCCCGGCTGGAGGAGGTATAACCATGTACGACATCAAAGCGCTCTATGAGGCCGAAAGCGTTCCCGACGCGATCCGACTTCGGCTGGAGCACCCGGAGGCGCAGATCATCGCGGGCGGCTCGGACATGCTGGTCCAGATGCGCGAGGGCAAGCGGGCCGGAAAAGAGCTGATCTCGATCTACATGCTCGACGATCTGCGCGGCGTCAGCCTCGACGAGGACGACAATATCCGCATCGGCTCGCTGACCAGCTTCTCCCACATCACCCGCGATCCCATCATTCAGCAGTATTGCAGCGCCCTTGGTGAGGCCGTGGATCAGGTGGGATCGCCGCAGATCCGCAATATCGGCACGATCGGCGGCAACACCTGCAACGGCGTCACCTCTGCCGACTCCGCCTCCACTCTCCACGCCTGGGAGGCCATCGTGGAGCTGACCGGCAAAAACGGCGTGCGCCGCCTGCCGATCCACGACTTCTACATCAAGGCAGGCGTCGTAGATATCCGGGCGGAGGAGGGTGAAATACAGACTGCCATTCTGATCCCGAAGGAAAGCTACGAAAACTGCTACGGCAAATACATTAAATACGGCATGCGCAACGCGATGGAGATCGCCTCGCTGGGATGCTCGGTCAACGTACGCCTGAGCCCGGACAAAAAGTATATTCGCCGCTGCCGGATTGCCTACGGCGTGGCGGGTCCAGTTCCGATGCGGGTGCCCTCGGCGGAGGCCGTGGTCAACGGCTCTCCCCTCACTCGGGAGATGATCGACGAATTTGCGCTGGCCGTACTGCTGGACATCAATCCCCGCGATTCCTGGCGTTCCAGTAAGGCCTTCCGGCAGCACATTGCCGTGGAAATGGCACGAAGGGCCCTGACGGAATCCATTGAACGGGCGGGAGGTGTGATCGAATGAGCCAGTATAAGGTCGTCCACTGCAACATCAACGGCCGGGACGTGGAAAAGGTCGTGGACGTGCGCGCCTCGCTGACGGATATGCTCCGCAACGACTTCCGCCTGACTTCCGTCAAAAAGGGCTGCGAGGTCGGCGAATGCGGCGCCTGCAACGTGCTGATCGACGGCGAAACCTTCAACTCCTGCATCTATCTGGCCATTTGGGCCGAGGGCAAGCGCATTCGCACGCTGGAAAGCCTGACCGGGCCAAACGGTGAGCTTTCCGACATCCAGCAGGCCTTTCTTGACGAGACAGCCATCCAGTGCGGCTTCTGCACGCCGGGCTTCATCATGACGGCAGTCGAGATATTGGAAGCAGGCAAGCTCTACACGGACGACGAGCTGCGCAAGCTTCTCTCCGGCCACCTCTGCCGCTGCACCGGCTACGAAAACATCCTGCGGGCAGTCAAAAAAACGATGTACCGCAGGTTAGGCAAAGAGATTGATTTCTGAATACCATCACAAGCGTTCCCCATTGACTTGTATCAAAAGACCGAGGGCTGCAAAAAGCAGTATCCTCGGTCTTTTATTGTAATTCGGCGCTTTTGAAAGTTTCACAGAATATTTGCATTATTTTCCAATAACGGCATGGTCTTTTTCCTCCTTACGCGGTATCATGTGGCCAGATCAAATAAAGAAAGGATGAAACAACGCACGACTTCTGACAAAACAAACCTTCGCATTTCGTTCTTCTCAAAGCAAACCACTTCACTAAGAAAAAAGAAAAAACAGGGTAACAAAACCCAAAACAAGGAGGAAAAACAATGAAACGAATCATCTCAATTATGCTCAGTCTGGTCATGATCCTGGGGGTTATCCCCGCCGCAACTGCATTTGCAGAAGAAAAAGAATCAAACGTCAAAACCACCATGATGGAAGCCACGGCAACCGCAACACAGCAGGCATCGGACGAAGCGCTCTGGGAAGCAATGTGGGATCAGTATTACGCCGAGCATCCGGAAGCATTGAAAGCGGCTGACACTTCGGTACGTGGCGTACGCAGCACGACAGAAACGACGCTTTCCGCAATGCGGGCGAGAGCAGAGGCGCTGGTCAATTACAAGTGGACGCCTTCTAAAAAAATCAGCACGTGGAATGGCAATTCCTATAATGGAAAGAACTATTTCCCTGCCGGCTCAACTGTTACCGGTGTTCCCTATACGCTGTTTACTTGGGAATTCAATGTACGGAGCCTGTGCTCACTGAATCAGTATAAGGCTGTCGCGTCCAAGAACTACTCTGATACAACGTATTGCAATTCTGTCGGAGCAACCAGAACCGGCCCTGTCTATGGTTCCTGCTGCGCTGACCTTGTAAGCGAAGTATTCGGTGGAAGCTATATGAGCGGCGATACGATTGGCATTCACTCTGTGGGCGGTCACTGGAAGTCTGAATTAGGTACTACGGTCAAAAACCAGAAAATGTCCGATATCCGTCCCGGCGATGCGGTAAGTGACTCTGGCCAGCACCATATTATCTGGGTCGGCTACGTTACGGACAGCACAATCACGATCTACGAGCAGACCCCCCCTGTTGCCGTGAAGAAGGTTCTGAATAAATCTCAGTATACTGACGCTTACGGAAATTTCATCTATAACGGTGCAACATACAATGTTATCACAAGAAGCAAGGCATTCATCGATGACTCCAATCCTTTCGTAGACGTGAACGAGAACGCTCCCTATTACCAGGCTGTTATGTGGGCGGTTCAGAATGGTATTACCAGCGGCACTGATGCTACACATTTTTCTCCCAATTTGACCGTCAAGCGTTGCGATGCTCTGGTATTCCTGTGGGCAACCAAGGGCAGACCCGGTCATACCGTCACCGATAATCCCTTTGTGGATGTAAAACCAAGCGACTGGTACTATAACGCTGTCATGTGGGCATACGAGAACGGTTATGCTGCCGGTACAGACGCCACGCACTTCAAGCCGAAGGCAAACTGCGATCGCAGTCAGGCCCTGCAGTTCCTCTATGCTGCGGCAGGCAAGCCCAATGTAAATATCGGTCAGAACCACTACTCCGACGTTTCTAACCAGAATTGGTACTGGAAGTGCGCCGTCTGGGCTTATCTCAAGAACCTGGAAACGGGCGAAAACGGCATGTTTAACGCCACGACTCCCTGCTCTCGTGCCGACATCGTCACTTACCTTTACAAGCTTTATAAGTAATCGTTGAGAGAAAAGCAAAACTTGATTCACCAAAAAAGCTGCCCCGCACCGGTAACGATGCGGGGCAGGCTATATAAAGAACTCGCCCGACTGCATTTGACCGTCACGAAAGTATTGCCGAAGCCACTATGAGGCGAAAAAAGAATAATAGTATGAGTCGAAACGAAAATATGATCCTGTTACCATTCACAGAGCGGTCCGAATCCGCTGCGCACGAAAAGGCGCACGATTCGCCTGTATCCGGCCGGTCAGTCATTCCATTCACCGTAGTAAGACGAACGCATAAAGCTGCAACGTCAATCTGGGACCTGCCGGAATCTGTTTTGGATGTTTGACGCGATTATCATAAACGCTTGTTCGCTCCAACAGCAAGCGTTCGAAAACCCGACCGCTCTCGCGGTCGGGTTTCATGCACACAAAGATCGATTCACAGAATACTCACAAAACTTTCCAATAACGGCATGGTCATTTTTCATCTGATGTATTACCATGTTAACAGATCAAATCAAGAAAGGAATTGACCATTATGAAATCTTTTATGAGCAAAACGGCAAATCTCAATAGCAGCGTTAATCAGGCAGCCTACGAAATCATGACGCCTCCCTGGGATCTGGACGACTCTCCCGTGGACCAATAATCACGCTCAAAGTGGGCCTCTATGTACCGCAGATAATGATCCTTGAAGGCCTCATTTCCCAAGCCCTCGGCAACACAAACAGCCATGCGGAGCGCATCTTCCGCTGATTGGTAATCATTCGGCTGACCGCGGCCAATCAGGGCTCGTGCCTTATAGAACAACAGACGGTCCAAATGGCTGCATCGTCCGGTTTCCCGGGAAATACGGATTCCCTTGTCGCAGATCTCAACGCATTCACCGTACCGTTCCGCATTGACGAGCAATCTGGAGAGATTGTAGAGTACCATCAATTGTGTGCGAAGGATCTCCTCCTGATTCACCATCCGGCAGTCGTAGTGCTTTTTCAGAGCATACAGCAAATCAATCGCTTCTTCAATTCTTCCCTGCTTGCCCATGCAATTCGCAATATTATTGATTGCTATGATTTCTTCGTAAGAAAGAAACGAGGGAAGTTTCTGTGCGTTAAAGCTCGGGCACGTCATTCGGATCGCTTTCAGAAACTGCTCCAATCGGGCCGCAAGCTCCAGCGAATCATTCAGAATAGTTCGATAAAGCAACAAGAACTGTGAAGAAATAGCATCGTCAGAATCCGAGAGAGAGGAAAACTTGGCCAGCAAGGCTTGTGCTTCCTCTCTTTTTTTGTGGATAACAGCCTGCCGTATCTTGAATTTCAGTTCGTGCAGCTCCAGTGTTTTTTCCGGAACATAGCTGATTTGCAGCGTATCGGAATATCCAAGACGCTGCAAAAGCATTTCACTGTGTTCCTTGTTCGGAAGGCGCTCCCCATTTTCAATTCTGGAAAGCGTCGGCACGGAACAAATCCCATCCGCCAGATCCTCCTGCGTCAGTCCCAGCAATTCTCTTTTTTGTTTTATCAACGGGCCCAATAGATAAACAGACATAACTCATCTTCTTTCGTTTTATTTGCTAAAACTGTGGCATTGGCCGCAAATAATCTGTTATCATAATCATTTTCCGGGAGGGCCGTAGCCCTCCCGGGGGGGAGACTTCTAAGTTTGATAAAGATGACTGATACGTATTCAAAGCCCTCCCGGGTGCATGTTTGGGAAATTTACTTGCTCCAGTTGGTCTTTTCAGGATAAGCCTTTCATCGGGCACAACGCAGTAATCAGTTTTCTGCGCTTTTTTACTGTACCACGAAGTTTACATTCTCAAAAATAATGTACGTATCCGTAGGATCGGAGCAGACAACATGTTGATCCTTATGTTTTTGGTTCACTTCACTGAGCGAATACGACCAGAGTTCCTTCAGAGAAACCTTACCATCCCTGTTGCCCACGTAATTCTCATCCGCCGCAGGAGAAACAAACGTTTTTGACTCAAGGTCGTAGCCGCTTCCCAAGCACCAGAATTTTGTTGCAACTCCCAAGGTGTAATATGATACTTCGCTCTTCTTTGAGGAGCACAGGACCTTAATTCTGCTTGTCCCAGCCAATTCTCCGCTTTTCACTTTTTCGGAAAGAATCGACACAAAAGCATCTGCATCAAATTTATCGTCTTCAGCTGCGTCATTGATGCCCTTGTTGATGTAGGTGCCAGTATGGCATCCGGACACAAAAACCATAAAGGTTCCCTTGTATAAGTCAATTTGATTACGAAGAGTATTCGGAGTCAAATACCGGGATGAGCCTGTACCCTTAAATAGTGCGAGACCGTTTTCTCCGCCATGAGAAGCGCAGTAGATGTAACAAATGTCCAGCCGCTTGGAATTATTGAACGCTCTTGTCATTGCCACGCTAAATGCAGAAGATTCGATATCCGTTTTGACAACAGTCTTTACCCCGTAGTGCTCAAACATCGTTTTCATGGCGTCTCTTGCATCCGCTGCATAATTCATAGCGTTTGTGTTGACCACAATGAGCCCGTATTTCTTCTGATACTTGCCGATCGCACGGTACAGATAATTTGCGGCGCTGCCGCGAGTGCAGTTTTTCTTCGCGCCAAAAGACTCAGCTTCGATATCCTTTTGGGTCAGGATATTTTTTTGATATGCCCAAGCAGCAGCGCCCTTGGCATAGCCGGAGAAGCCCTTCAGAGGGGATCCATAAATGCCTTCATAATATCCATCCGTCTGTGTAACATACCCGCAGTAGCGTATGAATCTGTAGATCAGCAACAATGCGTCCTGATGCGTCACGGCCTGCTTAGGGCTGAACGTTGTGGCGCTGGTGCCACTTGTAATATTGTTCTTTACTGCCCACTTCACAGCCTTAGTAACAGTCGTATCGTAGGAACAATCCGTAAACGCAAAGGTACCGTTAACCTCGGGAGAACCATCTAACCGCCACAGCATGATAATAATCTCCGCACGTGTCAGATCACGATCGCCGCCAAACAACGCTTTTCCATTCGCTCCATTGTTGGAGACACCTTTCATAATGTCGTGCTCATAGAGATAATTCGCTGCAAAGAAGTAATTGTGTGTAAACATGTTAACGTCGGAATAATACTTGGAATCGCCAAGCTTTTTCTCCTCGGCGGACGCCAATGGAATAATCGAAGTAAACATCAGCAACGCGAGAAGCAAACAAACAACTCGTTTCATTTTTATGTTTCCTTTCAGTTTAATATTTTGTTTGTGAAAATAAATGTTAATGAAATGATGCAAAATTACAATGCGTGCGATTGACGTTGACGAGCGTTGTGCGTTCATCCCCCCTTTCTTCATATAAATTATTTGAATCTGTTCGGCCGGTTTTCTGCGGCTGCGGAACGGATTCGATTTTTTAGACTGCGTTGTCTGCTAACAGATCCTGATTTCTTTCTGCGCGGTGCCAGGCGGGCGGAAGGGCCTTTCCTTCCGGCGCCGGGTTACAGCGCACTTATTTATATATGTATCTGTCAGAAAGCCTTTGCGGCGCCCGTCCATGGCGGTTTTCCCTCCTTTCCGGTAACGTCTATTTCGTAGCGCCTGGAGATGTTATAACATAAGATATTATATTTGTCAAGTGTTATTTATGTAACATAGGTAATATATTTTTTAAGTATTGACTTTCTATTTATAATATGTTAGTATGACGCTGCGAAGGCGATAAGCGACGTTGACGAAGTGCGGTTAAGGTGAGAATCATGAAAAACCAAGAAAACCAAGTCAACTTCCAGCGAGGAGTTGCCTCGCTGGTCCTGTTGGGCTTATTAAAGCAATCAGATATGTATGGATACCAGCTGACCCAGGAAATGGAGCGGCAGTCCTTTGGTGCGCTTTCCATGCAGGAAGGTGCGCTGTATCCGGTGCTTTACAAGCTGCAGGACGCAGGGTATGTCTCAGCGGAAAAGGTATTGGTTGGCAAACGGATGACGCGAGTCTACTACCATCTGGAGCCGGAAGGTCTGGAATATCTGGAACGACTTTCCGAAGACTACAAAGCCGTCGCCAACGGCGTACTGCGGATCGTGGAGGGAACTTTTGATGGAGAAGCAGAAAGAGAAACTGGAAAATAAGGCCGCGAGGCGATATTTGCGAAAGGTTCGAGCGCTGCTCCCCTGCTCCCGCAAAATGAAACACGAGATCACTGCACCCCTGCGAAGAAGTTTGGCCGAGTATCTGGAAGAACGTCCTGATGCTTCCGCCGAAGATCTCCGTGCGCGCTTCGGCGCGCCGGAGGTCATCGCAGCCTCCTGTCTGGAGGAGGTCGAGACCTCCGATCTGCTGCGCAGACTTCGCAACCGCCGCAGAATCTTTGCCGTCGCAATCACCGCAGCTTTTTTGGTCTTGTTGAGCTGGTGGGGCTTCCTGGCTTACCACTATTACAGATTAAATCCGGTCTACGAGGCACACGAAGAACAGTCAGCAATAACCATGATTCCGTAGTCGTATACCTCAGAGACCGGTTTTAATAGATTCAATTTTGTAAACATGAAGGAGAACGAAATGAAACATCAAGCACACCGTCTTATCGCAATGCTCATCACCCTGCTTATCGTCTGTTCCGTCCTCAGCCCTATCGCATACTGTGAGAATAATTCCTGCGGCTCTATGGTGGGTAGGGACTCCGGCAAAGAAACGGGGGACGAAGAAAAAGAAGATGGAAAAGAAGATGAACTAATCGAGGAAAGCAAGCCGGTTACGTTTGGGGAAGCCTCTACTGTAATTGATGCAGGCTGGGAGGAAACCGGAGAAATCGTTTTTCTCAGCGAGGCCCAAGGAAACTCTGACAGTGATACAATATCTGCCAAAACTTACAAAACGCGTTATTCCAGTGACAATAAAATTCTCTGGCGCGTGTGGCTGGAGGCAACGTTTGAATGCGACGGCTCTTCATCCAAATGCATATCCTCCAAGATTACCGTTGAAGAATACAACGGTTATATAGCTACCTATAAAACCTCTTATTACGGCGGAAACACCGCAACAGCGACAGCCGACTTCGGATACGATATGGGCATCAAGGTTTTGTACGTGGGAACCACTACTGTTACGCTCACCTGTGACAAATACGGAAATGTCCGCTGACCATACAGCGAGCCCCCCGGCAAAAAGCCGGGGGGCTCGCTTATGCTTTACAGTTCGGTTTTGATACGCTTCCGCCGACGGCGGGGGCGCTTTTTCGCCTTTTTGGCAATCTCCTCGTCAAATTTTTCCGCCAGCACGGAAGTCTGGTCGTAGACCAGGCGGCAGACCTTGAGGCTGCCGTCGCTGTCCCGCTCGAAGCGGATGCGGACGATGTAGTCTCCGTGGTCGGGACAGGTGTTGCGGGAAAGATAACGTCTGCCCGGCTGGGTATGCCAGCCCTGGCAATTCATCTCCCGCCCACAGACCGGGCAGAGATTCTCCTTGCCGCCCATGTCGCCCATGGCGGCGGATTTGTCCTCATAATCGTGGAAGACCCGACGGCTGACGCAGCCCGGGACCTGTGCCCCGTGAAGGCCGTCTTCATGCTCTCGCAGGGAACCGTGATATTCCGCGATACCCTTTTTTAGATCTAGCTTCGCGCAGATCTGCGCAGTGTGATAAGCGTCGCCGAGGGCGTCGTGCGCCTGACGCGTGGCATCGATCCCAAGCATCTCCAGAGCGGTAGAAAGCGCTTTCTGGTTGTTGCCGGAGGCCGTCTGCGCGTTAAAGATCATCTGCGCGTTATACCAGTGCTGGATCCAGACAGGGTCGTAGCCGTTCAGCATCATATTACCGGAGAGCAAGGGAATATCGTCGAAGCCCCAGGTCAGGAAAATGCAGTCCTCGCCGCACCAGTTGTAGAACTCGTTGATCGCGTCGTCAAAACTCAACCCTTCTGCCTTCAAGCGGCTCTCGCGGATCCCGGTCAGCTTGGCGACCCGGCTGTTGAGCCTGCGGAAAAACTTGGGCTTGATGAGGACCTGGAACTCGTCGGCTATGGTCTGATCCTCCAGCATCCGCACCGCGCCGATCTGAATGACCTCGCCGCTGATGTGGACGGGCAGCGGCCGCTGTGCCGCGTAGGATCCCGGCCAGGGCTGATTCCACTCCATATCCAGTATGATATACTCCACAGCAATCTCTCCTTACGTTACGCTAATGAATATCATATCATACTTTCCATGACAAAGCAATTCTTTTTTCCTCAGATCACGTACCAAAAGATACAGACGAATTGCAGCACCGAACCGAGAATCACAAACAGGTGAAACACCGCATGCATATAGCGCTTTTTCACGCCGAGGCCGTAGAGCACCGCACCGACGGTATAGGCGATCCCGCCCGCCAGGAGCCAAATCACGCCCGGCGTGGGGATGGCCCGGAGGGCCACCGGCGCGGCAAAAACAATGCACCAGCCCAGGCCGATATAACAGATCATGGACAGCACCCGGTATTTTTTCAGGTCGATCGCGGTCAGCGTCACGGCCAGCGCCATAATCGCCAGGATGACGGCAAAGAGGATCCATGCCGTCAACGGAGACTCCTTGCGGATCGAGCAGAGCAGGATCGGCAGATAAGATCCGAAGATCAGGAAATAAATCGTGCAATGATCAAGGACCTGCATCACTTTCTTTGCCCGGATCGGCCGCAGGCCGTGGTAGACTCCGGAGATCGTGTAGAGGCTCACCAGGGACAACCCGTAGATCGTGCTGCTCACGATCGCCCAGGGATCCCGGTGGAGGATCGAACGCACCACGCACAGCACCAGCAGGACCACCGCAATTCCGCCGCCCGCAACGTGAGAGATAAAGTTAAACAGCTCTTCTCCGTGGGTGTAGTTTGGCAGACTGCGCTGATCCAGCGGCGTCCGGCGGGACATCAGCGTTCCCGGCCCAGGAAAAACAGGGCCAGGGTACCGGGACCGGAGTGGGAGCCGATGACGGGTCCCACGTAGGTAATCAGCTCGACTGATGCGCCGAAACGCTCCCGCAGCATCTTCTCCAACAGCTTCGCGTCGTCCATGCAGTCGCCGTGGGAGATAAAGACCGTGTCCTTGCCGGGATTGAGCGCGAGCTCCCCGTACTTGTCCGCCAGCGCCTTGATTGAGGCTCTGCGGCCACGAACCTTGAACATGTTGATCAGGTGGCCGGGATCGTCCATGTGCAGAACGGGCTTAATGTCCAGAAGGCCGCCCACGAAACATGCAGCCGCGCTGACCCGTCCGCCCCGTTTGAGATAGACCAGGTCGTCCACAGTGAACCAATGGCACAGATGGACCCGCTGCTCCTCCACGAACTTGGCTGCCTGCTCCAGTGTTGCACCCTTGCGCTTTTCCTGCACCGCAAGATATACCAGCAGGCCAAAGCCGGCGGAGGCTGCAAAGGTATCCACTACAATGATTTTTCGCTCCGGATAGGCCTCTGCCAGCTCCTGCGCCGCCATCGCACCGGAGTTGACCGTGGTGCTCAGGCCGGAGGAAAAGCCGATATAGAGCAGATCCTTCCCCTGCTTCAAATAGGGCTCAAACGCCTCCTTAAAAGCCTCCATATTGACTGCGGAGGTACGGGCAACGCTTCCCTTTCGCATCCGGTCATAGAATTGATCAAACGGCATGTCGAAGTTGGCGAAGCTCTCGGCGTCCTCCTCGAACTTCACAGTCAGACTGACAAATGGAACCTCCCATTGGGCCAGCAGATCGGGGTCGATATCACAGGACGAGTCGGTAAAAATGATATAATCGGACATAGCTGCTCCTTTCAGTGGAAAGTGTAATACAAGTTGTAATAATTATTTAAGTTTTGTTATCTAATATTCTATATTATATTAGCACATACACCGTGCAGTGTCAATAGCAGAAAAGGCGGAATAACCGTTGCTTTTTCCCTATGATTATGTTATAATTATATTATTATCGTACCCGAAGAAACCCCGAAAGGAAGTCATCCAAGATGTTGCGCTTTATGATTGTTCGAAGCTCTGACGGCCGTGCGTACGGCAAAGCGGCAAGCGTACGCGGCTTTCTCGCAGCCGTTCTGATTCTCTGCACGCTTTCCGCGCTCTGTCTTCCCGCGCTGGCCGCCGAGCAGACGGGAGAATTTCTCGACGTGGACGTCACTGCCTGGTTTGCGGCCCCGGTGAGTTATGCCGCGACCCACGGCATCGCCTGCGGCTACGAAGGCAGATTCCGTCCGTACGACCCTGTTACCCGCGGCGAGTTTGCCGTCATGCTGCTCAAGGTCCTCGAGGTGGTGATTCAACCGGAAGAGCTGCCGGAGAATCCGTTTGAGGACGTGCCGGAGGACAGCTTTTTCAGGGACGCCGTTGTATGGGGTTATGCCTATGGGCTCATTGCAGGTACGTCGACAACCACGTTTTCTCCCAATACTGATATCCAGCGCCAGGACATGGCGTTGATGCTGCTGAAGGCACAGTCTCTTCCGGAGCTCGGCGAGCTGCCGGAAAAGATGCCGGAAAAGGTTTTTGTGGACGAAGACCAAATATCGGATTATGCAAAGCCAGCGGTCAAAAAGCTCCAGCTTCAGGGTTTGATTGCCGGAGACACTGCGGGCCGCTGCAATCCCCACAACAGTCTGTCGCGTGCGGAGGCCGCAACCGTGATGATGCACGTACACACCTTCAAGACTGACCATACGCACAATTTTGTCGCTGCGGAGCTCCAGGAACCCACCTGCACAGAGGCTGGTCTGCAATATTATCGCTGCGAATGCGGCAGCTTCTACGCCGTTCGGGAACCCGCTCCACTCGGGCATGACTACAAGGGCGTAAAGGATCTCGAAAGCTGGAGCATGGTCTATACCTGCACGCGCTGCAAGGCTTCCTACTCCGAAAAGCTTCCCTGTGAGAAAATCTACGACGGAAACGCCTTGATCTCTTACGAAGATGCGCTGGCGGTCGTGGACCGTCTGCAAGACATCTATCCCGATCTGATTTCCTCCTATGTGGGCGGACAGTCCTGCCAGGGCAGGGATATCCGTGTCGTGACCCTGGGCAGAGGGGATCGCTATATCTACATGAACGGCAACCTGCACGGGCTGGAAACCGTAACCACAAACTACCTGTTGAAGGTGTTGGACGAGTACGCCTACGCCTACGCCACGGACGGCAGCATGGGCGCCTACAAGATCCGGCCTCTGCTGAATACCTTTACCATCGTGATGATCCCCTCCTGCAACCCGGACGGCAGAGCCATCACCCTCTCCGGAACCGAATGGAGCGGGAACGCGAACGGCGTAAACCTGAACGAAAACTTTCCCACGAATTGGGAATATGACGAAAGCGGCGTTAACGGAAGCAGCGCGGGTTCGGAACCGGAAACGCAAGCTATGCTCCAACTGATGGAGCGCTATCCCTTTGAGCTGGTGCTGGACTGCCACACCTCCGGAAACGTGATCTATTATGCCGACTCCGATTGCAGCGCCGAATTGAAGCAAAGATCCTATCAGATCGCTTCCGCCATCAATGCCGAAAACGGCTTCGGGCTTTATACCTACCGTTCCAGCGCAGGATTGGCGAACTACGCCAGACATCCCTACGGCGTGCCCGGACTCACGGTGGAAATGTACCCCTACACCTCCGGACCGATCGACTGCACGAAGTTCTCCGAATGGTGCTGGCCGAAGCTGAGCACCATGCCCGCCATCGTCATGGACTTCCTGAAATAGCCCTGCATTCCCTATCGCGCCACGGCTCTTGAAAAACAACGCTCAATGTTCCGTCAGGAGGATTTGCAATGAACTACGACAAAGCGCTTGTCGCGGGAAAGCTCCGCCGCTGGGAAACCTATCTCAACAATTACCGTCTGCCGACCTGGGAACAGATTCCGGATCTGGGCCTGTATATGGAGCAGGTCATCGTCCTGCTGCGGCAGTATCTGGACTATCTGCCGCCGGAGCTGAAGGAGGAGGAATACATCACCTCTGCCGCCATCAACAACTACGTACGGACGAAAATCATGCCGGAGCCGGTAAAAAAACGCTATTATCGCGTCCACATCGCCTATCTGCTGGTAATCTGCACCTTGAAGCAGGGGCTCAGCATCGCTCTGATCCGCAAGCTCCTGCCCACCGGCCTGACGGAAGAAGAAGTCCGCGTCTTTTACACCAGCTACGCCGCGCGGCACGCGCTGTCGGCTTCCTACTTCGTTCAGCAGGTGCGGGCCGTGGCCGGTCCCATTCTGGACCACACGGACAAGACGCCCTTCTCCACCGAGCAGACGGAAGAGCTGATTATCTCCTCCGCGGTCATCGGCGGCTTCTCCCGGCTGCTGGCTGAAAAGCTCATGCTTCTGGACGAAAAGGACCTCAGCACCGGCGGCAGCATTGAAAAGCTCCCCGAAAAGAAACAATAATGCTTGATTTTTTGCCGTTTCTATCGTATAATTTACAGAAACAATTCAGAACGGTAAGGAGTCATCCCAATGGCCGAAAAGATCCTGATTACCAGCGACAGCACAACTGACCTGAGCCCGGAGCTGCTCAAACGCTACCGCATCCCCGTCATGCCGTTGATCGTGAACCTGAACGACGTGGACCACAAGGACGGTATCGACATTACCCCCGAGGAAATCTATCGCAACTACGAGCTGAACCATTCCCTGCCCAAAACAGCCGCCCCCAATCTGGCCGACTGCACGGAGTTCTTCCGTCCCTTCGTGGAGCAGGGTTACCATATCGTCCATTTCACCATCAGTTCCGAAATGTCCTCCACCTATCAGAACAGCGTCATCGCGTCCGAGGAGTTTGAGAACGTCCACGTTGTGGACACACGGAACCTCTCCACGGGCGGCGGTCTGCTGGTGATTCGCGCCGCAGAGCTGGCCGCGCAGGGGATGGGCGCCGCGGCAATCGTCGAGGAGTGCCGCCGACTTGCACCCTATGTGGACGCTTCCTTTGTCATCGACAGTCTGGAATTTCTGCACAAAGGCGGACGCTGCTCCACGCTGGCCATGCTTGGCGCGAATGTGATGAAGTTCAAGCCCTGCATTATCGTCAAGGACGGCAAGATGTCCGTCGGCAAGAAATATCGCGGCAAATTCGACGCGGTATTGCAGCAGTACGTGGCCGAACGAATCGGCGACGGCAGCGACATCGACAACAGCCACGTCTTCATCACGCACGGCGGCTGCGATCCCGAGATTGCGCAGGCCTGTGCGGAAAAAGTGCGCAGCTTGGGCGATTTCCCCAACGTCCATATCACGCACGCCAACTGCACTGTCTGCTCCCACTGCGGCCCCGGCACCCTGGGCGTGCTGTTCATCCGCAAGCACCCGATCTGATATACGGCAAAACAATAACGGCAGAGCATGATCTGTGCTCTGCCGTTTTTTCGTTGTTTGCTTAGTCCAGCGTGAACTCCTGCATGACTGGATCTCCGTCGTAGAACTTGCCGTCTGCGCGGAAGTAGTGTCGCCAGGTCTGGCCGCGCGCGGTAAAGTCGATCACAAATACCTGCCCTTTCACAAACCGGGACGGCGTGTCCAAGAAATACCAGCGCAGGCCCGTAGTCGGACAGTCGGCAAAGTCCGCGTAGGCGTCCTCGATGCGCCAGAAATCGTACAGCTTTCCGTCCATCAGATCGAGGCTGCCAAAATAGGTCGCCTCGTATTCCTTACCATTGATTTCCATTTGGTCGGTTCGGATCGGGTCGCGGATACTCAGGTCGTTCACCTCTATCGCGTCTCCGTAGATCGCGTAAAGCTGCTTGCCCATGCAATCGCAGGAGCGCGTATAATTCAACTGATTCAAGCCGACGTGGGCGCCGCCGTAGATCCCCAAAACGTCCCCCTCTGGCGTCCGCTCATACGCTTCTATAAAATTTTCCACCATACAGTTTTCCCGGTACACCTCCGCTTCGTTTCCCTGCATGGAATAATACCGTCTCCCCTGCTCGATACACTTGCTGGCCAAGCGGAATTCCTCCGAATCCTTTCTGTTCTCTTTCGTCAATTTGCGGATATATCGAGCCCCGGTGGTGTCGTATTGATGACCCACGTCTGTCCCGAGAAAGATTGTTTCCGGGCATTGAACCTTGATGGCGCGAAAGAAATCCAGCATCAGCGTGGAATGTCCGCAGCTGCCTCCAAAATCATCGTACAGCTCCAGAAGAATGTCGTCGGAATCCGCCTGCATCCATTCATTGAGATAGGCAGCAGTATAGTACGGATCCTCAACCAGCAGATGGCGCGCACCTTTTTCATAAAGCTCTCTCCAGGCCGCAAGCTCCCGTTCCAGGCAATAAGGATCGGAATGGTACTCGCCGTAAAGATAGATCTTGCCGTGGGCGGTCCCCAGCGCGGACGTCTCCCCCGTCTCCATGACAGGCTCCGGCTCGACGGTCGTGACAGGCTCCGGCTCGACGGTCGTGACGGGCTCCGGCTCGACGGTCGTGACGGGCTCCGGTAGGGTCGTTTCTGAGGCATCCGTGGTCCCGGCAGCGGGACGGTCCGTTTTGGCGCACCCGGACAGGACCGCAAGCAGCAGCGTCAGCGCGAGCAGCAGGCAAAGGGTCTGTTTCATATCCTGTCTCTCCTTGCATCAATAATTCTCCGTTCCTGCAGGCTCGTCCCGCAGAAAACGCGCGAATCCATCCCGGACCGCAGGCAGCTCGTACCGGATCAGCCGGTCGAAGCTGTCCGTGCGCAGCAGAAAGCGGACGAAGCACGTGCCGAGGTAGTAGCCCGTGTCGCCGCGTCCCTCAAAGCGAACCCAATCGCCGAAATAGCGCTGGTTGTCGTGGGTCATGGCAAGCAGATCCGCAGCAAAGGAGCGCTTGAGCAGCGCCAGGTTCTCCGCGCACCAGCGCTGCCACGCCCGGTCGTACTGGTGGAAATAGTCCGGCGTCCCGGCAAGCTCCTGCTCGAAGACCATGGCGATCCCCTCCGTGAAGAGCTGCCAGAGCATCTGATCCGGCATCGCCGCCGTTTCCAGCCGGAGCAGCCCGAAGCAATCCTGGTAGACGTGGCCCAGCTCGTGGAAGATCAGGCCCGTCATCGCGTCGGGGTCCTGCCAGTTCAGCTCCAGGATCTTTTCGATCCCCAGCAGGACCACGGGTTTTCCGTTCCGCTCGGTGACCCAGCCCGCGCCGTTGCACAAGCCGAGGTAGAGGATCAGCTCCGCATCGGGCGAGCGGCCGAAGCGCGCCCGGATCCGCTCGTCCAGCCGCTCCGTGACCGTTCGGAAGGAGCGGATGGCCTCGTCCCGCTTGGCCCCGTCCCGGGCAACGGCATCCAGCACGGGAAGAAAGTCCCGCTCCCAGGAATACCCCGCCGCGAGCACCTCGCGCATATCGTCCAGGCAGAGCTTTTTCACCCCGGGCACGCAGGCGTCCATATAGGCTTCCCATTTTCCCCGGTCAAACCGTCCGGCGTCAAAGGCGGACAGGAATTGATCGGAAGTATCAATAAGTTTCATTTCCCGTCTCCAATTATTTATAATTTTAGGTATTATTATGCTGGATATTCATTCACTTGTCAATATGAACACATAAAAAACATAATCAGACAATTTACCGCCAAGCAGAGGATCACGCCGACGGCGGTTGGAAGGAGGACGGAGGCCAGGGTCCATTTCCGGCTTCTCGTCTCATGCCAGACCGTCAGGACGGTGGTAGAGCAGGGCCAGTGAAAGAGGGTGAAAACCGCAGTGCAGAGGGCGGTGCGCAGCGTGAACAGTGCAGTGGGATCGCCGCCTTCCATCCCTGCAATCATCAATGCCAGCGGAAGCAGGAGCTCGTTGGCCGGAAAACTCAGCAGGAAGGCCAGCAGCAGCGTGCCGGTCAAGCCCAGGTTTGCGGCAAAAGGGTCCAGTCCACAGGCAAGCGCAGAAAGCAGCGGCGTTCCGCCGAGCGTCAGCCGATCCAGCAGCCAGATCACAGCACCGGCGGGAGCTGCGACGGTGACAGCCCGCCCCAAGACCCGCAGGGTCCGGTCCAACAGGGAACGGAGCAGCAGTCGGCCCAGCCGGGGCTTCCGAAACGGCGGCAGCTCCAACACGAAGGAGGCTTCCTCTCCCCGGAGAACGGTCCGCCGCAGAAGCGCGGTCGTTCCCAGGGTCACGGCACAGGAGAGAACCATGCAGGCAGTCAGGAAGCCAGCCTGGGCCGCCGTTGACAGGGAGCCGTTTTGCCCTAAAACCAGCCCGGCCAGCAGGATCAGGGTCGGGAAGCGGCCGTTGCAGGGGACGAGGGCGTTCGTCAGGATTGCGGCCAGGCGCTCCTTTTCGTTGGGGATGATCCGGCAGCCCGTGACGCCGACCGCGTTGCAGCCCACGCCCATGCACATGCAAAGACCCTGCCGCCCGCAGGAGCCGCAGGCCGCAAAGGGACGGTCCAGCAGCAAGGCGGCGCGTGGCAAAAAGCCGAGGTCCTCCAGCAGAGAAAAGAGCGGAAAGAAAATCGCCATCGGCGGGAGCATGACCGCGATAACCCGGGCCGTCGTCGCGTAGACGCCGTCCAGAAAAAAGCTCCGCAGCCCTTCCGGCAGACCGGAAAGCAGCGCGGACAGGGCCAACTCCAGTCTGGAAAACCCGGCTTCAAGGAGCGCGGAAGGCAGATTGGCACCTCGGACTGTCAGGTAAAAGACGGCAAAGAGCAGCGCGAGGAGGATCGGCCAGGCAGCGTATTTCCCCAGGAAAACCTTATCCCAGTCCCGGCGGGTAATTTGTACGCCGTGATTCACCCGGCTGGCGAGCGCAGCGGCGTCTACTCCTCCACCGACCCCTCCCTGCCCTCCCCTGCAAGCAGGGGACAGCTCAGAAACAACAGCCACCCCTCCCTGCCCTCCCCTGCAAGCAGGGGAGGTTAACGCTGACAGAGCGATTGCTCTGCGCAGGAGCTCGTAGCTCTGCTTTCGGTCCGCCCGTGTGGGGACCACGGGCGCTTGCAGGGCTTCGGCGAGCGCGGCACAGTCCGGCGCAAGACCGAGGCGCTCGGCCTCGTCCATCAGATTCAGACAGACGACAAGATTCGGATGGATGGCCCGCAGCTCCAGCGCCAGGCCCAGGGTCCGTTCCAGCGCCGTGGCGTCCAAAACGACCGTAAGCACGTCGGGACTGTGGGAGGCCAGATAGTCCGCCGCAACCCGCTCTTCCGGTGTCCCGCCGCGCAGGGAATAGATCCCGGGCAGATCCACCGCCTCATATTCCGTTTCATCCAGCGTCCAGCGCCCCGACGCCGGATCCACAGTCTTCCCGGTCCAGTTTCCCGTATGCTGCCGCAGCCCCGTGAGCGCGTTGAATACCGTGGATTTTCCCACGTTCGGATTGCCCGCAAAGGCCACGCTTACCGACATGTTCCTCAACCCCCATGTTGGAATTATGAATTTTGGATTATGAATGATGAATTGTTACCTCTTACCTATTACCTCTTACCTGCCAATTGTATCCCTGCCGCGTCCCGTCTTCGGATCGCCACGTCCGTTCCGCGGAATCGATAGACCGTCGGGTCTCCGAGGGGCGTCCGGCGCAGGCAAAGGATCTCCGTGCCGACGCCCAGCCCGAGACGGGTCAGGCTCGCCGCCCGCTCCGGGGAAAGCGCGATGCAGACGACGGTCCTCCGCTCCCCCGCTCGCAGCCGATCCAGCGTGAATGCCATGCGCACGCCTCCTTCCGCAGTATTCTATTCCGGCTTCCGCATCCCGGTTCCAGCTATTCACATCAGAAACGCAAAAATATGCTGATTTCCGCATTGCAATTCCGAAAAAAGTCTGCTAAAATAGGAAAGGTTATCGAGAAACTAACTGTATTGGAGGTCATTTCTATGGCAGTCAATCCAAACGGCCGGGGCAAAAACGTCACCGGCACCGGCAAACCCGTTGCAAAACGGGGCGACGGTCTCAATACCGGTCCTGTCGGCAGAAAAGAAGGTTACTCCGGCAGACCCACCGCAAACCGTCCTGCTTCGAGCGGCAGCCGTCCCGGCTCCTCGCAGCAATCCTACCAGGGCGGGCAGCGTGACGTCACCCGCGGCCTCGGCGGCGGAAAGCTGCTGATCATCATTGTGCTGGCCGTGGTCCTGCTTGGCGGAGGCGGCGGACTGAGCGGTCTGTTCGGCAGCCTGTTCGGCGGCGACACGTCCGGCGGCGGTTCTTCCTCCGGCGGCTCGTCTTCCAGCAGCGGCCTCGGCGGCATGCTCCTCAACGGTGTCGGCAGCTTCCTCGGCGGCGGCTCCTCTTCCTCTTCTTCCTCCTCCGGTCTTGATCTCTCCGGTCTTCTGGGCGGCTTCTCCGGCGGCAGCAGCGTCTCCGCGGGCTGGGACCGCACAGCCAACACCGGCAAGCTGGACACCACCGTGGTCTCCGGCGCGCGCGCCAAGCGCACCCAGATCCTGGGCAGCAATCAGGACAAGTTCACCTTCATGATCTATATGTGCGGCACCGACCTCGAATCCAAATCCGGCATGGCCACCAACGACCTGAATGAGATCGCTGCGGCCACCAAGAAGTTCAGTGCCGACGCCAGCTCCAAGATCAACATTATCGTCTACACCGGCGGCTGCAAGCAGTGGAAGATCAACGGGATCTCCAACACCGTAAACCAGATCTACAAGGTCGAAAACGGTTCTCTGACGCAGCTCGTGGCCGACGACGGCAAGGAATCCATGGTGAAGCCCGCCACGCTGACGCGCTTCATCCAGTACTGCACCAAGAACTACCCCGCCAACCGGCAGGCGTTGATTTTCTGGGATCACGGCGGCGGCTCCGTCTCCGGCTACGGCTACGACGAGAAGAACGCCAACCTCGGCTCCATGGGCCTGTCCGGCATCCGTTCCGCCCTGCAAAACGCGGGCACGACCTTCGACTTCATCGGCTTCGACGCCTGCCTGATGGCCACGCTGGAAACCGGCCTGATGCTCGACGACTTCGCCGACTACATGATTGCCTCCGAGGAAACGGAACCCGGCATCGGCTGGTACTACACGAACTGGCTGACCAAGCTCTCCAATGACACCTCCATGCCCACCGTGCAGCTCGGACAGTACATTGTCGACGACTTCGTGGACGAGTGCAACCGCCGCTGCGCCGGCCAGAAGACCACCCTCTCTGTGGTGGACCTCGCAGAGCTGAGCGCCACCGTGCCCGACAGCCTCAAGAGCTGGGCCACCGACACCTCCAAGCTTCTGTCCGGCACCGAGTACAAGACCGTCTCCGACGCCAGAAGCTCCACCCGTGAATTCGCCAGCTCCAGCAAGATCGACCAGGTCGACCTGGTGCATCTTTGCTACAACCTGAAAACCACCGAGAGCGAAAAGCTCGCCAAGGACCTGCTCGGCGCGGTGAAGTACAATAAGACCTCTTCCTCCATGTCCAATGCCTACGGTCTTTCCATCTACTTCCCCTATCAGCGCAAAAGCTACGTCAAGACTGCCGTCTCCACCTACGACGCGATCGGCCTCGACAGCTCCTACGCCCGCTGCATCCAGCAGTTTGCCAACCTGGAGACAGGCGGTCAGGCCAGCTCCAACTCTTCCGGCTTTGACGTAGGCAACCTGCTTGGCGGTCTGTCCAGCTCCTCCGGCAGCCTCTCCGGCTCCGGCGACATCGGCAGCCTGCTCTCCGGCCTGCTCGGCGGCGGCGACCTCTTCGGCCGCGAGATCGACCTGGACACCGCGACGCAGACCATTGCAGCCAACCGCTTTGACGCCTCCAAGCTCCAGTGGACCAAGGACAGCGAGGGCATGACCGTCATGACCCTGCCCAAGGAGCAGTGGAGCCAGGTCCACGACCTGCTGCTGAACGTCTTCTACGACGACGGCGAGGGTTACATCGACCTGGGACTCGACACCATGTACAGCTTCACCGAAACCGGCGCGCTCGTGGGCGAATACGACTGCACCTGGGTCGCCATCAACAACCAGCCCGTTCCCTTCTACGTAGAGGACACCACGGTTGACGGCAACACCATGGTCACCACCGGCCGCGTCCCCTGCCTGCTCAACGGCGAGCGCGCCAACCTGCTGTTGGTCTTTGAGAACAACGCAAGCACCGGCGCAAGCGTCCGCGACTACATTGCAGGCGTCCGCTACGACTACGTCAACGGTGAGACCGAGGCCGTCGCCAAGAATGCCGAGCTGAACGTCGGCGACAAGATCGAATTCGTCTGCGACTACTACCGCTATGACGGGACCTACTCCAACAGCTACCTTTACGGCGAGGAAATGACCTACGCCGAGAATATGCAGGTCAGCTACGTGATCCTGCCCGATTCCAACCGCGCAAAGGCTACCTATCTCTTCCGCGACATCTACAACGAAGAGTACTGGACGGCTCCGATGGCGAACGTCCCCTACGAGGGATAAGTGCAAACGCTTCGGCCATTGTCTCCGTAAAGCGGAGACAATGGCCGAATTTTTTAGAAACTCTTCGTATAAACGACTTGAAAAAACGCATGGTTTATGCTATGATGCGTCCGTGGAGAATCTCCACGTATTTTGGAACGGCGATCATTTAAAATGGAGGAAAAAAACACATGAAAAAGATTCTTGCATTGGTGCTGTGTCTCGCTCTTGTGGCTGCCCTGTTCGTGGGCTGCTCCGACAACAAGCCTGAAACCGGCAAAAACACTGAGGCGGGCAACAAGGCTGCCACCACCATCAAGGTTGGCCTGATTTGCATCGGCGACGAGAACGACCAGGGCTACACCTACAACTTTATCCGCGGCAAGGACGCCGCCACCGAGGCCCTTAAGGCCAAGGGCATCAACGTCGAGTGGGTCGTCAAGTGGAACATTCCCGAAGGCGACGCCTGCGAAGACGCCAACCGTGAGCTGGCTGCCGCCGGCTGCAAGGTCATCTTTAACAACTCTTTCGGCTTCGAGGACTACATGCTGAAGGTCGCGCCCGATTACCCCAACATTCAGTTCGTCTCCTGCACCAACCAGGCGTCCTGGGGCGACAGTCTCAAGAATACCCACAACGCCTTCGCCAACATCTATGAGGGCCGCTATCTGGCCGGCGTCGTGGCCGGTATGAAGCTGCAGCAGCTCATTAACGACGGCACCATCACCGCCGAGCAGGCCGTGATCGGCTACGTCGGCGCCTTCCCCTTCGCGGAAGTCAAGTCCGGCTACACCGCCTACTTCCTGGGCGCACGGAGCGTCTGCCCCAGCGTCACCATGAAGGTCCAGTTCGTCAACAACTGGTCTGACGCCACTGCGGAATCCAACGCCGCCTCCGCCCTCTGCGACGCGGGCTGCAAGCTGATCTCCCAGCACGCCGACAACTCCACCCCCGCCACCATGGCTCAGTCCAAGGGTGCGTTCTTCACCAGCTACAACAACGACATGATCTCCGTCGCTCCCGAGGCTTGCCTGGTCGGCACCCGCATCGACTGGAGCGTCTACTTCACCGAGGCCATCGAGGCCGTTGCCAACGGCAAGGAGTTCCCGCAGGACTGGAGCAAGGGCCTGAAGGACGGCGCCGTTGTTCTGACTGCGCTCAACGACAAGCTTGTTGCCCCCGGCACCAAGGAAAAGCTGGCTGAGGTCGAGGCCGGTCTCAAGGACGGCTCCATCCAGGTCTTCGACACCAAGACCTTCACCGTCGGCGGCAAGGAACTGACCCAGGCCTTCGCGCTGGACACCGACGGCGACTTCGTTCCCGACAAGGAAGAGGCTGTGTTCGACGGCGCGTTCCACGAATCCTACTTCCAGTCTGCTCCTTACTTCGCCATCGACATCGACGGCATCACCACGCTGAACTGATTTCATTTTAAACGGGCGCACGGCCCATTCCGCCGTGCGCCCGTTCGTTTATCAATCGACGAAAGGATGACAGCCTTGGAAAAAAACTGTTATGCCATCGAATTAAAAGGCATCAGCAAGCACTTCGGGCCGGTAATCGCCAATGACAGCATTGACCTCGGCCTGCGGCGCGGTGAAATTCTGGCTCTGCTCGGCGAGAACGGCAGCGGCAAGACCACGCTGATGAACATGCTGGCGGGCATCTACCTGCCCGACGCGGGCGAGATTCTCGCGGACGGTCACCCCATTTCGATCCGTTCGCCCAAGGATTCCTACGCGCATGGGATCGGCATGATCCATCAGCACTACAAGCTGGTCAACGTCTTTACCGCCGCGGAAAATATCGTTCTCGGCATGGAACACGAAAAGAAGCTGGACATCGCCGGGGCCAACGCCAAGGTGCGCGAGATCTGCGCGCGCTACGGCTTCGAGATCGACCCGGAGAAGAAGGTCTACGACATGTCCGTCTCCGAGAAGCAGACCGTGGAGATCGTCAAGGTGCTCTATCGCGGCGCAGAGATCCTGATCCTCGACGAGCCCACCGCCGTCCTGACCCCGCAGGAGACCGAGCGGCTCTTTGCAGTTCTGCGGAATATGCGCGACGACAACAAGGCCATCGTCATCATCACGCACAAGCTCAACGAGGTCATGGCTATCTCGGACAAGGTCGCCGTCCTTCGCAAGGGCAAGTACATCGGCACCGTCAACACCGCCGAGACAAATCCCCAGGCTCTCACCGATATGATGGTGGGCCGGGCCGTCACGCTGAACATTGACCGTCCCATGTATGAACACCAGGTCGAGCGGCTGCGCGTCAACGGCCTGAGCTGCTATGACCATGAGCACGTCAAAAAACTGGACGGGGTCAGCTTCACCGTCATGGGAGGCGAAATCTTAGGCGTGGCCGGAATCGCCGGTTCCGGACAGAAGGAACTGCTCGAATCCATCGCGGGCCTCTGCCCCATCGCCGAGGGCTCCATCCTCTACTATCCGCCCGAGGGCGGTCAGGACGAGTTGGTAGGCAAGAGCCCGATGCAGATCCGCAAGAAGGGCGTCTCTCTGGCCTTTATCCCTGAGGATCGGCTCGGCATGGGTCTGGTCGGCTCCATGGGCATGACCGGCAATATGATGCTGCGAAGCTGGCGCAAGGGAAGCGGCCCTTTCGTCCGGCGAAAGGATCCCAAGGAGCTGGCCAACAAGGTGCTCAACGATCTGGAGGTCGTCACACCCGGCATTGAATTTCCGGTTCGGAAGCTCTCCGGCGGCAACGTGCAGAAGGTTCTGGTCGGCCGAGAAATCGCAACAAGCCCGAGCGTGCTGATGACGGCCTACGCAGTGCGCGGCCTGGACATCAACACGTCCTACACCATCTACAATCTGATGACGGAGCAGAAAATGAGAGGCGCAGCCGTGATCTTCGTAGGCGAGGATCTGGACGTGCTGCTTGAACTCTGCGACCGGATCCTGGTCCTCTGCGGCGGCAGGGTCAGCGGCGTCGTGGACGCCCGGACTGCCACCAAGGACGAGATCGGTCTGCTGATGACCAGCGTCGGCGGAAAGGAGGGCGCCTGATGGACGAAAAACTCAAATCCCCGCTGATCCGTCTGGAAAAGCGAAACAAAAGCACGATCAAGCCCGTCTACGCCTGGCTGATCCGCCTGGGCTCGATCCTGTTTGCCCTGTTGCTTGGCTGCATTGCGATCGCGCTGGCCGGCAGTAATCCCATCAAGGCCTACGGCACAATGCTCGATGGTGCGCTCGGCAACGCGGCCTTCCGACAGCAGACCGTCAAAAAAGCCGTTCCCCTGCTGGGCTGCGCCCTCGCCATCGCGCCCTGCTTCAAGATGCGTTTTTGGAACATCGGCGCGGAAGGACAGATCACGGCCGGCGCATTGGCTGCAACCTTCATGGTGCGGCTCCTCGCCACCAAGCCGGAAGGCAATTCCGCCTCTCTGCCTCTGTTGCTCTGCATGGCTCTGGCGGCCATGCTGCTGGGCGGGCTCTGGGCCTTGATCCCCGCTTTCTTCAAAGCCAAATGGAACACCAACGAAACCCTGTTCACGCTGATGATGAACTACATAATCATCGGCGTCGTCGCTTGGCTCCAGGCCGGGCCCTGGGAAGCCCGGCAGGGCCGCATCGCGCAGTTCCCGCAAAGCGCCTGGCTGCCTAAGGTGGAGGGCGTCCACTGCGGCTGGATCATCGTGCTGGTGCTGGTGTTCATCATCCATATCTATATGCGGCACACCAAGCAGGGCTACGAAATCGCCGTCATCGGCGACTCCCTGCGCACGGCGCAGTACGCAGGCATGAACGTGGGCCGGATCATGATGCGGACCATGTTCCTCTCCGGGGCCATCTCCGGGCTGGTCGGCTTCATTCTCTGCTCCGGCGCAACGAACACCCTGTCCAAGGACATCGCGGGCGGCGTGGGCTTCACCTCCATCACCGTCGCCTGGCTCAGCCAGCTCAACGCCTTCGCCATGGTGGCCATCTCGCTGATGCTCGGCATTCTGACCAAGGGCGCGGACACGCTGCAAACGGTCATGAACGTCCCGGCAGCCATCTCCGATATCATCATCGGCCTGCTGCTGTTCTGCATGCTGGGCTGTGAGTTCTTCATCAACTATCGGCTGATTCTGCGCAAAAAGGCCGGGAAAGGAGGCGCTGCGGCATGAAAGCGATTGATACGGTCGTTCTGCTGCTGATTGCGGCCATCACCTACGGCACGCCCCTGCTCTACGGCACCCTGGGTGAGATTCTGACTGAAAAATCCGGCAACCTGAATCTCGGCGTAGAGGGTATCATGTTCATGGGCGGCGCTTTCGGTCTGGGCGGCGTGTACTATTGCGAAAAGCTTCTCGGCACGCCGGGCGGCGTCGTCGCGATTGCCATCGCCCTACTCTGTGCCTTCCTGGCAGGTGCTCTGGCCTCGCTGATCTTCAGCTTTATCACCACGACCCTGCGTGCCAATCAGAACGTCACGGGCCTCGCGCTTGCCATCTTCGGCACCGGCGTGGGCCAGTTCGCGGGAGAAATGATGCGCGTCCGGGCGGGCGGTTACGTCACCGTCAGCAACGAGCTGAAAGCCGTCTTTACCGGCTCCCCCTTCCCCCAGTTTTTGAAGGATATCCCCTACGTGGGACCTCTGCTCTTCGGCAACAGTCATTTCTTTTATATCGGCGTGATCTTTGCCGTGCTGATGCACCTGTTTTTGAAAAAGACCCGGAAAGGGCTCTACCTTCGCGCTGTGGGCGAAAATCCCGGAACGGCGGACGCTGCGGGTATCAACGTGACCCGCTATAAATACCTGGCAACGATCATCGGCGGCGGAATCTCCGCCATCGGCGGCGTGGTCTACATTGTCACCACTGCGGGCTGCACCTGGAACAACGAGGGCCTTTCCGGCGTTGGCTGGCTGGCCGTGGCGCTGGTCATCTTCTGCCTGTGGCGGCCGCTGTCCGCCCTCTGGGGCTCGGTGCTCTTCGGCGCGCTGATGATCCTCTACATGCGCCTGCAAATCTCTTTCATTCCCACCGAGCTCTACAAGATCCTGCCCTACGTGGTCACGGTCGTCGTGCTGATCCTGACCAGCCTGCGCAACAACAAAGAAAAACAGCCCCCC
>CAMKED010000012.1 GCA_946411475.1 uncultured Clostridia bacterium | reverse complement strand
TTTGACATGCTTGCCTTCTCGGTGGGCTCCGAAACAATAAACACCAACATCCTCACCATGCTCGATCTGGCCGGGGTGCCGCTGCACGCGAAGGAACGAGAGGGTTTACATAATATTGTTTTTGCCGGCGGAGCCTGCACCTACAACCCGGAGCCGCTGGCGGACTTCATCGACTTTTTCTCCCTCGGCGAGGGCGAGGAGAGCACGGTGGAGATCGTGAACTGCTACCGCGACGCAAAGCGGCGCGGGCTGAGCAAGGAGGAATTCCTCCGGGAGGTCGGCAAGATCCCCGGCGTCTACGTTCCCTCACACTATGAGCATCGCTATAACGCCGACGGCACACTGGCGGCCATCGTGCCGCTGGGCGGCGCCCCGGAAAAGGTCACCAAGCGGATCGTGCAGGATCTGGACAAGGCCTGGTATCCCACCGAGCCCATCGTGCCGATGACGGAGATTGTCCACGACCGCATGAACTTAGAGGTCATGCGAGGCTGCATTCGCGGCTGCCGCTTCTGCCAGGCGGGCTACACCTACCGCCCCGTCCGGCCCCGGCAGCCCGACACGCTTTACGGGCAGGCGGTCCACGCGATGGAATTCTCCGGCGACAACGAGATCACGCTGTCCAGCCTCTCCACCTCGGACTATAAGTATCTGGAGCCGCTGACGGACCGGATGACGGAATACTGTGTGGCCCGGAACATCAATATGTCGGTGCCCTCCCTGCGGGCGGACAACTTCTCGCGCGATCTGATGCTGAAGCTGCAGAAGGTGCGCAAGAGCGGCCTGACCTTCGCCCCCGAGGCGGGCACCCAGCGTCTGCGCGACGCGATCAACAAGAACGTCACGGAGGAGGACATCCTCAAAACCTGCGAGATTGCCTTTGCGGGCGGGTGGAACAACGTGAAGCTCTACTTCATGCTCGGACTGCCCACGGAGACCGACGAGGACGTGATCGGCATCGGAGATCTGGTCTACAAGATCTACAACACCTGGAAGGCCTGCGCCTCCAACAAAAAGCGCGGCGTGCGCATTCACGTCGCCACAGCCTTCTTCGTCCCCAAGCCCTTTACAGGCTTCCAATGGGAGCAGCAGATCGACCCGGACGAGTATCTGCGGCGCTGCCGCCTGCTGAAGGAGCACCTGAACAACAAGAGCGTGGAGTACAACTACCACGAGGCCAAGCTCTCCGAGCTGGAGGCCGTGCTGGCCCGGGGCGACCGCCGCCTCGGCGCGGTCGTGGAGGCCGCCTGGCGGCGCGGGGCCAAGCTGGACGGCTGGATGGAGTACTTCAACTACGACAAGTGGATTGCCGCGCTGGACGAATGCGGGATCGACCGGCACTTCTACACCACGCGGGGCTTCGGTCTCGACGAGATCCTGCCCTGGGACAGCATCGACCCCGGCGTGCGCAAGAGCTTCCTGCTGCGCGAGCGCGAGCGGGCCTACCGCTCCGAGATCACGCCCGACTGCCGCCACGGCTGCGCAGGCTGCGGCGCGAACGGGCTGCTGGAATGCGGGAAGTGCGACCCGTAGGAGAAATGAAATAATGAAAACATGAAAAAACGAAAGAATTATGGTTTTTTTCATATCTGCGATATGAAAAATGATCTTTTAAATCGTCGCGAAGCGACACCGCAAATTTTTCATTCTTTCATTCTTTCATCTTTTCATACTTCCACAAGGAGTACCGATTATGAGCAGATTATTTTTCGTCAAAGAGGGCGTCGCGGTCTGGTCCTCCCATTTGGATCTGATGCGGGCGCTGATGCGCTCGTTCCGGCGGGCCGGGATCGACCTCAAGCACAGCCAGGGCTTCACGCCCCACCCGGAGCTGTCGATTCTCATGCCCCTGTCCGTGGGCGTGGAGAGCCAATGCGAAATCGCGGAATTTACCCTGGCCGAGGGCTGCGATATTCCTGCCGCCGAGCTCGCCGCCCGTCTGAACCCCGTGCTGCCCGCAGGTCTGCGGGCCCTGGACAGCTATGAGGGCGGCGCCAAGGCCGGGAAGCTGGCCTGGCTGCGGGCGAGGCTGGTGTTGGAGTACGACGGAGGAATGCAAAATACAGAATGCAGAATGCAAAATGAGGGATCAGGGAGCAAGGATCGGGGATCAGAGAACGAAGGGGAACGGATTCTTCGCTTCGCTCAGAATGACAGCTTGGAACCCGTCCCCTACGGCGCTCAGAATGACAGGATTGCGGCCATTCGGGAACTCTTCGCCCGGACGTCGCTGGTCGTGGAAAAGCACAGCAAAAAGGGTGACGTGGAACTGGACATCGCCCCGATGATTCGCTCGTGCTCCGTAGGGGCGGCTGAATCCTCCCCTGCTTGCAGGGGAGGGGGACCGGCCTCAAGGCCGCTGGAGGGGTGCCGCCCGCAACCCACAGAGGCTTACGAAATGCAAAATGCAGAATGCAGAATGCAAAATGAGGGAGCAAGGAACAAGGATCGGGGATCAGAGGATACGCGGACGAGCACTGCTCGCCCCTACGGCGCTCAGAATGACAGTGGGCAGAATGACAAGGGGGAAACCGTCGTGATCGAGGCCGTCGTCGCCGCGCAGAACCCGACGCTGAACCCGCTGCTGCTGGTGACGGCGATCGAAACGTATTTGCCGGAATACAAGCCGAACCACGTTGTTTGCAGGCGGCTGGAAATCTACGACGCGGATGGAAATGTATTTCGATAATTCCAACTGAATATGAAATAAAGGGCAGACCTTGGACGCAGCCAGGGTCTGCCCTTTTCCATTCATTTCTGTCCGTCAGCCTGCTCGGAAACCAATTGCTCCATTGTCAATTGAAAAATGCGGGAAAACGCCAGCAACTCTATATCCGTCACAAATCGTTTCCCGCACTCGATCCGCTGCACGGCATTTTTGTCCAGGTCAATTCCTTCCAACTGCATTTTCTCCGCCAGTTCTCTCTGGGACAGCTTCATCCGCTTTCGTTGGGCCGAAATTGCCGCGCCGCAGAGGTTGTTTCTTCCGTCTCCCGCTTTGTTTGTAAACATGAAACCTCCAAAATGACATTTAGTGCTTGTCATATTGGAGATTATATGCTATAATCCAGGATAGATGACATTCACTGAATGTCATCTTATGAAAGGAGGCTATTTTATGTTTAGAAAACGAATCTGTACGTTTCTCGCCTTATCCATCCTTGTCTTGCTGTTTTCCTCTTGCGGCGCGCCTGAAATATCCTATGACGAAAATGATCTTAGCCATCAGAACATGCGTCTTTTTGACAACGTAGAAGGCACATGGAAAGACCCGGAGCATAACATTTTTGCTATTTTCCAGCTTCACACGCTAGATATTATTACTTATAACGAGGAAGGTTTGCTTGCTTTCATTAAAAACACAAACAGGCAAAACCGCTATGTTTATTTCAAAGATAACCAGCATCCCGATTTGTTTAGCGTTCATACCATTAAATACAGCTTTGATGATGACCCAACGCAAGTTGGATTCCAGTATTTCAGCGATGAAGGCGCAGAGAACATCATTCTCGACGTTTTTAATAAAGAAAACGGAGATACCTGCTATGCTGACGTAGAATCGCCAAAGCTGACACGTTATGACATATCTGGCAAGAACGGAGAAACAGCAGATGTGTACGATCTTTTCACAATGGTGCAAAAACAGCTGACAGACGAAATGCTTGACGGTCTCAATCAGAAATACGGAGAGTTGCCGGATGAAAAGATCATTCGTTATGACAAAGCAAACAACGACGGAAAACTGTTCGTTATCTCCGGCAAAGCTGAACTGGACGATTACTACAATTGGGGATACTCAAATTATGAGAAAACACATTTTTCAATAGAAATCACACCAGAAGGCAGTAATGTTATGGATTTTTGGCATATCTATGCCGACCGAGAGGCCTTCAGTACTTTGTACTCAATCCTGTTGAGCATTAGTGGCGAGGCCAAGGCTGACATTGTGTTGATTTGCAAATTTGACGCTGCAAAATTAGAAAGCGGTTCGTCGAATCTTGCGGAACTGGTAGATTATTACCTAAATTAGTTGGTTTCATATCAATAAACACAACACCCGCAAAGCAATAATAGTTTGCGGGTGTTGTGTTTATTCTATTTGCTGTTATAGAATGCACAGACAATCAATGATTGGAGCGTTGAGCGCATCGCTCCCTACGGGCAAGTACGAACAAGAGCTGCGGGCAGATTGCCCGCGCTACAGACTCTGAACCCTGAACGCTGAACTCTGAACCCGCCTTGATTCCTGAGCCCTGATCCTTGATCCCTATTTATGGAACAAATTCTTGCTCTGATACTTGGGCGTGCAGGTGACGCGCATGCCGAGGCGGGCATAGGTAGCGGCGTCCTGCTCGCCGAGGATGACCGTGGAGTGCACCTCGCACTCGCGCAGACGGGTCAGCTTCTTCATGGCCTTGGCTGCCTCCTCGTCGGTGGCGGCGGAGATGGCCAGGGCAATCAGGATCTCGTCGGAATGGAGCCGGGGATTCTTGCCGCCCAGGTACTTGGTTTTGAGGCTCTGGATGGGCTCGATGGCCTCACGGGTGATCAGATGGCGGTGCGCCTCGGTGCGCGCAAGGGACTTCACCGCGTTCAGCAGCGCGGCGGCGGCCGGGCCCATGAGCTCCGATACGCCGCCCACGACCAGCTCGCCGTTGGGCAGGTGGATGCAGACGGCGGGCTCGCCGGTCTCCTCCTCGGCCTGCGTGGCGCGCGCCACGACGGGACGGATGGCGGGGGTGACGGAGGCCTGCTTCATCAGCAGCTCTAACTTGAAGACGGTCTCGTCAGCGCCGGTGCCCCTGCGCTGATCGCAGAGGGCGGCGTAGTAGCGGCGGACGATCTCCTGCCGCGCGGCCTCGCAGACCACGTCGTCGTCCACGATGCAGTTGCCGACCATGTTCACGCCCATATCCGTGGGGGATTTATAGGGGCAGCTTCCCATGATCTTCTCGAAGATGGACTGCAAAACGGGGAAGATCTCCACGTCGCGGTTATAGTTCACCGTGGTCTCGCCGTAGGCGGCCAGGTGGAAGGGGTCGATCATATTCACGTCGTTGAGATCGGCGGTGGCGGCCTCGTAGGCCAGGTTCACCGGATGCTTCAGCGGCAGGTTCCAGATGGGGAAGGTCTCAAACTTGGCGTATCCGGCAGCCTCGCCCCGCTCATAGTGATGGTAGAGCTGAGACAGGCAGGTGGCCATCTTGCCGGAACCGGGGCCAGGCGCGGTCACGACCACCAGCGGCTTTGTGGTCTCGATATAGTCGTTTTTGCCGTAGCCGTCTGCCGAAACGATCTTGGCGATGTTATGCGGATAGCCCTCGATGGGAAAGTGAGTATAGACCTTGATGCCGAGGTGCTCCAGGCGGCGGCGGAAGACGTCCGCGCCCCCCTGACCGGCATACTGGGTGATGACGACGCTGCCCACGTAGAGCTTTTCGGCGCGGAAGGCGTCGATGAGCCGGAGCACGTCCTCGTCGTAGGTGATGCCAAGGTCGCCCCGGACCTTGTTCTGCTCGATGGCGGATGCGTTGATGGGAATGACGATCTCCACGTCGTCGCGGAGCTCGAGGAGCATCCGGATCTTGCTGTCCGGCGCAAAGCCGGGCAGAACGCGGGAGGCATGGTAGTCGTCAAACAGCTTGCCGCCGAATTCCAGATAGAGCTTGCCGCCAAACTGGGAAATCCGCTCCCGGATCCGGGCGGATTGGGTATCGAGGTACATCTGATTATCAAAGCCGATCAGTTTCCGCATGGGACGTCCCCTCCTTTTTCAACACTCGGTTATTGTACCACAGTTCGGCAAAAGAGGCAAGGATTTTCTTTCGCTTTTTGTTTGTTTTTGTCCCCTGTTTTGCCGCCTCCGGGGCTTTACAAATCTATAATAATATTGTATAATATAATGAAAATTTTACAGTAAAGAGAGAATCATCGTCATGCCATTCAAGTACATCCACATGCACATGCCGCAGCATCGGCACGCCGACTCCACCCTGTTGACGCAGGGCGACCCGAAGCGGGTCATCACAGCTTTCGCCTTCCCGATCTTCCTGAGCCAGCTCTTCCAGCAGCTCTACAACACCGCCGACGCATGGATCGTCAGCGAGTATCTGGGCGACTCCGCCTTCGGCGCGGTCAAGTCCTCCACGAGCCTCATTTTTCTGATGATCTCCTTCTTCGTCGGCGCGTCCATGGGCGCAGGCGTGGTCATCAGCCGCTATTTCGGCGCCAAGGATCCGGAGCAGTTGAGCAAGGCCGTCCACACCGCCGTGCTGATCTCCCTGCTCTGCGGCCTTACGCTGACTGTGATCGGCGCGATCCTCGCCTCCTACATTCCCATTTGGATGCAGCTCGACGAGAAGCTCCGCCCCTACGCGATCTCCTATCTGCGCTGGTACTTCCTCGGCTCTGTGGCCCTGGTCATGTACAACACCTTCAAGGGGATCATGAACGCCGTGGGCGACAGCAAGCGCCCGCTCTACTTCCTGATTGTCTCCTCCGTCACGAACGTCTTCCTCGACTGGCTCTTCCTCGGGCCCCTGGGCCTGGACATTCGCTGGGCTGCCATCGCCACGACGATCTCCCAGTCGCTCTCCGCCCTGCTCTGCCTGCGCCAGCTCATGAAGAAGGACACGGTCTACGCCCTGTCCCTGCGCAAGCTGCGGATCGACGGCAGATCCCTGCGTGAGATTCTGCGCTTCGGTCTGCCCACCGGCGTGCAGAACTCCGTGATCGGCTTTGCCAACGTCCTGGTGCAGACCAACGTCAACACCTTCGGCGACATCGGCACCAACGCCTTCGGCGCCTACGGCACGATCGAGGGCTTCGCCTTCCTGCCCATCACCTCCTTCTCGATGGCCCTGACCACCTACATCGGTCAGAACCTCGGCGCAAAGGAATACGACCGGGCCAAGCAGGGCGCGCGCTTTGGGATCCTGGCCGCCGTGCTCATGGCGGAGCTGATCGGCGTGATCGTCTTCCTTTTCGGCAGGCCGCTGGTTTCGATTTTCATCGACGAACCGGAATCCATCGCCATCGCCGTGCGGCAAGCGCACATTGAATCTCTGTTCTTCTGTATGCTCTCCTTCTCGCACTGCATTGCGGGCATCTGCCGCGGCGCGGGCAAGGCCTTCGTCCCGATGTTCATTATGCTCGGCGTCTGGTGCGTGCTGCGTGTCAGCTACATCACGATCGCCATGCAGATCGACCACAACATCACGCTGCTGTTCTGGGCGTATCCGATGACCTGGTTCATCAGCTCGGTCATCTACTTCATCTACTACACCAAATCGGATTGGATCCACGGCTTCGAATCGAAACGCGCGCAGCGCTCATAACTTGTGCGCAGCACAATCATAACTTATAGCTCATAACTCAGAAAGGGGGTCTCCTGCTTGCGAATCGGTTTTCTGCGTCGCAAAAACCACACCACCGCTTCCTTTCGGGTGATCCTTCTGGGCTTTTTAGGGCTGATCCTGCTGGGGGCCCTGATCCTGACCCTGCCGCTTTGCAGCCGGGACGGGACGGCAACCTCCTTTCCTGACGCGCTGTTCACCTCCGTCTCCGCAGCCTGCGTGACCGGCCTGGTCGTGCAGGACACGGCGACGCACTGGTCCGTCTGGGGCCAGCTTGTGATCCTGATCCTGATCCAGATCGGCGGTCTGGGCGTCATCACCGTGGCCCTGACCTTCTTCCGGCTCTGGGGCCGCCGCATCAGCCTGGCCCAGCGCAATATGATGCAGCAGTCCATCTCCGCGCCGCAGGTGGGCGGCATCGTCCGTCGAGCGGGCTTTATTCTCCGAGGCTCCGTCTGCATCGAGCTGTGCGGGGCGCTGCTGCTGCTGCCGGTCTTCGCCCGCGATTTCGGCTTCGCCAAGGGGCTGTGGTACAGCGCGTTCCATTCCGTCTCCGCCTTCTGCAACGCCGGCTTTGACCTCATGGGGGTACGGGAAAAGTACTCCTCCCTCACCGGCTACGGTTCGGACCTCTTGGTCAACACGGTCATTATGCTGCTGATCATCATCGGCGGCATCGGCTTCCTGGTCTGGGAGGATCTGCGAGAAAACCGTTTCCGCTTCCGCCGCCTTCGGCTGCATACCAAGCTGGTGCTCGTGACCTCGGCGCTGCTGATTCTGATTCCCGCCGCGCTGAACTTCCTGCTGGAATACCGCGAACTGCCGCTGAAGGAGCGGATCCTGGGCTCGCTGTTCCAGTCCGTCACCACCCGTACCGCCGGGTTCAACACCACGGACCTCACGAAGATGTCCGAACCCGGCATCCTGCAAATGATCGGCCTGATGCTGATCGGCGGTTCGCCCGGTTCCACGGCCGGCGGCATGAAAACCACGACCGCCGCTGTCCTATTCCTGGCCGGTGTGACCGTGTTCCGCCGCCGCGACGACGTGGAGTGCTTCCGCCGCCGGATCGGCCAGGACGTGATCCGGAACGCCGGTACGATCCTGTTCCTCTACCTGATGCTGTTCTCTGTCGGCTCGGCGATCCTCTCCCGGGTGGAGGGGCTGCCCCTGCTGACCTGCATGTTTGAGACCAGCTCCGCCGTTGGCACCGTGGGGCTGACCCTCGGCATCACCCCTGGTCTGCACCAGAGCTCGCGGATCATTTTGATGGTATTGATGTTCCTCGGCCGCGTGGGCGCGCTGACCCTGGTCTACGCCCTGCTCCCCGGCGGAAAGAATCCCCCGGGCAGGAAGCCGCTGGACACGGTAACAGTTGGATAATGCAAAATGCAGAATGAACTGCATTCGACCGATTTTGCATTCTGCATTCTGCATTGATAGAATGGAAAGGAGCTCTAATGAAGTCTGTTCTTATCTTGGGGGCCGGTAATTTCGGCTCCATGCTGGCCCGCCAGATGAACGAGCAGGGCTATGAGATCATGATCGTGGACGTGCGGGAAAATCTGATCAACGCCGTGATGCCCTACGTCACGGACGCACAGATCGGCGACTGCACGAATCCCAACTTCCTGCGCACGCTGGGCGTGGACAACTATGACCTGTGCGTGGTGACGGTCTCCGAAAACTTCCAGACCTCGCTGGAAACCACCTCTCTGCTCAAGGACCTCGGCGCAAAGCAGGTGATTGCCCGCGCCAAAAACGAGATCCAGGAGAAATTCCTGCTGCGCAATGGGGCCGACGAGGTCGTCTACCCCGAAAAGCAGGTGGCTCTGCGTCTGGCCACCAAGTATTCCTCGGAGAAGATCCTGGACTATATGCAGTTCGAGGGCGGTTATTCCATTTACGAGATGGCCGTGCCGGAGGATTGGTACGGCAAGACCCTGGTGGAGCTGGATCTGCGCAGAAAGTACGAGCTCAACCTGATCTCCCTGCGGATCAACGGCGCAGTCAAAATGCCGAAGCCGGACCGTCCCTTCAAGGAGGGCGACGTCGCCTACGTGGTGGGCGAGCTGTGCAACATTCGGAAATGCTTCCGGATCCGGTAGCGGAATAGAAATTGAAAGTTGAAAGTTGAAAGTTGAAAATGTCGGTATTTTGCAGATTGCCATCTGCAAAAAGAAAAAAACGATAGCTGCTCACAGAACGTAGGGACGGCTCGCAGCCGTCCGCGTATCCCGTTTTCTTCATCGTTCAAATGACAATTTGAACGATACCACCACTTTCAACTTTCCATCTTCAACTTTCAACTACCCCCAGTGGACGGCAGCGTGCCGTCCCTACACACCCTGAACTCTGAACAAGGAGTAACCAAAATGAGAATCATACTTGTGGGCTGCGGCAAGATCGGTGTGGCGCTGCTCGGCGCGCTGGTCAACGAGGGGCACGACGTTGTCGCGATGGACAACCGCCCGGACGTGCTGGAAGAACTGAACAACCAGTACGACGTCATGTGCATGGCCGGCAACGGCGCCGACTGCGAGGCACTGTCGGAGGCCGGAGTGGAGAAGACCGACCTCTTTATCGCCGTCACCGGCTCGGACGAGCTGAACATGCTGATGTGCTTCCTGGCGAAGCGCCAGGGCGCGAAGCACACGATCGCCCGCATCCGCAATCCCCAATACAACGACAAATCCCTCGGCTTCCTTCGCCAGCAGCTCGACCTGTCCATGGCCATCAACCCCGAGCTGCTGACCGCCGCCGAGATGCACCACATCCTCAAGCTCCCCGCAGCCTCCAAGGTGGAGACCTTCTCCCGGCGCAATTTTGAAATGGTGGAGCTGCTGCTGAAAGAGGATTCCCCCTTCGTAGGGGAAAAACTGGTGGATCTGCGTGAACGCTTCAAAGCCAAGTTTTTGGTCTGCGTGGTCCAGCGCGGCAGCGAGGTCGTCATACCCCGCGGTGATTTCGTGCTCCAAACCGGGGACCGCATTGGCATTACCGCCGACCGGATCGAGCTCTGGAAGCTCTTCAAGATCACCGGTCTGGCCAAGCGGCAGGCCCGGAACGTCATGCTGCTCGGCGGAAGCCGCATTGCCTTTTATCTCTCCAAAATGCTGCTGAACTCCGGCTCCAACGTCAGCCTGATCGACACGGACCGGGCAACCTGCCACAAGTTCAGCGACTGGCTCCCCGGCATTGCCGCCTTCTGCGGCGACGGCACCCACCCGGAGCTGCTGCAGGAGGTCGGTCTGCAGGATCAGGACGCCTTCGTCTGCCTGACCGGCATGGACGAGCAGAATATTCTGGCCGCCTACTACGCCAAGGCGCAGCACGTGGGAAAGGTCATTGCCAAAGTCAACATCGACGAGATGGCAAAAATGGCCGCGCAGATGGGTCTGGAAAACGTGATCTCGCCGAAAACCGTCGTGGTGAACGTCGTCCTGCGCTACGCCCGCGCCCTGCAGTCCTCCATGGGCTCCTCCATTGAGAACCTCTATCAGCTCATGGACGGCAAGGCCGAGGCGCTCGAATTCATCGTCAGCGACGAGGCGGCCTACACCGGCATTCCCTTCAAGGACCTGAAGCTGAAAAAGAATATTCTGATTGCCGGTTTGCTCCGCGACCGCAAGGCCATCATTCCCGCAGGCGGCGATATGATCCTCCCCGGTGACCGGGTCGTGGTCATCGCCGGTCAGCACCGCTTGAACACGCTGGCGGATATTCTGAGTTAGGAGGACCGTCATGAACCGGAAAATGGTCTTTTCCCTGATTGGCCGGATCCTGCTGCTGGAGGGCGGACTGCTGCTGCTGCCGCTGTTCGTCTCCGTCTATTACTGGGACGGCGGGACGGTTCCGTTTCTGCTCACCATTGCCCTCTGCATTGGGCTCGGCCTGCTGCTGAGCAAGCTCTGCCACACCGAAAACCAGGTGATCTTTGCCAAGGAGGGCTTCCTTGTCACGGCGCTCGCCTGGCTGATCGTCTCCGCGGTCGGCGCCCTGCCCTTCGTCATCAGCGGGGAGATCCCCAGCTTCGTGGACGCCTTCTTTGAGACGGTCTCCGGCTTCACCACCACCGGCGCCTCCATCCTCACCGACGTGGAGGCCATGTCCCGCTCCATGCTGTTCTGGCGCAGCTTTACCCACTGGATCGGAGGCATGGGCGTGCTGGTCCTGATGGTGGCGATCATGCCGAACCTCTCCGGGCGGACAATCCACGTGCTCCGGGCCGAAATGCCCGGCCCCACGATGGGCAAGCTCTCCCCCAAGCTGCGGGATACCGCGAAAACTCTCTATCTGCTCTATATCGTCATGACGGCGATCGAGCTGGTCCTCCTCGTCGCGGGCGGGATGCCGCTGTTTGACAGCGCGATCCACACCTTCGGCACCGCCGGCACCGGCGGCTTCGGCATGAAGGCTGCCAGTCTTGCCGACTACACACCCTATCAGCAGTGGGTCATCGCGGTGTTTATGATGCTCTTCGGCGTCAACTTCAACCTCTACTTCCTGCTTGCCATGCGGCGCTTCCGCTCGGCCCTGCGCAGTGAGGAGCTCTGGACCTACCTCGCCATCGTCTTTATTGCAACGGGTCTGATCGCCGTGAACGTCACGCCGCAGGTCGGCAATACGGCAGACGGGATCCGGGCCGCCTACTTCCAGGTGACCTCCATCTCCTCCACGACAGGCTTCTCCACGGTGAACTTCGACGAATGGCCCACGGTATCGCGGATGATCCTGGTGCTGCTCATGTTCATCGGCGCCTGCGCCGGCTCCACGGCAGGCGGCCTCAAGGTCTCCCGCGTGGTGCTGCTGTACAAAACGATCCGCCGGGAGATCCGGCACCTGCTCCACCCGCGTTCCGTGACCTCTGTCCGCTTCGAGGGCAAGCCCGTGGACAGCCCGACCCTGATCAGCATCGGCACCTATTTTGCGCTCTATATTGTGCTGTTTGCCGCGTTCTGGTTCATTGTCTCCTTCCAGCCCGGCTTCGACGGCGTTTCCAATTTTACCGCCGTCGCCGCCTGCTATAACAACATCGGCCCCGGCCTCAATCTCGTGGGCCCTGCCGCCAGCTACGCCGGCTATGCGCCGTTCTTCAAGATCGTTCTTTCCGTCGCCATGCTGTTCGGCAGACTGGAGATCTATCCCATGCTGATTTCCCTGTCACCGTCCACTTGGGCGAAGCATTAATACTGAACTCCCATAGAAACCTTTAACCTGTTCCGGCAGGAATTGTGTCATACTTCGTTGTCGTCCTTGCCGGGCGTCAAGCCCGCCTGCGTCCTCCGCCTCGTCTGGCGCAATTCCTGCTCAGAACATTTTTCAATCTTTTTATGGGAGTTCAGTATAAACAGTAACAAGCAACGACCTCCGACGCTTTCCAAGAAGCGCCGGAGGTCGTTGTATCGCAGGTCGTTGCGGTTGGGATCACTGCGCGGCTTTCAAGGTGCCGCTGCGAAGCTGGAGCTGCAGACGGTCGGCAATCAGGGCGATAAACTCTGAATTGGTTGGCTTTCCCTTTGTGTTGGAGACCGTGTAGCCGAAGAAGCGCTGGAGCGTATCCAGGTCGCCGCGGTCCCAGGCCACCTCGATGGCGTGGCGGATCGCTCGCTCCACGCGCGACGGCGTCGTGGAGAACGCCTTGGCCACCTGCGGATACAGCACCTTTGTGATGGCGTTGATGACCTCCATATCGCCCACGGCGATGATGATGGCCTCGCGCAGATATTGATAGCCCTTGATATGGGCCGGAACGCCAATCTCGTGGATAACGTTCGTGACCATGGTTTCAATATCCGGCTCCTCGCTCTTGCGGCGATCGGCCGAACGGTCCGTCCGGATGATTTCCTCCAGCCGTTCTGCGACAGTCTGCGGCAGAACCGGCTTCAGCATCAGATAATCCGCGCCAACCGACGCCGCGACGCCGGCAACGTAATCCGTGGCAAAGGCAGCCATAAGCAAGAGTTTGGGGCGATTCTTCTGCGGCATGTTTTTCAGTACCGTGACTCCGTCCATTTTAGGGAGCATCAAGTCCAGAATCAGGACGTCCGGCTCAACGGCTTTGAGCTGCTCCAGGGCGGACTGTCCGTCCGTCGCAGTTCCTACTACCTGATAACCGCCGTTTTGCAGTGCCTTGGAAAGCTGAATGCAAAACTCCTCGCTTCCGTCCGCAACCAGGACGGTTGTGCGTTTTTCCATTGTTTCCTCTCCTTACTATGTTGGAATTGCTCTGTCTTTCTTTTGCACGGATAACTTACCATAAAATGGCGTATATTTCAAGCAGAAAAATGCGGAAAACCCTTGAATTTTCCTTGCTTTTTCGACATTCATTGTCTGAATATTCAGAATTATGTCAACTTGTGGAGAAGCGTGTCGAACGGGATCGAAACACGGGGGAAGGCATGAAAGCTTAGGTGTTGGGGAACGTGAAGAACCTGTATCTCCCGACGATTGAGTTGAGAATTGAAAGTTGAAAATTGAAAATGTCGGTGTTTTGCAGATTGCTATCTGCAAAACAAAATAGGATGAAGCAGTCCGGGAAAACGGTTCTCTTTTTGATTATCGTTCAAATGGCAATTTGGACGATACCTCCACTTTCAACTTTCCATTTTCAACTTTCAACTGCTCCCCGTGGCGCACGGTGTGCGCCGCCACGGGGGACGGCCGGCAAATTGCCGGCGCTACAGGCCGTTGGGGACGGCGTCGGCCGCAGCTCACAGCGTGACTTCCGCCGCCCCGACGGCGCGGACCGTGCGGCGCTGGCAGGCGTCTGTGCCGAGCACGCGCTCCATCTCCGCACGGAAGCCGTCTGCCCGCTCCAAGGGCACGTAGGCCTGGGCCGTTCCGGCAAAGCCGCCTCCGTGGACCCGGCATGCCCCCTCCCCGGCCAGCAGCTTTTCGCACAGGGCAAGCGTCAGAGCCATCGGCTGCTCAGCCGCTGCACCGACAGGCGTGACGTTCTGCAAATACCGCCAGGAGGACAGGCCGGATTCCCGGACCAGACGCAAAAAGGCTGCGAAATCATTCCGCCGCAGGGCGTCGCGCTGGGCTGTGACACGGCGATTCTCTTCATAGATATGCATGGCGCGCAGGACGGCGCGGTCTCCGCAGGACTTCCGCAGCTCCGGCAGGCGGGCATAGAACGCCTCCTCGGGAACTTCCTGCAAAACCTGTTTGCCGAAACAGGCACAGAGCTTCCGCAGCTCGCCGGGAATGGCCGCGTATTCGCCGGTCAGGTCGGCGTGGCTGGCGCCGCAGTTGATGATAAACAGCGCATAGCCCGCAGCGTCCAGATCCAGCTCCAGCTTCTCCACCACGGGCGCGTCTGGATTCGCAAAGCTCATGTAGGTTGCCCCGCCCACGGCGCTGGCGGATTGATCCAGCCGCCCGC
Source organism: uncultured Clostridia bacterium (assembly GCA_946411475.1). Lineage (GTDB taxonomy): Bacteria > Bacillota > Clostridia > Oscillospirales > Oscillospiraceae > JAFRPC01. Next base: position 18,732 of record CAMKED010000012.1, on the reverse strand, counting down.
TGGGCTTGCCGAACCAGTCGTTTTCGACCCGCTGCCCCAGCTCGGCCAGCTTCAGGAGCGGCAGGCGGTTGCCGCACCACAAGACGTTGAAAATCTCGGCAAGCAGAACCTCGAAGGAGGCAGACGAGGACAGGCCGCCTCCCGGCAGCACCGTGGAGGAAGCCCGGATATCCAGGCCGCAGGGCTTGCCAAGCGGCCCGCAGAGCGCAGCCATGCCCTGGAGCAGCGACAGCGCGCTCTCCTTTGCAGCAGGCGGGTTTTGCGCGGGATCCACGGAGATCTCGCAGGGTGGGAAGCCCTCGGACCAGAGCCGCACCAGCCCCAGGTCGTTGGGCGCGACGGCAGCAACGGTGTCCACATCCACCGCGGCAGCCAGAACCAGGCCGTGCTGGTGATCGGTATGGTTTCCGCCCAGCTCGGTCCGTCCCGGTGCGGTGAAATACCGGATCTCCTCCGGGCGGTGGCCCGCGGCCAGCAGCGCATCGCGCAGGGCGCTCAGGCGCGAGCGGTCCGCGGGACGGTTATAAACTTGATCGTAAGCATATTTCATGGGATATCCTCCGATATTTTGCGCACGTCCGCTATTCTAACACAATCGCTTGTGTTTGAAAAGGGGTTTTTGTGTATTTTCTTTGTATTTTTGTGTATTTTCTTTGTGTTTTTTGTGTATACTGTCGGTTTGTTTCTTGCATTTGCGATTGGGGATTGGTATAATGTGGAAAGGCAATTGTTAAAGGAGGCGTTTGCTTTGCGTCGTTTCACCGGTATTCTGCTCGTTCTTCTGCTGCTTGCCGCGTTGGCAGGCTGTAAAGCCGCGCCTGCCGCGCAGGAATCGTTCGCAGATATTCCCATTATCACCCAGGGCGCACCCGGAACCACCGCGCCAGGGAGCACTGAGGCCGTTCCTTCCACGGACCATTCCGAGACCGCCGCCCCTGAAACGGAGCCTTCCGCCGTTACGACTGCGCAGGCGCCTGAGGCGGAAACAAGCGTTCCCGAGACGGAACCCGCGCTTCACGTGGAGGAGGACGGGGTCTATGACTCCAAGGAAGAGGTTGCCCTCTACATTCACCTCTTCGGCCATCTGCCCTCCAACTATATCACCAAAAAGGAAGCCGAAAAGCTCGGCTGGCCGGGCGGATCTCTGGAACCCTATGCGCCCGGAAAATGTATCGGCGGCGGCCGCTTCGGCAACTACGAAGGCCTGCTCCCCGTCGCCGACGGCCGGACTTGGACTGAGTGCGACATCGACACGCTCGGCGCCAAATCCCGCGGGGCAAAGCGGATCGTCTTCTCGAACGACGGCCTGATCTACTACACCGGCGACCACTACGAACACTTTGAACTGCTCTATGGGAAGGAGGACTGACGATGCGGGCCACCATCAACGGAAAACGGGTGACGGACCGGGAGGGTCTCCACGCCCTGCTGCGGGAAAAGCTGAATCTTCCGGCCGACTGCGGAGCAAATCTGGATGCGGTCTATGACCTGCTGACCGAACCCGGCAAGGACCGTATCATCACCGTGAAGCACGAGGACCTGCTCCGGGAACGTCTGGGCGACTACGCGGAACGGTTGCTGCGGATGCTGGACGACGCGGCCAAAAGCGGACACGTTCGCGTAATACGCAAGTAAGAGGTAAGAAGGTATCTATTCAGTCGCACCTGCTCCGTAGTGGCCGCGCACCTGCGCGGCCACTACGACCCTACTGAACAGATACCTAAATTCTTCAATAAAGCGAGAGGTAAGAAGTCTGTCAGCTACTTCTTACCTCTTACCTCTTACTTCTTACCTTTTTTACCTTGCCAGCAGATTGACTGCGTCTTCCAGATCGTCGGTATCGACGCTCTCGGCCTCGCCGGCGTCCATGAAGCCGGCCACCTTGGTGTCGATGGGCAGACGGGCCAGGACGGGCAGATCATACTTCGTGGCCATCTCCTCAACGTGGGACTTGCCGAAGACCTCGATCTTCTTGCCGCAGTCGGGGCAGGTCAGCCAGGCATAGTTCTCCACGATGCCGATGATGGGCAGGTGCATGAGCTTGGCCATCTCCACAGCCTTGGCAACGATCATGGAGACCAGATCCTGCGGGGTCGTCACGAGAATGATGCCGTCGATGGGCAGGCTCTGGAAAACCGTCAGGGGCACGTCGCCGGTTCCGGGAGGCATATCGACGAACATATAGTCTACGTTATCCCAGAACACGTCAGTCCAGAACTGCTTTACCGCACCGGCCAGCACGGGGCCGCGCCAGACCACGGGGGCTGTCTCGGTCTCCAGCAGGAGGTTCAGGGACATGACCTGAATGCCGGTCCGGGTCACAGCCGGGGCCAGCAGGCCGTCTTCGTAGGCGTCAGTGGAGTCCAGGGCAAAGGCCTTTGGGATGGAGGGGCCGGTGATGTCGGCGTCCAGAATGGCCGTCCGGTGGCCGCGCTTCTGCATGGCAACCGCCAGCATGGAGGTGACGGTGGATTTGCCCACGCCGCCCTTGCCGGAGACAACGGCATAGACCTTGCGGACCTTGGACTTGGGATTCAGTTGGGCCAGCAGGCTCTCCTCGTTGCGGGAGGCGCAGTCCTGCCCGCAGGTGGAACAATCATGTGTGCATTCGCTCATTTGTAATTACCTCACCAGATAAAAATATAACAGAATTATGATACCCAGAACGATCCGATAGTATCCGAAGAGCTCGAAGCCGTGCTTGCGGATGTAGTTCATCAGGAAGCGGATCACCGCCAGGGAGACCAGAAAAGCCACCGCCATGCCCACCAGCAGGATCAGCAGCTCCGACCCGGCGAAGCGGAAGCCGAATTTCAGCAGCTTCAGAAAGCTCAGGCCGAACATGACGGGCACCGCCAGGTGGAAGGTAAAGCCTGCGGCAGCGGGCCGGGCCACTCCCAGGATCAGGGCTCCGATGATGCAGGCCCCGGAACGGGAGGTGCCGGGGATGATGGACAGCACCTGGAACAGGCCGATGCCCAGGGCCAGGGGGTATGTAATGTCCTCCACCTGCTGGACCTTGGGGGTCCTGCCCCGGTTCCAGCGCTCCACCACCAGGAAGCCAACGCCGTAGAGGATCAGGGTCCCGGCAATGACGGTGGGGGTGGAAAGATGGGCGTCGATATAGTCGTCCAGCAGCAGGGCTGCGATGGTGCCGGGGATGCAGGCCACGATCACTTTGAGCCAAAGGGAGACGGTCTTCTGCTTCAGCATGACGCCCCCCTGGGGCTTTCTGGCAAAGGGCCAGAGCTGGTTCCAGAACAGAAGCACCACCGCCAGGATGGCGCCCAGCTGGATGACAACGAAGAACATCTCCTTGAATTCGTCGGAAGCGTCCAGCCGGAGGAATTCATCCACCAGCAGCATGTGGCCCGTGGAACTCACAGGCAGCCATTCCGTGATCCCCTCCACGATGCCGAGGAAGATTGTTTTCAGAAGTTCAAGCAAATAAAAGCCCCCTCCGGGAATGGAATGCGAAATGCACGATGCAGAATGCAAAATGAAATGCAAATCGCGCTTTGCGTTCTGATATTATATCACAAGAAATGCCGTATTACAACCACATTTTTTCCGGGCAGCCGTTGCGCTTTGTCGAAAAATATGATACGATATTCCAAACACGAACTCTCAAATTTCGGAGGTACGACCTATGAAATTCATCTCCTGGAACGTCAACGGGCTGCGGGCCTGTGTGGACAAGGGCTTTCTCGACGCGTTTCACAGCCTGGACGCGGATTTTTTCTCCGTGCAGGAGACGAAAATGCAGCCGGGACAGTTGGAGCTTGATCTGCCCGGCTATCGGCAGTTCTGGTATTCCGCCGAGAAGAAGGGCTACTCCGGCACGGCAGTCTTTACGAAGCACGAGCCGCTCTGCGTCTCCTACGGCGTGGGCGTGGAGGAGCTCGACCACGAGGGGCGGCTCATCACGCTGGAATACCCGGACTTCTGGCTTCTCACCTGCTACACGCCAAACGCCCAGGACGGGCTCAAGCGCATCGACTTCCGCATGGTCTGGGAGGACGCCCTGCGCGCCTATATGCAGAAGCTGGACAAACTCAAGCCCGTGATCTACTGCGGCGATCTGAACGTCGCCCACGAGGAGATCGACCTGAAAAACCCCAAGGCCAACCGGGGCAACGCGGGCTTCTCCGACGAGGAGCGCGGCAAATTTTCCGAGCTGTTGGCGGCGGGCTTCACGGATTCCTGGCGCTTCCAGCACCCGGACGCCGTGGATCAATACTCCTGGTGGAGCTACCGCATGCGGGCCAGAGAAAAGAACGTGGGCTGGCGCATCGACTACTTTGTCATCTCCGACCGGCTGCGGGAAAAGCTGATCTCCACCGACATCCACCAGGAGATCTTCGGCTCGGATCACTGCCCGGTGGAATTACAGTTGAGAATTGAGAGGTGAGAATTGAGATTTTCGGGTTCCATTCTCAATTCTCCATTCTCAATTCTCACCTCTTCTGCCTGCGGCCAGTCCAGCAGCAAGCAGGCTCGCCCGTCCAGCTCGCCTTCCCGCATTTGGCTGACGTACTCCGCCAGCGGGACGGGGCCCTCGGGCGGGGCAAAGATGGCAAGCGTCCGCGTGCCATCGCCGTTTTCCCGCAGCATCGCGTCCGGGATCGTCTGTGCCTTTATGTTGCCCTGCCAGGGCAGGAAGCCCTCGGCCTCCCGGCCAAGCACGAACGCTTCCGGCAGCTCCGGCCAGCTCCGGCGCGAGACACGCTTTTCCAGACGCAGGCCGCCCTCCGCCGGGATGCAAACCCCCAGGCAGCGGCTTTCAAAGCCGAAACAGCCCCAGAGCCGCCAGATCCCGTGTCCCGGTTCTTCGCAGCGGGCAGAAAGCCGGTGATAGAGCCCGTCCGGCTCGACGGAAATACGGCCCGTTTCTTCTCCGTGATAGATGATTGGATACTCCAATGTGAACACTCCCTTTCGCATCATTGTATGCGAAAGGGAGTGTCAGTTATGCCGGCAGATTGCCGGCGTTATTCCAATCCAAAGGACACCGCGATGGCCTCGTTGACCTTGGACATCTGCTCATCGGTGAGCCTGCCCATGTGCTCGCGCAGGCGGCGCTTATCCAGGGTGCGGATCTGCTCCAACAGGATCACCGAATCCTTGGCCAGCCCGACCTCCCGGCCGGGAACCGTAATATGGGTGGGCAGGCGGGCCTTGCCCAATTGGCTGGTGATCGCTGCGGCAATCACCGTGGGGGAATGGCGGTTGCCGGTATCGTTCTGTACGATCAGCACCGGCCGGGTCCCGCCCTGCTCGCTGCCCACCACCGGGCTCAGGTCCGCATAATAAATATCGCCCCGTCTGACAGGTTCCATACGACTCACGCTCCGGATTTTGTTCTTGCCTCTATTCTTCCACGTTCTGAGAAAAAATATACGGCTGTTCCAGTTTATGCGTGAGGGTCGAATTTTGTCAGTTTCAGGCAATCGTTGAATAGGCAACAGGCAATCGTGGACGAGAGATGTGCGTACGTTCTCCTATTGCCTGTTGCCTAATGCCTATACGATGTACTGCAATACCTCCATCCGCTGCTCGCCGTCGAGGTAGAAGCGGGGGGTACGCTTGTTGATCGAGCAGAGGGTCTCGTAGGGGATCGTCCCGGTGAGGCGGGCCAGGTCGTCCACGGGGATGGCCGCGTCGCCGTCCGTGCCGAAGACCGTGACCACGTCGCCCACCTTGGCCTCCGGGACCTCGGTAACGTCCACCATGCACATATCCATACAGATCCGTCCAACCACCGGGACCCGCTTGCCGTGCAGCAGGAAGCTGATTCGATTGGACAGGCTGCGGGGCAGGCCGTCGGCATAGCCGATCGAAAGCACGGCGATCGTCCGCTCGGAGGGCGTCGTATAGCTGCGGCCATAGCTCACGCCCACGTCGGGCCGGAAGGCCCGGATCTGGGACACCGTCGTCCGCAGGCTCATGAGCGGCCGCAGATCGAAGCGGCCCGACAGCTCCTCGCTCGGGCTGATGCCGTAGGTGGCGATGCCCGGCCGCACCATATCCAGCGCGTATTCCGGGTGCAGCAGGGTCGCCGCGGAATTGCAGCAATGGCGCAGCTTGAACCGGATCCCGGCAGCGGCCAGCGCGTCCACCGTGGCGTTGAACTCGGAAAACTGCTTTGCCGTAAAGGCCTGATCCGCCGTGGCCAGAGAATCCGCCACAGAGAAGTGGGTGAAAATGCCCTCCGGGAGCAGCCCCTCCATCGCGCAGACCTGCCGGAGCTCGTCCACGGTTCGTTCGTCATTGGCAAAGAAGCCCAGGCGGGACATGCCGGTGTCCAGCTTGATATGGATCTTCAACCGCTTCCCGGAGCCGGCCAGAGCCTCGGAGAGCTGGCAGGCATATTCCAGAGAATGGACCTCCTGCCGGATCCCCATATCCACCATATCCTCGGCATAGAAGGCCGGGGTATAGCCCAGGATCAGGATGGGCAGGCGGATATAGCTCCGGCGGAGCTGGACCGCCTCCTCCATATTCGACACGGCCAGATAGTCCGCGCCGAGATCCACCAACTGACGGCTGACCGGCACGGCCCCGTGGCCGTAGGCGTCCGCCTTGACTACGCCGAGAAAGCGGCAGTCCGCAGGGATCGCGTCCCGCAGCAGATGATAGTTGTGGCTGAGATTGTCCATGGAAATGTCAGCCCAGGTTCTTTTCAGCAGTTTCATGTTCGTTTCCGTCTTTCCAAGTAAAGTTTTGGATCTCCGCAGTAAAACGCACCTGCCCGTTCACGGCCAGCTCGGCCCGCGTGGGAAGCCCCGCCGCGTCAAACCGGGTCAGGACAGTCAGATCTCCGTCCTCAAAGCAGGCCAGGATCCCGTCCTGCTCCGCCCCGGCGGAGTCGATCCAGGCCTGCGCCCAGGCCCGCACCAGCCGCCCCGGCGCCTGCGCCGGAGACAACTCCGTACCGGGCAGGGTTCCAAGGCCAAGCGTGAGGTCTTCATAGCGCAGGCTGGCCCCGCCGTCCTCACAGACGGCGCTGATCCCGGCAATGCTCTCCGGGGCCAGGACCGTGACAGTCCCGTTGCCCGCGGGGTCCAGCTCACAGGCCAGAGTCAGCGCCCAGACCAGCTCCCCGGTATCGGCCTGCGCCTCCAGCTCGAAGGCGCAGCCCCCGTGGCCGAGCAGCTCCGTCCGATAATCCATGGCCGCCTGCAAGGGGTCGTTGCTTCCGCCCGCGCAGGCGCAGAGCAGGCAGAGACATAGCATCATTGGTACGGCAAGCAACAGTCGCCGCACAGGGTTCACTCCTTAAACCTTATTCCGCCGCAGGGGCGCGCAGGGTGCGCACCTACAGGCAGATCTTATTTTAGGAACAGGTGCAGATTCGCAATCATGTCCGTCGGCGTCATGCCGCGTTCGCCCCAGGCCTCGGCGCAGTAGTCGCCCACGGCGCCGTGGAGCCAGGCCGCCGCTGCGGCAGCCTCGGTCGGCGCGGCTCCCTGACCCAGCAGCGCCAGCAGGATCCCCGCCAGCACGTCCCCGCTGCCCCCGGTGGCCATGCCGGGGTTGCCGGTCGCGTTCAGGTAGCTCTTCTCCGTGCTGACGATCAGGGTCCGATGGCCCTTGAGCAGCACGGTCACGCCCCAGGTACGGGCCAGGTTCTTGGCGCTCTCATAACGGGCCGCCGGGCTCGGGTCGCCGCCCAGACGGCGGAATTCCCCATCGTGGGGCGTCAGGATCACGGGGCAGGACGCCTGTCCCAGAACATCTATATTCCCCTCCAGACAGTTTATGCCGTCCGCGTCTAAAATCACGGGGCATTTGGCGTGGGTCAGGACGGCGCTCACAACGTCCAGGATCGCGGGGCTCCGGCCCAGACCGGGACCGACCAGACAGGCGTCGCAGTTTTCCAAACGGCGCACCAGCTCCGGAACGGCGCGGGTGTTCAGCCTCCCGTCCTCGTCGCAGGACAAGGGGAAGACCATCGGCTCGTCGAGCTTCTGCGCGATAATCGGATAGACCGCCTCAGGGACCCCGGTGAAAATCAGCCCGGACCCGCTCCGCAGGGCGGCGTTGGCCGCCAGCACCGGGGCCCCGGTATAGCCCACGGAGCCCGCCACGATCAGCACGCGGCCGACGTCCCCCTTGTGGGCGTTCGGGTTCCGCTTGGGCAGCAGACTGTCAAGCAGAGCTTCTGAGGTAAACACGCAGCCGTCACGGTGCAGCGCCTGCATGCGTTTTAAAGCAGCGTTCATTTTTGATAGCATAGAATTGTCTCCTTCTGTAGCGTGGGCAATTTGCCCGCCGTAGTTCAGAGTTCAACGTACAACGTCCGGCAGCGGCGCACAGTGTGCGTCACGGGGAGCGAACCGTTGTCGGGCCTCCCCCTCATCCGTCATCGGGCTTCTGTGAGACGCCCGATGACACCTTTCCCCCCCAGGGGGAAGGCTTTGGCGCGGCGCGGGCGCACGCTGTGCGCCCCTACGACGTCAACGAAAGCGGTTCGCGTAGCCGCATCGTTTACATAATTCCTCTACCGCCTCGCCCCGGCGGAAGCCGTCCGGGATGGCGCGAGCACGGGGCCTGTCGAGAATATCGGACAGTTCCTCAGTCAACAGATTGCCAAGGGCCAGGTCTCCGTCGCGGTCAAGGCAGCAGGGCACGACCGTCCCGTCCACCAGCACACCCATCTGATCCCGCAGGCCATAGCAGGAATGGTGGGCGTTTTCGGCCTCCGCTTCCCCGTCCGGCCAGTCAAAGATCTCGGCCCGGTCGAGGAAGACCCGCTCCGCCAGGCGTTCCCCGGTCCGGCTGGGGCTCCACGGGCGCGGAAATGCCTGCGCAAGCAGTTCCAGAATGCACGAATTCTCCGCATTCCAGCCCGCGCGGGAAGCGCTGTCCCCATTCCAGAGCCGGAAATTCACCAACACGCCGCGGGCCGCTGCTTCCCTGCCGAAGCTTGCGCACAGGTTGACATAATCTTCCAGCGCTGTTCCATCGTTTGCCTCGAAGGAGTGCAGGGACAGATTGACCTTGTGCAGGGCGGGCGCAGCCAGCAGGACGGGGCCGACTTTGTCCAGCAGGGTGCCGTTGGTGGTCAGAATGACCCGGAAGCCCCGCTCCCCTGCCAGCCCAAGAAAGCGGCCCAGGTCGGGGTGGAGCAGCGGCTCGCCCATCAGGTGGAAGTAGAGGAAATCCGTCCAGGGACGGAGCTTGTCGAGCAGGCACACGAAATCCGCCTCCGCCAGAAAGCCGGAGGCTCGTTTCGTTCCGGGGCAGAACGCGCAGGCCCGGTTGCAGACGTTGGTGATTTCGAGGTAGACTTTCTTAAAGCGCATGGTGGTTCTCCCGGTTCAGTATTCGCAGTTCGAGCAAAGCCTTCCCCTTGAGGGACACAACAGTCCGGGGAACTGTTGTGGGTTTTAACGCCAGTGCGGCAGCTATGCTGACGCACTGGCAACCTTCAGCGCTGGTGGCAGCAGGCGTCCCCCGCAAGCCCGCTGACGGATGAGGTGGGGCGGTTGCTCCGTGCAGTTCGTCGAAAGCGAGTGCTTGTCGAGGCTCCACCTCATCCGCCCCTGCGGGGCACCTTCCCCTCAAGGGGAAGGCTTTGGGGTGCCTCATTTTATGATGATCGCAAGAAAGGCCAGCGGCTCGTCGCTGTCGTTTGCAATGCCGTGGGTGTGGCCGCCGGTGCAGTATTCCGCGTCGCCGGGGCCGAGCAGGAAGTCCTGCCCGTCCTCGGTGACGGTGGCTTGACCTTGCAGGACAATATACGCCTCGCCCTCCGTGGTATGCGGGTGAACGCCAATCGAGCTGCCGGGAGGCAGGGTGTTCACGGCAAAGAGGGTTGTCTTGTCGCACTCGGCGGCGGTGAAAATATGGGTGGAGTCGTAGCCGCCCTTGCCGCCCTTGACCTCGAAGCGCGGCTCGACGGTCATTTCCTGTCTGCGTTTGATCATAATCAGATTCCTCTTTTCACGCCGGATCGCCGCGGGCTACCACGCCCCGGCTGACTCCGGCATCACGATATTGATTTCTTTTTTTCTGTTTCTCTATCTCCTTGTATCTGCTGTCCCAATAAGCACGGAACTCCCCGGCCTTGCGTTCGTGTTCCGTCTGAAAGTCCGGTTCGTGCAGCGCAAGGGTTTGAATCCAACAATCCGGGATCAAATGACCCGCCGGTCCGTGCCGATACTTGGCACGAAGCAGCAAATCCCGGTCTTCCTTCTTTCCGGCAAGAAAAACCAGACCGGCCATCATGGCAACCGTGACTTCCCGATTCGCCTTTTTCTTCAACGAATCACGGAGCATGGTGACAAGCTCTTCGTGTTTTTCCCGATACTGTTCCCGGTAGCTCGCCCACAAATCAAGCGCCCGCTGCAAATCCGCAGGATCTCGATTACCCGTGAATTGCAGCTCCATCCATTCCGCATACACGTCCCTATCCAGGCGAATAAGCTTTACCGACCTTCGCTCTTGCCTCAAAAAATGCAATAGGACAATATCGTAAATCACGCATCTGCCAATCAATTGCGGCAGCATCTCGGGGATGAGGCTGCTGATCACCAGTGGCAGGACAATCCCCAGCAGCACAAAAGTACAAACAAATCTGCGGTAGTCTTTTTCCATGAGCCTCCGTATTTCTTGTCTCTTTTGGGCGTTGGCTTCAAAATCAATCTGACGCATTTTCATGGGCTCTGCTCCTTTTTTCTTGCTTCGATGTACACCTTGCTGTATACCGCTACAGCGTTTCTAAAATGCGGAGCATCAGCTTGGAGAACATGGCCTTGCACGCCTCGCCGGTTTCCAGGACTTCTTCCTCGGTGAGCGGCTGATCCAGAATGCCGGCGGCCATATTCGTGGCCAAAGAGAAGCCCAGAATCTCCATGCCGCAGTGCCGGGCGGCGATGACCTCCGGGACGGTACTCATGCCCACCGCGTCCGCGCCGAGCAGGCGCGCCGCGCGGATCTCGGCGGGGGTCTCATACTGCGGGCCGGGGAAGTACATGTAGACGCCCTCGTTCAGATGGACGCCGGTTTCCTGCGCCGCCTGCCGCGCCAGCTCCCGCAGGGCGGGGGTATAAGCCGTAGACATATCCGGGAAGCGGACCCCGAAGTGCTCATCGTTGCAGCCGGTCAGGGGCGTCATGGGGAAGAGCAGGATGTGGTCGGAAATCAGCATGATCTGGCCGGGCTTGTAGTCCAGATTGACGGCCCCGCCCGCGTTGGTGACGATCATGGTCTTCACGCCCAGCAGCTTCATCACCCGGACGCCGTAGACGGCCTCCTCGGGCGTGTAGCCCTCATAGAGGTGGATGCGGCCCTGCATGACCGCCACGCGCTTGCCCGCGATCGTCCCAAAGACGAAGCGCCCCTTGTGTCCGGGCGCGGAGGCGTGGCGGAAGTGGGGGATCTCGGCGTAGGGGACGAAAATGGGTTTTTCCACCAGCTCGCCGAACTGCCCCAGGCCGGAGCCGAGAATCAGCAGAATGTCAGGCTGAAAGGCTCCGATCTTCTCGCGGAGATAGGCCGCGCTCTGTTCGTAGTGTTCATAGGGGATCATAGAATGGCCTCCTTTTCGAGATTTGAGAATGTAGCGCGGGCAATCTGCCCGCCAATACCGTTTGTAGGGACAAGCACCTGTGCCCTTCATGGGTATCGCTTGTCCGCCGTCACGGGGCAGGACCCAGGAGGTGGGTCAGGTCCCGGACGGCCCGGGCGGGCTTGTCGCTCAGGAGCTCCCAAATGGGGCTTTCTGACGCTTCGCCCCGGAAATAGCGTTCCGCGGCGGCCAGAGCCGCGTCGACGTCCAGCCGCTCGATCGCGTCGTAGGCCTCGTCATAGACGCACATATCCCGGCGCTGGGGGGCGGGATCGTCCGCCTCCACGGCGAAAAGGCGAACCTTTTCCTGCTCCTCCGGGTTCTCCTCGCCCCAATCCTCCCGGAACAGCCGGACGCAGTCCTCCGTGTTGTCGTAATAGTAGACACAGCGCAGGCGGCTGACGGCCTCGGGGAAGCTGCGGCGGCGCACGAACTCAAAGAGACCTTCTGTCGCCCACTTGGCATAGTCGGCCCACTCCCGCAGGCGGGAGTGGTTCATCACCGCGAACATATATTTCCCGTTGAGCAGCATGGCGATAAAGCAGTCCGGCCCGCGTTCCAGCCCTTGCATGAAGGGCTCCGCCAGGTCCGAAAAGTTCTGGCGGCCGGGCGTCAGCTCGTCGCCGAGACGGAGCGTTTGGCTAATGTGATAGAGCTGCATTTGGAACCTCCTGTTACAAAGTCTGAAGGGTTTCTGCCTCGTGCGGGCGGCACCCCTCCACCGGCCTTGAGGCCGGTCCCCCTCCCCTGCAAGCAGGGGAGGTTTCAGCCGCCCCTGCGAGGGAACGGCGAACACACGGAAAGGCAGTTGAAAGTTGAAAATGGAACGTTGATAGTGGTAGTATCGTTCAAATTGCTATTTGAACGATGAGCAAAAAAGATCACGGTTTTCCAGGCGGTTTTATCGTTTTTCGTATCTTTCAGTAGGGTCGTAGTGGCCGCGCACCTGCGCGGCCATAAAGCCCCGAAATAGCAATCCGCGCCATGGCCGCGCAGGTGCGCGGCCACTACGGAGCAGGTGCGACTGAATAGATACCGTTTTTCTTTTTGCAGATGGCAATCTGCAAAACACCGACATTTTCAATTTTCAACTTTCAATTCTCAACTGCGCCAGCAGGCGGCCAATGACCGCCCCTACGGGAGACGCGGACACACTGTGCGCCCCTACAGGGAAGCGGCGGACAAGCAATGCTTGTCCCTACAAACAAATTCTTACTTCTTCCCTTTATTCTGCTCCAGCCACACCAGCAGCACCGCCACGTCGGCGGGGCTGACGCCGGAGATGCGGGACGCCTGGCCGACGGAGACCGGGCGGATCTTGTTCAGCTTCTCCCGCGCCTCGACTTTCAGAGCAGGGATCGCGTCGTAGTCGACGTCCGGGGGCAGGCGGCGGGCTTCCGCCTTGCGGAACGCCTCGACCTGCTGCTCCTGCCGGGCGATATAGCCCGCGTATTTGATCTGGATCTCCACCTGCTCCGTGACGGCGGCAGGCAGCGCCGGGCGCTCCGGGTCAAAGGGTGCAATCGCTTCATAGCCCAGCTCCGGGCGGCGGACCAGGTCGGCCAGACGGGCCGAGGTCTCCACCGGAGCGGAGGCGCGCGCCGCGAGGAACTCGTTCAATTCCGCCGAGGCCGCGACGCCGCTATGCTCCAAGCGCTTGATCTCCCGCGCCACGGCCGCGTATTTTTCGGCCACGGCGGCCATGCGTTCGTCGGAAATCAAACCGATCCGGTGGCCGATGGCGGACAGGCGCTGATCCGCGTTGTCCTGGCGGTGGAGCAGACGGTACTCGCTGCGGGAGGTCATGATCCGGTAGGGCTCCTCGGTGCCCTTGGTCACTAAATCGTCGATCAGCGCGCCGATGTAGCCGTCGGAGCGCTTCAAAATCAGCGGCTCTGCCCCGTTCAGCTTCAAGGCAGCGTTGACCCCAGCCACGAAGCCCTGAACGGCGGCCTCCTCGTAGCCGGAGGAGCCGTTGAACTGCCCCGCCCCGTAGAGGCCGGAGACTTTTTTGCATTCCAGCGTGGGCAGCAGCTCCGTGGGGTCTACGCAGTCGTATTCAATCGCATAGGCCGGACGCATCATCTCGGCCTGTTCCAGACCGGGAACGGAATGCAGCATCTCAAGCTGCACGTCCTCGGGCAGCGAGGAGGAAAAGCCCTGCAAATACAGCTCCTCGGTGTTCAGCCCCGTCGGCTCCACAAAAAGCTGGTGGCGGGGCTTGTCCGCAAAGCGGACGATCTTCGTCTCGATGGAGGGGCAGTAGCGCGGGCCGACGCCCGTGATGGAGCCGTCGTAGATCGGGCTGCGGGACAGATTGTTGCGAATAATCTCGTGGGTCTTTTCGTTGGTATAGGTCAGATAACAGACGGCAAGGTTGCGCGGGGCGTCGAGGGCGCCGCCCCCAACGCTGTCATTCTGAGCACAGCGAAGAATCCGTTCTCCCCCGTTCTCTGATCCCTGATCCTTGATCCCTGATCCCTCATTTTGCATTCTGCATTCTGCATTTTGCATTCCGTCACCGGAGCCCGCATCCGGCCGGCAGATTGCCGGCGCTACGGTTGTAAACGAGAACGGCTCGATCCTCTCGTCGCCCGGCTGGAGCTCCATTTGGGAGAAGTCCACGCTGCGGGCGTTGATGCGCGGCGGGGTGCCGGTCTTGAAGCGGCGCAGGGACAGCCCAAGGCCGCGCAGGCAGTCGGAAAGACCGACGGCCGCGTGCATACCGTCCGGGCCGGAGGAGATCGTCGTCTCGCCGATGATGATATGGCTGTCCAGGAAGGTTCCCGTCGCCAAAATGACCGCCTTGGCCTCGTAGAAGGCTCCCAGGCGTGTGACAACGCCGCGAACCGCGCCTTGCTCCGTCTCGATCGAGACGATTTCCGCCTGTTTCAGATCCAAATTCTCCTGCTGTTCCAGCACGTGCTTCATATATTCCTGATAGCGGCGGCGGTCCGCCTGGGCGCGGAGGGAGTGAACGGCCGGGCCCTTGCCCAGGTTCAGCATCCGATACTGGATGCAGCAGTGATCCGCGGCAATGCCCATCTGGCCGCCCAGCGCGTCCAGCTCCCGGACCAGGTGGCCCTTGCCCGTGCCGCCGATGGCAGGATTGCACGGCATATTCCCCACCGCATCCAGGTTGATTGTAAACACGACCGTTTTTTTGCCAAGTCTGGCTGCGGCCAGGCCCGCTTCGATCCCGGCGTGTCCCGCGCCGATCACGGCCACGTCATAAGTTCCGGCATAATAACGCATAGGCTGTTCCTCGTCCCATGATTCTTTCCCCTTATTATACCGAATGATTTCCGGATTCGCAAGATTTTCTTTCCGTTTCGTTGACATTAGGCTGAAAACATGGTACTATATGGGGCGAACGAAATCGGAAACAGGAGGCATACTATGCCGCAAATCATCAACGAAGCCAGGCTGCAGAGCGAGATCTTCCTTGAGCCGGATGAAAAACTGATCTGCGTCGCCGGAAGCCCGCAGTTGGAAACCTATTTGGAAAAGGGCATTCGCAAAAAGTGTTTTGCCGTCCTCTCCGACCGGGCAATTTACTGTATGGGAAAATGCACCGTCAGCCGGGATCACCGCTCCTATCAGACCCAGCCAACCGATTTCCGAATCGACCTGGAGGAGTTCCAGGACCTCAAATACCTGCGTCTGAGAAACAAATTTCTGCTTTCGCTGAGTTTCTTTTTTTTGATGCTCGGGCCCGTGCTTCTGCTGCTCGACAAGCTGACGCACTTCGGAGACGGCATCGCCTTTAACCCGACCCTGGATGCGGTCATCAGTATTCTCTTCGCCGGTGTGTTCTATCTGCTCTACGTGATCCACCAGAAGAATCTTCTCGAGCTGCTGCACACCAACGGCAGCATTGGCCTCGATCAACACGTTCTGCCCGACAAGGAAGCGCGTCTGCTGATTCGTTACCTCCGGGGCTTCCTCCGAGGCCGGGACAATTCCGAGGTATAAGGTAACCCGGAAGAATTGCGCATAACGCAAAAATCCGCCCGAGCCGGGCGGATTTTTTATGGCAAAATACCGTCAGTTACGCATTGAATACGTACTTGTCCAGCCGCTCGAAGGCCTCCCGCACGACGGACAGCGGCAAGGCCAGATTGACGCGGATGCCCCAGGGATCCTCGAACATGCGGCCGTCCTGCCAGGCCACGCCGACGTCGGTGCCCAGCGCTTGCAGCTCGTCAATGGTCTTCCCGTGGGCCTTGCACCAGTCCTCGCAGTGGAGGAAGAGCATATAGGTCCCCTCGGGCTGCATCAGCGTGACGCCCTCGAAGTGCTCCCGGATATAGTCGCAGGCAAAGCGCACGTTCTCAGTCAGCACCTGCCGCAGCTCGTCCACCCAGAGCTGGCCCGCCTCGCCGTAGGCGCCGATCAGCGCGTGCATGGACAGGACGTTCATCGCATTGTAGTGGCTCAGCGAGCTCTCCTTGGCCTGCCGGTCGCGCAGCCAGTCGTTGTAGATGATATGGTAGCTGCCCACCAGACCCGCCAGGTTGAAGGTCTTGGACGGGGCGTACATGGCCGCCACATGCTCGCGGGCCCAGGGGCTCACGGACTGGGTCGGGATATGCTTGTGTCCGTCCAGGATCAGATCGGACCAGATCTCGTCGGAGACGACCCAGACGTCGTGCTTCTCGAAGATGGCCATGGCCTTCTCGATCTCCCAGCGCTCCCAGACGCGGCCGCAGGGGTTGTGCGGGCTGCAAAATACCGTCGCGTGGATGTTCCGCTCCACGATCTTCCGCTCCATGTCCTCGTAGTCCAGCCGCCACACGCCCGCTTCGTCACGGTACATGGGGTTGTGGACGATCTCGTAGCCGTTGTTTTTCAGCGCGTGCGTGAAGCCGATATAGGTCGGGCTCTGGAGCAACACCGTGTCGCCGCGGGAGCAGAGCACGTTCAGCGTGGAAACCACGCCGCCCAGGACGCCGTTCTCGTAGCCGATGTGCTTCGGCTCGAGGCCCTCCACGCCGTTGCGGAGCCTGTGCCAGAGGATGATGCTGTCAAAGTATTCCTGCGAGGGCTGGAAATAGCCGAAGGCCGGATGCTGCGTCCTGCGGATGACGGCCTCCTGAATGGACGGGCAGGCCAGGAAGTTCATGTCGGCCACCCACATGGGGATCACCGAGAAGCCGTCCTTGGGGCCGGCCGGGGCAAAGCCGCCGGGCAGGCCCACCATGTCCACCGCGATGGCGTCCTTTCCCCGCCGATCGGGGAGGGTTGTAAAATCGTAGTGCATATCAATTCCTCGTTTCTTTTTCTTTGTATCGTATATTATACTGAAATACAGCACGCAACGCAAGGAAAAAAACTGTGAAGCGCATCCGATCCCCTGCTGCGTCTTGACAGGCGTGCGCTCCTTTGCTATGATGCGAAAAAAGGGGGTTGTATCTATGAAACTGATCGAACCGAGCATGGCGTACGACAAAGAAATCCAGGACTACCGCCGGGAGTTTTTGGAAGCAGAAAGCTCCATGGACGGCTGCGGCTCCCTGCGCCGCTTCGAGCGCACGGAGGACTGGCTGGCCTACCTTGAGACCTGCAAGCAGCCGGAGACCGTCCCGGATGGACAGGTTCCCGCGACGCAATATCTTGCCGTCCGGGAGGATGGGCGCGTGCTCGGCATGCTGCAGTTCCGGCACTGCCTCAACGAATACACCGCGCAGTACGCGGGCCATATCGGCTACTCCGTCCGACCCTCCGAGCGGCGCAAAGGCTATGCAAGCCAAATTCTGCACGACGTGCTGCCAATCTGCAAGGCCAGAGGGCTGGATCGGGTGCTGGTCTGCTGCCGCGTGGAGAACGAGGCCAGCCGGAAGGTCATTCTGAAAAACGGCGGCGTCTACGACGCGACCGTGACAGAGCCCCGCAGGAGCGTCCGGCTGGAACGATACTGGATCACGCTTTGAATCGCCCTCACGAACGCGCCTTCAATGCCGGACGCAGGGCCTTGAAGGCCTCCTTCCAGGCAGCGGAAATGCGGAAGGAATCACAGATTTTTTGAATGGCCCTGCCGTTGACGTCGTAGCGCAGTTCGTTCCCGGCCATCCAGACATGCACCGCCTCCGGCTCGTCGATGGCCAGCTCCGCAATCAGCCAGGCCTCCGCCATACGGACGTAGTAGGCCTCGTCGTTTTGCATCAGCGGAAGCAGCTCCGCCGCGTGACCGCGGCCCAGACGGGAGATGAACAGGACGTAGCCCCAGCGGCGAATGAAAGGATCCGCGCTTTGCACGTAAGCCTTTGCATAGTCCAGGGCCTCGGCAAACGGCAGGTCCGCCACAAAATGAATGAGTTGATCCGTATGCCACCAATCGGAAAACAACAAGTTCTTATGAATAAAGGTCATACGGGCGCGAACATCCTTAATTTGCTTCAGGTTGACATAATAATAGATTCGATGGAGGTCCTGCTCCGTTAACACAGAATCGCGCAGCGCCGAAACGTTAGCTTTCTGACGGATTAACTTCGCGATCAGGGCATCCAGATCCTTGGTCTTATATCCCGCCGGAAGCAGCTCCAGCTCGCGGCGTACATCCTGTTTTGACAGCTTCATACCGGCATCTCCATCGAACGCTGAAACGCAGAAAATCCGACCTTCTCATAGAAATTCCGTGCGTCCTGATTAAACTCCCACACAGTCAGCCTCAGTTGGGAAAAGCCTCTTTCTCCGGCCAGCGCACGAATGAACTCCATTAACGCACAGCCGACCCCCCGCCGGCGGGCCGCTTCGTCCACGCCAAACTCATGGATCGAAAGGAAGGATTGCGCATACCGATAGGGAGATTCCGGCTTATAAAACGGTTCCAGCATGGCAAATCCGAGCAGCGTCCCACGCTCTTCCGCCACAACAATCTCAAAATCCGGATTTTGGAACGCCTCAAAGAGAAAATCCCGCAGCTCGTCGGGAAAGCCCGGCTTAAAAACCTCCGGCTTGGCCGCGACGTGCAGATCATTGACCTGCTTGCGCAGAACATTGACAGCAGGCAAATCTTTTTCTGTTGCAAAACGAACGATCATAACGTGCCCTCCATTTCTATATGTAAAAAGCTCCGGCTTTTAGCCGGAGCCTTCTTTTTAATGTTGGCGTTATCTATTTTCACATGCAGTCGCCCGCATACTATCGTCGACGAA
>CAMKED010000011.1 GCA_946411475.1 uncultured Clostridia bacterium | reverse complement strand
GGACCCACTGATTAAGAGTCAGTTGCTCTACCAACTGAGCTAAGGGCGGATTTGCGTTTCAGCCTGTTTATTATATGCATAAATCAACGATTTGTCAAGAAAAAACTGCTTCCTTTCAAATATTTCTGATTTCCTTTGCTTTTTCCCGGATTTTATAGTATAATGTAGCGCGTCAGTATTGGGAGGTGGACCGATCATGAAGCTTGTTCCGCCCCGGGGCGTGATCCTCGCACCCATGGCGGGCGTGACGGACTTCGCCTTCCGGGAAATCTGCGCCGGTCTCGGCGCGGACGCCACGGTGACCGAAATGGTCTCCGCCAAGGCGCTCTGCTACGGGGACAAAAAGACCGTGTCCCTGCTTCGGCGCAATTCCGGCGTTTGCTGCGGCGTTCAGATCTTCGGCAGCGAGCCGGAATTCATGGCCCGCGGCGCGCAGCTTGCGCTGGAGCTCAGCGGCTGCGATTTTATTGACATCAACATGGGCTGCCCGATGCCAAAGATCGTCAACAACGGCGAGGGCTCCGCGCTGATGAAGGATCCCGCTCTGGCCGGACGGATCGTCCACGCAGTCCGCGAGGCTGTAGACGTGCCTGTCACCGTCAAGACCCGCAAGGGCTGGGACAAGAGCCACGTCAACGTGGTAGAGCTGGCCCAGGCCGTTCAGGAAAACGGTGCCGCGGCCATTACGGTCCACGGTCGGACGAAAACCATGCTCTATTCCGGCGCCGCCGACTGGGACGTCATTGCCCAAGTCAAGCAGGCCGTCTCGATTCCCGTCATTGCAAACGGCGACGTGATCTCCGCTGAGGCCGCCCTGCGCTGTCTCAAATGGACCGGTGCAGACGGGGTCATGGTGGGCCGGGCCGCCTTCGGCGACCCCTGGCTGTTTCAGCAGATCAAAGCCGCGCTGGACGGGCAGCCGATCCCCGAGCGCCCGCCCCTGTCGCAGCGCATGGAGGTCGCGCTCCGGCAAATGGAGCTGGCCCGGGAAGACAAGGGCGAACACATTGCCTGTCTGGAAGCCCGGAAGCAGCTCGCCTGGTATCTGCGGGGCGTCCGGTTCAGCAACTATTACAAGCAGCAGATCTCCCAGATCGCCACGATGGAGGACGTCTATCGGGTGATCGGCGGGATCCAGAGGGACTTGGAATAATGGACGAGAAAAAAATCATCGAACAGGTGCTTGCCGGAGACAACAACGCCTTCGGCGTCCTGGTAGAGACCTATCAGGACAGGGTCTACAACCTGGCGCTGCGCATGTGCGGCAACGCGGACGACGCCTTTGATCTCTCGCAGGAGGCCTTCGTCCGGGCCTGGCGCGGTCTGGCCGGATTTCAGCAGGAGGCCGCCTTCTCCACCTGGCTGTTCCGGCTGACAGCGAACGTCTGTCTGGACTGGCTCCGGGCAAAAAAACGCCGCCCCACCGTCTCGCTGACCACGACGGACGACGACGGCGAAGAGGTCCAAATGGAACTTGCCGATCCCGGCAAGAGCCCCGAGGAGATTTTGGAGGCCGCCGAGGACCGGGCGGCACTGGCCAAGGCCATGAACGAGCTTCCGGTGGAATACCGACAAATTCTGACCATGCGGGCCATCAACGACATGAGCTATACGGAGATTGCCGAAACGCTCCAAATCCGCGAGGGAACGGTGAAATCTCGGCTCTCGCGTGCGCGGCTTGCGCTGCGAAATATTTTAGTCAAAAACGGGAACAAAACGGATTCCGAAACGTCTATTCATACAGAAAGGAGGGATCGGTCATGATCTGTGAAGAGGCAATGGTTTTGATGAGCGCGAAGCTCGACGCTGCGCTTTCCTCTGCCGAGGAAGAAGCGCTTTCGGCACATCTGGCCGTCTGTCCCGCCTGTAATGCATTGATGACGACCCTGCGGGGTCTGGATGAACAAGTCGCCACACTGCAGGAGCCCGCGCCGGAGGGCCTGAAAAAGGGCGTGCTCTACCGCATCGACCAGGCCACCGGAAAAGCGAAGCCCGCCCGCCGCGGCTGGTTCGGCCCCGGCACCGCCCTCGGCGCGGTGGCCGCGGTGCTGGTCCTGCTGGTTGGGCTGAACGTCATTCCCCTGGGCGGCAGCAAAGCGACTTCCAGCATGCAGGATCAAAACGACTACGCTGTGAGCGGAAACTATGCTTCCAAGAACGAAGAATATGAGCCGGCGTACGAAGCCGTGAACGGCGCTGTCGGCACGCAAGCCGCGGAAGCACCGCAAGACAGCAGGAAGGGCGTTTTGCATGCGCCGGAATCCGCAACAACTTACTATCGCAATCCCTCTCAATACAATAACAGTTCTGATAACGCGCAGCCCCGCCTCGTCACGCAGACGGATGAGGCAGCCTGTACCGCGCTCAGCAAGACGAAAGAGGCCGCCGTCCTGCTCTATACGGAGTTCACGCCGGAAAGTCTGTTCGCCCTGCTGGAAGCCGAGGAGCCGAAGCTCTACGCCCTGGTAGCCGGGCTGGAGCCCGAAAGCAAAAACGGCCTGCGCTGCTATAAAACGGACTGCGGCACCGCTCTGGCCATTCAGGAATGGCTGCTGGCCCAGCTCCCTCATGACGCAGCGGCGGAGCCCGGCGCCGACGGCACGGAGAGCAAGCTGTCTGTCAGCTTGGAGTCCTTGGATCCGGGCAGCACGAGCCTGTATCGGATCATTACCTGGCCGATCAAGGAACGCAGCGTCAACTGGCCGGAGGTCTGGCCCGACGACTGGGCCGACAGCCTGCGCAGCGAGGAAAACTGGCGGCTGTTCTTCCCGAGCGAGGATTACGTTCCCAACGCAGAGAAAGCGGCTTACCTGGCGTTCCCCGAAAATTGAAATTGAAGCAAGTACCGGCAGGGATTCGTCAAATCCCTGCCGGTTCTGTTTATTTCACAAAGACAGGCAAGCCGTTTTGTGCAACTCGCTCTGTTTTTTGATAGCCACAGCTTTCCCAGAATGTTTCCGCAGGCCCATAGGCTGAAACGTAAAAGGATTCCACTCCTGTTTCCCGCATCTGCATTTCCGCATAACGGACAATTTCTCTTCCGAGCCCTTTCTTTCTGAACTGCGGTCTGACGCCGATTTCCAGAATCGTTCCATAGCCCGGGATCTCGCTGAAATCGCTTTGCGGATCGTCCTTCATCCACAGGCAAAAGCCTTCGTATTGGCCGCCGTGCTTGACCATGGCGCCGTCAATGCTTCCGCTTCCAATCATTTGATATAAGCTTTCAATGAAGTCCTGGATCGTCTCAATCGGCGTATCCGCGTCCTCGCCTTCCTGATAATACTCGATCATGAGCGCTTCCAAGCTCGCATGGTTTTCTTTTGTGATCGGTTCAAACATAGAATGATTCTCCCGTCTCTGCCTCAGCGCAGGGCGTCGAGGCACTGCCCCGGCAATTTCTGCCTGTCAACTCTCAATTCTTACTTCTCAATTCTCAATTCCTACGGTGTTTCTTCCAGAAAATACGTCGCCTCGGAGTCGGCCACGTTGAGGGCAAAGGCCAGCGGGAACTTTGCCATGGCCTGCCCGACGGTGCGGGCGTCCTCCTCGCCGGAGAAGCCCATGTGGTAACGGATGGCGAAGGCCTCATGGTCAGTCAGCTTCATATACTTCATGACCATCCAGACCGACTTCTCCCCGTGTCCGAAGGGGAAATCGTCCTCAAAGTTGTAGGTTGCCACCTTCTGCCAGACGCCGCGCTCGTCCTTGACGTTGCGGAAGCCTGGCTTGTAGCAGCCGATCTTGCACAGATCATGCAGCAGGGCGACGATGGCGACGCTCTCCTCGGTATAGTCCTCCCCGGTCAGGCCGTAGACCTGTTGAACGCGGGGCCGGGCCAGGTAGGCCCGCAGGCAGTCGTAGACGTTCAGGCTGTGCCGGCACAGACCGCCGGCTACGGACGAATGGAAGCGGGCACTGGCGGGCGCCTCAAAAAAATCAGAGCTCAGCAGATAGTTTAACAGCTCCTCAGCGCCTTCACGGTGGATATACTGGCGAAAAATCGAAACAAATCGTTCCTTGGGGTCCATAGACGTTCTCCTTACAGTCAGTTTTGGCAGCGGCGGCAGGGGCGGCGTTTGCAGCAGCCTGCTGCACAGCTCCGGCAGAGCCGGGTCCGGGCTGGAATTCAAAAAACGCACGCTGCCCGGACCGCGCTCCCGCAGCAGGGAGCGCTCGGCAAGCTGCGATCGGGTGTTGCGGGCCGTGCCTTCGGCCCCGTCCAACAGCTCCGTTTCCGGGCTCAAAACCCGGCGCAGGACGGAGGCCGCGAAGGGATAGTGGGTGCAGCCCAGGACCACGGCGTCCACCCCCTCCGCGATATAGGGAGTCAGGGTTTTCCGCAGATATTCCTCCAGGGCCGGGCTGTCGGTCTCGCCGCGCTCCACAAACTCCACCAGCTCCGGGCAGGGCAGACTGACGACCCGGCAGCGGCTCTCGATACGCCGGGTCAGGGCCGCAAATTTTTCTTCCCGCAGCGTGGTCTCCGTCGCCATGACCACCACGGTCCCGCCGGGATGACGGTCGGCAGCAGGCTTCAGCGCGGGCTCGATGCCGAGGATCGGCAGCTCCGGCCAGGCGGCCCGCAAATCTCCGATGGCCGCGGAGGTGGCCGTGTTGCAGGCGATCACTGCGGCCTTGAAATCAAATTCTTCTTTGAGCCGAGTCAGGTTTTCCAGCGTCAGGGCGCGGATCTCCTCGGTGCTTCGCGGTCCGTAGGGGGCGTTGGCGGAGTCGCCAAAGTAGACAAAGTCCTCGTCCGGCAACTCCCGTACCAGGGAGCGCAGCACGCTCACGCCGCCCACGCCGGAGTCAAATACAAGAATGGGTGAGTTTTTGTCCATTTTATCGCCTCCCATCCAGTGATGCTTAGTCCGTTAAGATTTCCATTCTTCAAAGGGATGCACACGAAGTGTCCCCTTCTCCTTGGAAGCCAACATTGCCTTCACAAGTCCATTGAGGGTCTCTTGCACCGCAGCCGCATCAGTATAGTACATTCCAGACTGGGGGTCGTACATTACGGCGCCGCAGCTTTTGATGAGGTAGGCACCCAAAAGATGGGCAATCAACAGCTCGAAGGCATCGATAAAATGACAGCCTGCGCTCATCTCCACGGTGGAATTTCTGATTTGCTTCTGAACGGGCGATTCCGCCTTTCTCCGAAACAAGGCCCGCAACCCTGATGGCTTCTTCTCTTCGAGCTCCGGCTGATGCGGCGCGAAAAACCAATCGATACCGGTCAAAAACCGATCGTTCCCGTCCATTGTAAATCGTTCGTCCGTCAGGCAGGCTGGGAGAAAGCCCTTATCCGTCACCAGATTCGCATTCGGATGCAGCCGCACAGAATAGCCAACGGAGGCGCAGAAGGCTTCAAAGCTCTGGGAGGAAAACCCACGCGTATCCCGCAGATAGAAGTAATAATCCATGCTCATAAAGCACTGCTCCTCTCGATTACAAAGCACATACCACCCAAAACCGCATTGAAAAGTCGAACAGCTATATTGTACTATTTTTTTCGAAAAAAGCAACAGATTTTTCCTTGTAATTCAGAAGATGCTGTGATATGATGAAAAATAGACTGTAAAACAAACTACACAACGAATGGAGAATCATCCGATGTAGCCAACACTCGAGACAACGCAGGGGACAGTTTTCTGTGTTCCCCTCAAAGTATGACGTAGGGACAATCGACTGTGCGCTTCGTGAGTATTGCTTGTCCGGCATTCGGAATGAATGCAATTTGCCGAAGCAAATCCAATCCGGTGCCGACATGAAACCCGGAGGTGCGGACGGCAGGGTGCCATCCCTACAGCACGGACGACGAACGCCAAATATTTTTGACTTTTAAATTCGAGGTATATATTATGTCAACCTTACAACAAGAGATCTCCCGGCGGCGGACTTTTGCCATTATCTCCCACCCGGACGCCGGTAAAACTACCTTGACCGAAAAATTCCTGCTCTACGGCGGCGCGATTGCCCAAGCGGGCGCCGTCAAGGGCAAAAAGAATTCCCGCGCCGCTGTCTCCGACTGGATGGAGATCGAAAAGCAGCGCGGCATCTCCGTGACCTCCTCTGTGATGCAGTTCCAGTACGGCGGCTTCTGCATCAACATTCTGGACACTCCGGGCCACCAGGACTTCTCCGAGGACACCTACCGCACCCTGATGGCCGCCGACTCCGCCGTCATGGTCATCGACGGAGCCAAGGGCGTGGAGCCTCAGACCCGGAAGCTGTTCAAGGTCTGCGCAATGCGCCACATTCCCATTTTCACCTTTATCAACAAGATGGACCGCGAAACCAAGGATCCCTTCGACCTGCTCGACGAGCTGGAACGGGAGCTTGGCATTGAGACCTGCGCGATGAACTGGCCCATTGGCTCCGGCAAGGAGTTCCGCGGCGTCTACGATCGGCAGGGCAATCAGCTTCTGCTGTTCTCCGGCGTCTCCGGCAAGAACAAAGCCGAAAAGCAGGAAATTGAGCTCTACGACGCTGCCCTGGACGAGATCCTCGGCGCGGAAAAGCACGGAAAGCTGATCGAGGACGTGGAGCTGCTCTCCGCGGGCCGCGAGTTCAACATGGAAGAAGTCCGGGCCGGTGAGCTCAGCCCCGTCTTCTTCGGCTCTGCCCTGAACAACTTCGGCATTGAGCCGTTTTTGGAAGAGTTCCTGCGCATGACTCCGCCTCCCCTGTCCCGGACAGCAGATTGCGGCGTGATCGACGCCTTCTCCCCCGACTTCTCAGCCTTCGTCTTCAAAATCCAGGCCAACATGAACAAAGCCCACCGCGACCGTCTTGCCTTTATGCGCATCTGTTCCGGCCAGTTCCAGCGCGACGCGGAGTATTACCACGTCCAGGCGGGTAAAAAGATGCGCCTGTCTCAGCCCCAGCAGCTCATGGCCTCGGAGCGTGAGATCGTCGAGGAGGCCTACGCGGGCGACATCATCGGCGTCTTTGACCCGGGCATCTTTGCGATCGGCGACACGATCACCGTACCGGGCAAAAAGTTCCAATATGCGGGCATCCCCACCTTTGCCCCGGAGCACTTCTGCCGCGTCAGCCCCAAGGACACGATGAAGCGCAAGCAGTTTATCAAGGGTACGGAGCAGATCGCCCAAGAGGGCGCCATCCAGATCTTCAAGAAGCCGGAGACCGGCATGGAGGAGGTCATCGTGGGCGTCGTGGGCACCCTGCAATTTGACGTGTTCCAGTACCGGATGCGGAGCGAGTACGGCGTGGAGCTGCGGATGGAGGGCCTGCCCTATGAGGAGCTTCGCTTCATCACGTCCAGCCCCGTACCGGAAAAGGACCTGAACCTTTCCTCCGACGTGGAGCTGCTGGAGGACTACCGCGGCCGCAAGCTGCTGGTCTTCTCCTCCTTCTGGGCAATCGACTTCACCAAGCGGAAGAACCCCGGGCTGGAGTTGGCAGAGATGAGCTAAGGCAAGAACGCTTCCTGCATTGAAATTTGAAAGGAGAAACCAACATGCGAAAATGTATTCGATGCGGGACCGAAATGCTGGAAAACTGTGGCATCAAGGTCCAGGGCGGCGGTTATGGAATTGTCCTGACCAAAGACGCCAAGAAGCTCTTCGGCGGCAGAATGGGCAGCCCCGCCGTCGCCGTCTGTCCCCAATGCGGAGAACTTTCCCTGTATCTGGAAGACGTTTCCCTGTTAACCGAATAAACAAAGATCAAAACGGATCGGTGTGTCGTGATGACATACCGATCCGTTTTCATCATGCAGTTTGGTTGATATCGCGACCAAGCCGCAGGGGCGGCCAACGTGGCCGCCCCTGCAATTTGACAGATTCCGAATTACCGTTCCTGCTCCGCGGTAAACCACGCGTCAATCTCCGTACAGGCTTTTCCCATGATCGCATCCACGTTCGCGCCGCGGACGTCCAGGCACGCAGCGGAAAAAAGCTGCACCGCAGGGATCCCGTAAAAAGCCTTGCAGAGGGTCTCCACGTAGGCAAATCCCTCGTTGGGCGGGAACACGGGGCCGCCAGCCGTCATCACGTAGAACAGGCGTTTGGCCTTGCAGAGACCGTAGGGCATATCGTCGGAACCGTAGGCGAAGGTCAGCCCCACACAATTGATATGCTCGATCCAGGTTTTGACCGAGGCGGGAAAGCTCAGATCCCAGTAGGGCGCGGCCAGCACGATCTCGTCCGCCCCGGCAAAGTCCAGTGCCGGGCGCAGCATGGGATCCGTCTTGTCCCCGGCGGCCAGCAAGGCGTCGCGTTTTGCCAGGGTTTCCCGGGTCAAGGGGCGGAGGCCAGCCGATTCCAGGTTGTATTCGACGACGGTTCCGTTCAGATGGGACAGGACCCGGTTTGCGAGGGCCAGCGTGCGGGAGTTTTCGCGCACACAGGCGTTTACAAATAATACGTTTTTCGGTTTATTCATGGTTTATTCCTCCCCAGTGTTCCAGGCGGGTTTGCGCGGAAACGCGGACGGCAGAGTGCCGTCCCTACGGGCGAGTGCGGACGGGTACGCGGACGGCAGGGTGCCGTCCTACGGGCAATTCTCAACTCTCACTTCTCAACTCTCAATTCATCCATCGCCGGAAGAACTCTGCCGTCATAGTCAAACAAGCCCTGGTTGGCCCATTCGTTGCCGCCGGGGCCTTTTTCGTGGATATAAGCCAGACCGGCAGGCTTGGTCCACTCCGCGCCGGGCACGGGGAGCCAGGCGGGTTCCCACCAGATCAGGCCGCGGCCGAGGCCGTTCGGTACTGAACGGATCACGGTCAGAAGCTCCCGCAGGAACTCCGCCTGGTCCTCCGGGGTCGCAGGCCAGGGCACCGCCGCGGCTGTCTTTTCGTTGGCCGCCAGACCGCGCTTTTGATCGGGGCTCAGACCCTCGCGCTCGTTGCACTCCTCGAGCGTAAAGGCCATGGAGGTCTCCGCGACGATCATCGGCTTGCCGTAGCGGGCGGCCAGATCGTGGAGGTTATGCTTCAAGTCGGCCAGGGAGCCGTGCCAGAAGGGATAGTAGCTCAGACCGATACAGTCGAAGTCCGCGCCGCCGTTGGCCAGGTAGTTGTCGAACCAGCTCCGGTACAGCGCGTTGTTGCCGCCGTTGTCCAGGTGGATCATCACAGCGATCCTCGGGTCCGTCTCCCGGACGGCCCGGATACCCGCGGAGACAAAGCGGGCAATAATCGTCCAGTTGGGAACCTGTCCCAGCGGCCAGAGCAGACCGTTGGAGAGCTCGTTGCCCGGAGCCACCATGGCAGGCAGCAGATCTGCCTCTTTCAGCGCAGTCAGCGTCTCGCGGGTGAACTCATAAACCGCCCGCTCCAGACCGTCGGCGTCCAGCCCTGCCCAGGCCTTGGGCGGGTATTGCTTGCCGGGATCCGCCCAGAAATCAGAGTAGTGGAAATCCAGCAGCCAGGGCAGGCCCAGGGCCTTGCAGCGTCGGGCTAACTCCATGGTGCGGGGCAGGTCGTTCGTCCCAGCGCCGTAAGGATTGCCGCTTTCGTCATAGGGGTCGTTCCAGAGGCGGAGGCGGATCAGGTTGACGCCATGGCGCTTTAAGATCAAAGGCGCGGACATTTCACGCCCCTGATCGTAGAATTTGCCGCCGCCTGCCTCAACCTCCAACAGAGAGGAAATATCCGCGCCTTTGATCATAGCTTACTCCTCAAACGTGAAGCGCTGCTTCATTGCGCCGTAGCGGAAGCGTGCCAACTCGTTCTTGGCCAGGACGTCCGCCTCGTTGCCCCGATACTGGCAGCGCAGGCAGTAGAACTCGTCCTTTTCCTTATCGTAAAACATATCCATGTCAATGTCCCGCATAAAGCAGGACGGACAGCGGTAATTCAGTCTGCCCTTTCCAGATTGAGCCATGTGGTAAAGACCTCCCCTTCTTTGAGTTTGCGCTCCCACCCCAGCGTGAACATGGGACTGAACGCGTAGCCCTCCCGGACAAAGCCGATCTTGTTCCGGCCGTTGGCCAGCATGGAGACGCGGGTCTTGATCGGCGGGATCGTGCAGGAAACCTCCTCCGCACCGGCCACGGCAGCCTCACGGCACTTGTATTCGTAGGGGATCGTGACGGAGTCCTCTTCCCCTGCCTCGATATGCAAGCGCAGCGAAGACATATCCTCGCTGTACTCCGTGGTGCCGTAGCAGGCCACCATGTACTCCTTGACGGTCACCTCCGCGTCCGGTTCGGACACGGACAGGAGCTTCCGGTCGATCCGAATGTTCGAGCTGCCCTCGGAGAAGGTGATGATCGTCTGCAGCTTCACCGCCAGACCTCCGGCAAACACAATCTCCACCGGGTCGAGGGTCAGGATCCGGTCCCCGCCCTCGCGGGAGAACTTTGCCTTGGTGCGGCAGAGACAGAGGTCCACCTCTTCCCCGTTCCAGCAGACCTTGGCGGAGCGGACGGTTCCCTCGCCCGCGTAGTGGGTGAAGTAGCCGGCGCGATATTTCTCCTGGATCAGGAAGGGATAGCTCGCGTCCTGGACGTGGGGCGTACCGATGCCGACGGGCCATTCGAGCTTGGCGGCATAGGGCCGCAGATCCACGATTGCACCGCCCTGGTCCATATTGACGCAGGCGCGCATATAGGGGTCGCAGTACCAGAAGAGCTGCTTGTCGGAACCGTAGAGGATGTCCCGCCAGAGCGCGCATTCCGGGGTGGTGTAGCTTTTCTTTTTCCGGTAGTAGTCGGCAAACTCGGACATAGTCATATCCACCAGCTTGCCCTCGGCTTTGAGCTTGCCATAGTAGGCGCAGCCGTCCTCGTAGGATTTGTAGAGCAGCTCGTAGGGCTGCTCCCAGCGGCCCATTTTGTTCATCCAACCGGGGCCGACGAACATCATATTGTAGGCGTAGCCGTCGTTGTATTTGGCGAGGCTGCGGTATTGGTCGATCAGGTTATAGAGATAGGGGTATTCCCAGGTCTTGGTGTCGTAGATCATGCCGCGCAGGACGTTCTGCGGGTGGGTGCCGAAATTGGAGCCGTTGCCGTCATAGCAGGCCAGCAGGTCGCGGCTCAGGTGCGGGATCGCGACGATGCCGCTGTCTTCTGCCTCGTTGGCCGCCGGAGCGTGGGTGTTGGCCTTGGACGGGATCCACGGCGCCCAGGGGCCGCCGTCCATAAAGGTGTACCAGGAATTGTTGCAGGTGTGGTAGGCCTTGGGGCCCTCCTCCCAGCAGGTCGCGACGGCGCACTTGACGGAGGGGTATTCCGCCTTGATGAAGTTGATCAAATCGGCGTCCATGTAGTAGGAGCCGGTGGATTCGGGGTAGAAGCCGAAGGCGTCGT
This sequence comes from uncultured Clostridia bacterium, assembly GCA_946411475.1. Classification (GTDB taxonomy): domain Bacteria; phylum Bacillota; class Clostridia; order Oscillospirales; family Oscillospiraceae; genus JAFRPC01. The sequence goes on along the minus strand of CAMKED010000011.1, from coordinate 23,168 downwards.
GGAACTTCTCAAATACGTCGTGGACGATGGCCTTCTTGTCCTCCATGGAAAACATCCAGATGCAGAAGTCTTTGGTCTTGTACTTTTCCCGGAACTGCTCGCAGGGCAGGCCGAGCAGGGACAGGCCGATCTCGTCGCCGTAGGTCTCGTGGTGCTCCTTGGCAAGGGCGACCGCCTCGGCGTTGAAGAGCGAGGCATAGGTCATTTGGATGGTGGTTTTGAGGCCGTATTTGTGGGCCAGCATCTGCTGGGTCTTGAAAATATCGAGGCTCTCGGTCAAAAGCGCCTTGCGCCCCAGGTCCTCCTCCTTCCCGTGCCCGGTCACCTTTTCGGCATACTCGGGGACCATTTCAGGCCGGTGGATGATGTTTACGATAAATTTGTCAGTCATGGTAATTCTCCCGGTTATTGTTGGTTCAGAGTTCAGGGTTCAAAGTTCAGGGTTCAGGGTTCAGAGTTCAGCAATTCTGATCCCTTCAGCGGTTTTCGTCAAAGCTCTGTCCAAGGCGAACCAGCATTCTTGATAGATTTCCACATTTTACTAACGCATCCGTAGTCTGTTCCTTCGTCAAGTACGCTTGTCGGATGCAAATCATCAACTGTGTTTCAAGTTCAAAGACGGAGCCTCTTGCAATGCTCAAGAACCTTTGGAATTCTTTATCAGAACGCCTTCCATGCCCTTCCGCGATATTCGACGGAATCGAAACCACGGCGCGTCTCATTTGGGTCGCAAGCGCATACCGTTCTTCTCCCGGCAAAAACGCAATCAATCGATATCCCTCATCCACCAGATTCATTGCATCTTGCCAGACTTTCAATTTTGAATAATGCTCCCACGCCATACAAGCACCTCAATAAAGCTCTGAACTCTGAACCCTGAACTCTGAACCTATCCAAAACCTGGGTCCCGGTATCCGGGACCCCGGAGCAGGCGGGTCAATCGCACAGCATATTCTTCTCCGTCTCGGGGTCGAAGAAGTGCATGACCTTGCCCTCGAAGGTGATATTCAGCGCGGAGCCGTAGGTCATGCCCTTGCGCTGCTCGTTCGTCAAGCCGATGGTGGGGACACGGACGATCAGCCGCGTCTCGTCCTCGGTATAGACGTGCAGATGGAGCTCGGAGCCCATCATTTCGTTGACCTCCAACCGGGTGGGGATGCCGCCCTGCTGCGCCAGCGTGATGTGCTCGGGTCGTACGCCCAACAGGATCTTGCCGGGCTTCACGTCACGGCGGGCAAGCTCCTGTCCCTTTTCGCCGTCGACCTCGATCTTCGCGCCGAAGGGCGTGACGTAATACCGGCCGTTCTCCTTCAGCAGTTCGCACTTGATGATGTTCATCTTCGGCGCGCCGATGAACTCGGCCACAAAGAGATTGGCGGGCATATCGAAACACTCGGCGGGCGTGCCGACCTGCATGATGAAGCCGTCCTTCATGATGACGATGCGGTCAGCCAGGGTCATGGCCTCGGTCTGGTCATGGGTGACGTAGATGAAGGTGGTATTCAGCTTCTGCCGGAGCAGAATGATCTCAGCGCGCATCTGGTTGCGGAGTTTGGCGTCCAGGTTGGACAGGGGCTCGTCCATCAGGAACACCTTGGACTCGCGCACCATGGCGCGGCCGATGGCCACACGCTGGCGCTGGCCGCCGGACAGCGCACGGGGTTTACGCATCAGATACTCGGTAATGCCCAGGATCTCCGCGGCCTTGGTGACCTTCTCGTAGATCAGGTCCTCGGGCATCTTCTGGAGCCGGAGGGAGAAGGCAATGTTGTCGTACACCGTCATGTGGGGGTACAGGGCGTAGTTCTGGAAGACCATGGCGATGTTGCGGTCCTTGGGCTGCAGGTCGTTGACGACCACGCCGTCGATCTCCACGGTGCCCTCGCTGATTTCCTCCAAGCCCGCGATCATACGCAGGGTGGTGGACTTGCCGCAGCCGGAGGGGCCGACGAAGACCACGAACTCCTTGTCCTTGATATCCAGATCAAAGTCATGGACCGCCACGACCTTGTTATCGTAGATTTTCTTGACTTTCGTCAGTTTTACACTTGCCATATCAGGAATCTCCTTTCCTCTGCATGATCGCCGGATCAGCCCTTGACTGCGCCGCCGGTCACACCCTCAACGTAATACTTCTGCAGGCACATAAACAGAACCGCAACGGGAATCGCGACGATCACGCCGCCGGCGCAGAACATGGTGTAGCGCTGGTTGATCATATCGGGCGTCAACCATTTCCACAAGCCGACTGCCACGTTCATGCCGACAGGGTCCTCAAAGGAGACGTATTTCGCAAACACGAAGTCGCCCCAGGGCGCCATGAAAGCGGTCAGGATCGTATAGATGACGATGGGTTTTGCAAGCGGCAGAATGATCTTGTACAAGACCTGCGCGCGGGTCGCGCCGTCCACACGGGCCGCCTCGTCCAGGGACTTGGGGATCGTGTCGAAGAAGCCCTTGGAGACGTAGTAGCCCATGCCGGAGGAGGCGATGTAGACGAGAACCAGACCGGGAACGGCGTGCGACTCGGTCAGGCCCAGGTCCTTCAGCACGCGGTAGAGGATGATCATGGTGAGCATGCCGGGGAACATGCCGAGGATCAGCATAAACTGCATCAGGCCCTTGCGGAGCTTGAAGCGGAAGCGGGAGAGCGTGTAGGACATACACAGAACGATGATGGTCTGGAGCGCAGCAACAATCAGCGCAATGATAAAGGTATTCAGATACCAGCGCTTGAAATTGGAGTTCCACAGATCCACGTAGTTCTGGAAGCCCCACTGCTTGGGCAGGACGTAGCCCACCGACCAGGTGGACTCCGTGCGGAAGGATTGCAGGACGATGCAGACGAAGGGAACCAGCCAGATAATTGCCATGATAACAAGCACGATATAAATCAGTGTGTTGCTGATTGCACGTGATGCTTTCAGACCTAAGGATGTAGAAACAGAACGGACATATTTGCTCTGATCCAGACCCAGAATTAAAAGAAATACCGGCGGTAGCAGAATCAGACCGATCAGAAATCCAGTGCCCTTCTCAAAAGCGTTGGACAGTTTGATGGAACTCAGTACATGGAAAAAAAGCGCTATTGCCAGGAAAATTGTACCTAATACGAACAGAATCGCATAGATTGGTTTGCTTGCGCCTTTATTCAAATCATAAAAGTAACGAATACCGTTCAGATTTATAATTCCAAGAATAGGCAGTATCACATAGGCAAGTACACCGATCAATCCAGTCGATCCAATCTCAGTTAGCGTATAGTCCCGAGCAAATGGAATCACAGCCATCCACGGATGCTTGCCGGCCTTTTGGAATACCTTCCACATACCAACAGTGATTGCAACCACGCAAAACGCCGCAATAATCCCAACAATCAGAGCATTCTCTTTGATGAATTCTAAGGTATTGTTAACGGTAGCATAATAATTCATCACTGGAAATCCTCCTCGTTCTTAATGGAGGGCAGCACGTTGTAGACCACCAGGGAGATCAGCGCGACCACGATAAAGACCAGGATACCGATGACGGAAGCCATATAGTACTTGGTGCCGGTGGTCGTCGTGATTTTGAACAGCCAGGTAATCAGCAGGTCCGTGTAGCCCACAGAGCCGGCAGCCGAGGACGCCGCGTTGTTGATGGGGTTGCCGCCGGTGAGCAGGTAGATGACGTTGAAGTTGTTCATGTTTCCCGTAAAGCTGGTGAGCAGATACGGGCCGGTGATGAACAGCATATAGGGCAGGGTGATCTTGGAGAACTGCTTCCAGCCGCTTGCGCCGTCGATCTTTGCGGATTCGTAAAGGTCGGCGGGAATGTTCATCAGAATGCCGGTGGCGATCAGCATCAGATAGGGAATGCCGATCCAGATGTTGATGACGATGACCATGACGCGGGGCAAGATGGCGTCGTGCGCCGTGCTGCCCCAGAAGTCGATCACGTGGTCGATGATTCCGAGATCCTTGAGCAGGCCGTTGACGATGCCGTTCTTGTCAAACATCTTGGACACGTACAGCAGGGAGATGAACTGCGGGATGGCGATGGTCAGAACAAGAATGGTTCTCCACACCTTTTTCAGGCGGATGCCCTTCTTGTTGATCATCATGGCGACGAACATGCCCAGGAAGTAGTTGGTGAAGGTGGCGAAAAAGGCCCAGATCAGGGTCCAGGTCAACACCTCGCCGAAGGTGGCGGAGTAGACGCCGCCGCTGCCGTTCCAGGAAAGCACGGTGTTGAAGTTTTCCAGCCCCACCCAGGTAAAGAGGCTGTTGAAATAGCCGTCGTTGCTGCCGCTGTAATTTGTAAAGGCGACCAGGATCATAAAGACGATGGGCATGACCGTGAAGATCAGGATACCGGTCAGCGGGAGGGCCAGCAGGGTCCTGTGGAAGCTGTCGTCCACCAGGGACCGCAGATCGTCCTTGCCGCTCTTGAGCGGCTTGCCGGATTTCAGGATCTGCTCGGCAATTTTGTTCTGCTTGATGTTCACGCGCCAGGTGTAGATGAAGGCCACGATAAAGAACACCGTCAGAACGCCGTAGAGCAGGATCTTGAAGGAGTTGTCGCCGTATTCCGTGGTATGCGTATCGAGGACTGCGTTGTAGACCTCGTGCGGGCCGACCTTGCCGAGAGACGGCAGCATACTCAGCCATTTTGCACCTGCGAAGATCATGTAGAAAATGAACGCCGCTTCAAACAGCAGGAACAGCAGACCGCGCAGGATCTGGCCGCGTGCGATATTACCGAAGCCCATCACGAAGAAGGAAAGTTTGGTTTTCCAATCGCCGTTGACGAAGGTTTTGAAGATGTCGGCAAATTCCAGGCCGATCGATCTGAAGAAGTTCCCGATCGCCCGGACGATGCCAAGCGCGCCGTTTTTCAGCGCACGAGGGATGGCACAGAAAAAGGCCGCGATTTTGTAGAGCAGTTTCCGTCCCTTTGGCAGGCGGAGATACTCCATGTCCGTGTATCTTTTCATGGCATAGCCCCTTCTTAAAAAAATGGTTGGAGCCAAGATCGCTTGACTCCAACCAAATCCGATTTTTGAATCAGTTCCAGTTAAAGCTCAACCTTCTGATTCTTTTGTGCGTAATCAGCCGACCTTCTCGAGGGTAATCTCGTTGGTGGCGGTGTTAATGGTGACCTTGTAGGTGCCGGGCTCGTTGAAGACGATGTTGTTGTCGGGGTTGTCGGCGCCGAGATCCTTGGCCAGCTCCTTGCCGGTCGTGACCTGGGCGTAGCCCTTATCGGACTCCCACTTGCCGTTGTTGACGATACGGCCGCCCATATAGTCGCTCTGAGGAACCTCGAGCGTCAGGGACAGGACGTCGCCGTCGCCGGACAGCATATAGGTGTCTTCCACAGCAGCGTTGTTCCAGCCGTTCCAAGCGCCGACGAACAGCAGGCCGGGCTTCAGGTTCTTCAGCAGCTCAATGCCGTCGTGATAGGTCTTGAGGGCATCCTTCAGAGCAGCTTCGTCGTTGGTCTCCTTGGCGACGGAGGACAGGGCAGCAGCCAGGTTCCACCAGCCGTCGGGGACGTTCTGCACAACAGCCTTCTTCGCCTGCTCGGCGACAGCGGCCAGGACGGGATCGTTCTGAACAGCATCAGACTTCATGGCCTCCAGGTTGGAGGGACCCCAACCCACAGCGGTGAAGCGCTCGGTCTGAGCCTCGGAGCCGGTGAGGTACTGCGCCAGCTTGTGCAGAGCAGCAGCCTTGACAGCGTCGCTCTGGGGCTTGACGCCGACCATCTTGTAGCCCATGAAGGAGCCGAGTTCGTAGTCCTTGCCGTCAACCGTGAACTTGGGCAGGGCAGCAACGCCCATCTTGTCGCCCAGGATGGACTTGGCAGTGCTGGAATCCCAGGTGCCGCTGACGACGACGGCTGCGCCGTTGTCGAACTCAGCAGCGCTGCTCTTGGAGTCGAACTTGGGGGAAGTCATGACCTTGTTCAGGCCCTTCATCGCGATCAGACCCTCGGCGCTGTCGAAGGTGTCGTTGACGACCCAGTGGCCGTCCTTGTCGGTCGCCCAGTCAGAGGAGCAGCCGGCGCCAAAGAAGAAGGAAGCCAGATACCAGCCGTTGCCGAGGTCGAAGCAGAGCTGCTTGTCAGCCTTCTCGCAGTCGGCAATGATCTTGTCGAGGCTGGTAGGATCGGTGATGACGGTCTTGTCGTAGTACATGAAGTAGGTGTTGTCCGCGGTCATGGGGTAGGCATAGACGTCACTGTTGATGGTGGCAGCCTTCACGGAGCCGGCATCGTTGTTGGTGGTGACGAACTCGGAAGCCTGGCTGCCCAGCTTGGACAGAGCGCCGGCCTGCACGAGGCGGGCAAACTGGTCGTCAGCAAAGCAGAACAGGTCGCCGCCGGCGTCAACGTCGGTGATCATCTGGGTGGCAGCGTCGCCCTCGCCCACGTTCTGAACGGTGGCCTTGATGACGATGCCGTCAGTGTTCTTGGCGTTGAAGTCATCGATCTGCTTCTTCATCAGCTCGACGACCTTGTCAGCGCACCAGACCTTGACTTCGTAGGTGCCGGCAAGCTCGTTGCCGCCCTGGTTGTTGGCCTTGGTCTCAGTTTTGCTGCCCTGATTGTTGGCCTTCGTTTCGTTCGTCGCGCCGGAGCATGCAACAAGTGCAAAGACCATCACAACCGCGAGCAGCAGTGCGAAAATTCTTTTGAGTTTCATTGTTTTATCCTCCTTAAATGGATGATTTACTCCGCTGTTCGGAGCATTTGGCTGCCGGGATGATCCCGTAACCATTACCCATATTATACTACTTTTCTTTCCGATTGTCTATCTGTTTTTTAATATTTTTTCTGATAATTGTGAATATTCCATGAATTATATTGCAATTATATTCATTTATGCTGAGAAAACTTGCTACCGGACAGACAGAGACGCATCGTCGATCTTGCCCCAGGCGCCCGCGTTTGGCGCCTTGACATAGACGCCGACCGTGAGGATCTGCCCCTGCGTGTATTCGATCCCGAGGACCTCACCGAGGTGCCATTCGTTCCAGACGCTGATCTCCATCGGGGCCGTTGCAACGGTCTCGCCGTCCAGCTTGGCATAGGCGTAGACCTCTGCTGCGCCGCAGTCTCCGCCCATGATCCAGATCCTGAAATCGTAGGTGCCGGATTCCAGTCCCTCGGGAGTCTGTTCCAGCGTGAACTCCGCCTTGCCGGCGTCAGGCGACCAGAAATGCCAGTGCCATTCGCCGGTACGGGAGTCGCCGGGTTTCTGCTCGATCCGCAGCTCCTTGCAGCCGCCGAGGTTTTCCGCAGTCCAGGGTGCGTTGACGCCGTCCTCAAAGGAGGGATTTTTCAGCAGATTCACGCCCTCCACAGTCAGCCGGAGCATCGCCTCCATGCCGTCGGCCGTGCCGGTGATGTCGTGGCTGCCCGGAACGGTCAGCCAGGCTGCCAGCGTCTCCGGCGTCACGTTCCACTTGACTTGGCGCGGCTCGCGGCTGTTGTCGGTCATGATCGCGTCCACGGTCTCGGGCAGGGCGAATGCGTCCCCCACGGTCACACGGGCCTTGATCTCCTCAATCCCCTGGGCGGTGAGGGCAACCTCGTCGTTGCCGAAGCGGATCAGGTTGAAAGCCATCAGGCTGTCCAGGGCTTTGCCCTTGGGGTCGAAGAGGCTCTGATTTTCCACAGCGCAGCCGCCGTACCATTTGCCCGCGTCTGTTGGGTCGTACTCTGCGGCGTAGGAAGAGGCCCAGCCGGAGCCGTACTGCTCCCAGAGCTTCTGGTTTTCTTCCTTCGTCGCGCCGCCCACGCCGATCCAGGTTCCCTCCCAGTAGCAGACCCCTATTCCGCCGGCATCCTGCACGGCCTGGGTCACGTCGCGGAGGCTGTTCACCTGTCCCTGCTGCGAATAGGGGTAGGGCTTGTTCACAGCGCTTTCGTCAGAAATCGTATTGCCGGAGAAATCGAAGTCCTCCCCCGTCCAGGCATAGGAGGTTTCCAGCACCATCACGTCCTTGCCGGTGTTGTTCCGGATCTGGCGGAGGGTCCTGGTCAGATTTTCCAGGCTGCCGTGCCAGTAGGGGTAATAGGAAGAGCCGAAGACGTCATAGTCCAGCCCGTAGATTTTCAGATTGGTCGCGTAGCTGTCATAGTCTCCGTTCTCGGGATTGGCAAAATGGACCGCGACCTTGGCTTCCGGATAGACGGCCCGCACGGCCCGGGAGCCTGCTGCCATGAGCTTGACGATGACAGACCATTCTTTTTCGCCGCAGAGCGCGCCGTTGGTCTCGTTGCCCACCTGGACCATACCCACGTCCACGCCCTCGTTGCGCAGACGCATGAGAACGTCGTGCGTGTAGGCCTCCAACGCGGAAGCCTTGGCGTCCGCGTCGAGATCGGCCCAGGCCTTCGGAACCATCTGCTTGCCGGGGTCAGCCCAGAAGTCGGAGTAGTGGAAATCCACCAGCAGCTTCATGCCGTATTTCGTGGCTCGCCTGCCGATTTCCACCGCGGTGTCCGCGTTGCAGTTGCCGCCGCCGTAACCGTGGCCCGATGCGTCGAAGGGATCGTTCCAGACGCGGACGCGGATGCAGTTGACTCCGTGGGCGGCCAGGATCGCAAAAACGTCCCGCTCCGTGCCGTCACGGTCGTAATATTTCACGCCGCTTGCCTCCAGGGCGGGAACCTGCGATGCGTCCATGCCGAAGATAAAGTCTTCGGAAAGGCCCTCCACAGCCCTGACGTAGAGGGGGCAGCCGCTCAGCGCCGCCTGTGGGGCGACGTCCTCCCGCTCGATCACCGGCGGGTTCTCCACGGGAGCCACGGAGGTCCCGATCACAGCGCCGGCGGTTTCAGCAGCCGCGGTCGTACCGTCCGAGGCCGCAGGGTTTGCGCAGCCTGCAAGAAGCAGCAAGGTCAAAACACACGCAGTTATTTTTTTCATTACAAAATTCCTTTTCCCTGTCATTTGTCAATTTCCAGAAACGTAATTGCAACTTCCCACGCTGCGTCGTCCAATGCGCCGTCGTTTCCGGCATAATGCGGACCGGCCGCATCGAAGCAGAGGTAGTAGGCCTCCGGCTCCGGGTCAGGCAGCGGCGTGTATTGGATATAGTTCATCGCCGGGCCGTGCTGGGTCTCGGGGTCAAACACCAGGATCCCCCAGCTTTTCCCGTCCCGCTCATAGCCTGCCATTCCCTCCGGCAGCGTCAGCGGGGCCAACTTTCCGGGCGTATCGGCCAGCGTCGCCTCCAGGATCGAGGCCTTCATCAAATAGAGGTCGCCCTCCAGCTCCGTCCCGAGAAAATCATAGCCGAAACTCCGTACCTGGATCATTTTGATCCCGGCAGGCAGGCCTTCGTCCTCCAGGCGCAGCGCGAGCGGACGCTGATCCAGCGCATAGGCGTCCACGCAGAGGATCAGCTTTTTGTCCCGGGTCGTATCGCCCACGAAGGTATAGATCCAGCTCCAGAGCAGCGAGAGCACCAACGCCCAGAAGACGAAGCGGTGGAGCTGGGCCCAGATATTTTTAACGATCCGCATGGCCCGCCTCCTCTTCCGCCCGCTGCCAGGCCACGACGTAGCCGTGGACGGTATACAGGGTCAGCCGTTCTCCGGCCCTGCGCAGTTCCTCAACCTTGTCGATCTGCACGCTGTACTCCGCCGGCCCTTTTGCGGTCTCCACGCGGAGCTTCCGGAGCGTGACGCTGTTGCGGATCCGAACCTTCAGCGGCAGGACCGTGACCGTCCCGGTCACCGTCTCACGGGGACCGTCGGCGAGATTTTTGGCGTGGGCAAGTTCCCGGCCGCCGTCACGAACCACGTAGACCCCGAAGTAAATGATGATCCAGGCGGCCCCGACGCTGATACAGATGCAGGCCAGGAGCATATCGTAGATGTTGTGGGTATTGACTTGGCAGGTCAGGACCACGCAAACCGCCAGCGCCGCAAAAGCCAACAGATACAGCAGCCGTTTGACCAGTCTGTGCCGCCGCGCCAGCCGTTCCAACCGCTCCGGCGTATAGAATTCATGCATCGGGTCGTCCTCTCTTTCTGAGTGCTCCTCGCAGCGGCGCAAATCGGCGCGCCGCGATTTTGGATTCATTATACCACCACCCGGAATGGAATGCAAACAAAAACGCCTTGACAGTCGGATTTGGATTCGATACAATTATACTGAACTCCCATAGAAACCTTTAATCTGTTCCGGCAGAAATGGCACCATACTTCGTTGTTGTCCTTGCCGGGCGTCAAGCCCGCCTGCGTCCTCCGCCTCGTCTGGCGCGATTTCCGCTCGGAACATTTTTCAATCTTTCTATGGGAGTTCAGTATTAGAAAAAAACGGGAGGCGATTTCCATGAAAAAATCCATGGCGCTCACGCTTGTCCTGCTTCTGCTCGTCAGCCTGTTTTCCGGCTGCGGCAACGATACCGACCCAAACGCTGTCCCGCCTGCTTCCGGCACGAATCCGGCCGTCGGAACCACCGAGGCTCCGGCGTCCTCCGGGGAAGTCAGCGTTCCGGTTCCCGACGGCGTCACCGCCGCAAGCGGCAACAACCGCGTCTTCTACGAGATTTTCGTCGGCTCCTTCTCCGACTCCGACGGAGACGGGATCGGCGATCTGCGCGGCATCATCAATCGGATGGACTACCTCAACGACGGCGACGACGCCTCCGGCAAGTCCCTCGGCGTGGAGGGGATCTGGCTGACGCCCATCTTCCGCTCGAGCTCCTACCACAAATACGACGTCAGCGACTATTATCAGGTGGACGGCGCCTTCGGCACGCTCGACGATCTGAAGGAGCTCGTGGAGCTCTGCCACAGCCGGAACGTGAAGCTGATCCTCGACCTGCCGATCAACCACACGAGCAAGTCCAACGCATGGTTCACCGCCTTCCAGAACGCCCACAAGCAGCACGCCGTGGACGACCCCTACTACGACTTCTACAGCTTCTACACACAGGGCGAGCCCGCTCCTGCGGGCCGCACGTTCAACGCCCTGTCCGGCACCGACGACTATTACGAGTGCAATTTCGACGGCGGGATGCCGGAGCTGAACTTTGACAGTGCGGACGTACGGCAGGCCGTTCTGGACGTGGCAAAATTCTATCTGGAACTGGGCGTGGACGGCTTCCGCTTTGACGCAGCCAAATATATCTACTACGGCGACAACAGCGCAAGCGCGGAATTCTGGACCTGGTATTTGCAGGAGCTGCGGGCGATCAAACCGGAACTTTACACCGTCGGCGAGGTCTGGGACGGCGACGGCGTGACCTTTGCCTACTACCCAGCAATGAACTGCTTCGACTTCTCCACCTGCCTGGCCGAAGGCTATATCGCCTCCGCGGCCCAAAAGGGCGACGTAAACCGCTACACCGAATACGTGCAGAGCTATCTGGATACCGTAAAGGCGCTGCGAGCGGACGCGGCCATCGTGCCCTTCCTCGCCAACCACGATACCGACCGTGCCGCGGGCTTCCTGCCCACCCGGACCGGCGCTGCCCAGATGGCAGCCAATCTGCTGATCCTGGGGCCGGGCTCTCCCTTCCTCTACTACGGCGAAGAGCTGGCCATGCGCGGCTCCCGCGGCGGAGCAAACACTGACGCCAACCGCCGCCTGGCCATGGTCTGGGGCGATGGGGATACGGTCCGGGACCCGCAGGGCACAACCTATTCCACCGATACGCGTGCAGACGGAAGCGCCGTGGAGCAGATGGCCAGGGCGGACAGTCTCTACAACTACTACAAGCAGCTCATTCTGCTGCGGAAGGCCAACCCGGAAATCGCAAACGGCGAATATGCCGCTCTGCGCTTTAACGCCACCAACGTGGGCGGCTTTACGGCCACCCTGGGCGACAGCAAGTGTCTGGTCCTGCACAACACCACGACCGAGCCCTTCAAGATCGATCTGACAAACCGCGGGCTTACCGACTTCACCGTAATCAGCGGCTTCGCGGGCCTCGGAAAGGCGACGCTGGAGGGTACGGTCCTGACGATTGAGGGACAGACCAGCGTGGTGCTTCGATAGAAACAAGCTCGCAGGGGCGGCAGCCTCTGCGAGCTTTTCTTCATAGAAACCGAATGCAATCCGTGTGCACGGAACGGTGGACGCGCAGCGACGGGAAGCGCTCACGCAGCTTTTCCGCCAAAACATCGCAGACCGGGTTTTCCGTTTCAAAGTGACCGGCGTCGATCAGGTTCAGGCCAAGCGTCGCCGCATCACAGAATTCGTGGTATTTGATATCCGCCGTGACAAAGGTATCGAAGCCCGCAGCCAGGACCTTCGGCATGAACTCCCCGCAGGCGCCGCCGCCCACGGCGACGCGTCGGACGGGTCTGCCCCCGTCCGCGAAGCGCAGGCCGGGACAGGCAAGCCGCTCCTTGACAAACGCGGTAAAGGCCGAGAGCTCTGTCTCAGCGACTTCGCCGACGCGGATCAGGCCGGCTGTTTCGCCGTCCTCCAGGATCTCTATATTATGTAAGCCCAATCGTTCCGCCAGCACGTCGTTGACGCCGCCGGGCGCGCAATCGAGATTCGTGTGCATGGAGATCACAGCAATTCCCTTTTCCAAACAGCGCAGGTGGACCTCTGTCAGCGGATCGTCGTCTGTGACGTGCTTATCCCCCTGGAAAATGACCGGGTGATGGGTCACAACGAGCTGACAGGCAAGGCGCTCCGCCTCCGCAGCCACCGCCGCCGTGGCGTCCAGCGCCACCAAAACGCCCCGCACCGGGGCGTTTTTCCGTCCCAGCAGCAGGCCGATGTTGTCCCAGGATTCCTTGTAAGCCTCCGGCGCAAGTGTCCAGAGATAATCTAAGACAGTTTTTACAGTCATGAGGTACTCCTTTCTCGGATGAAGTATCCGCATTTGCGGACATGAAGTATGCCTTGCGGCATATGAAGTATCTCCGTTGGAGATATGAAGTATGCGCTTCACGCATATTGCGGTATCTTTATATTCTGCGAATAAAAAGATGAAAAAGAAATGAAAATTCAATTGGGAAGACTCTCCCGTTGTGTCAAATATGGCGAAGCCATACTTCATAAGCGAAGCGTCTTCATGTGCAAAGCACACTTCATATGCGAAGCATACTTCATAGCGTGCCAAGCGAAGCCACTTCCTCCAGCGCCGCTTGGTAGTACGCGGCGCGCGCGAGATCGGTGGGGTCGGCGCTCTTTGTTATGCCGCGGACGGTCAACTCCAGGGCGCGGCGCGTACGGGCGAGGTAGTCTGCGTACAACGGGTCGCCCTCCCGGCGCAGGGCCGGGGAGACGTACTGTTCTCCGGGGCTCAGAGCCCTTCCCTGCCCCGGGTGGACAAGCATGACAGAATACAGGAAGCGCCCGTCCCGGACAAGGCGTTCCCGCTCAATGGCCCAGCTCCGTTCTCCAAGCCAGCGGCGCAGATCGTTGGCCGCAGACTGCGGCTGCAAGATCAGCGAGTATGCTCCGCCGTCCAGCCAGGGCGCTTCGGCCAGAATGTTGGAAATCAGATCCCCGCCCATGCCGGCCAGAACCAGCGTATCAAACGCACCGGGTTCTATATTATGTAAACCATCACTCAAGACAAATTCCATGCCGCCGGTTATTGCAGTCTGCACGTTCGGGGACTCCCCCTCATCGGCCCCAGTGCAAGCGCGTTCAGCGCCAGAGCCCCGGTGGGGCTCTGCGGGTAGTGCTGGAGCGCTATGCGCGGAAGCACAAGCCATGCCTTTTGGCGGCTTCGCACCGGGGCCCCTTCCCCCCAGGGGGAAGGCAATGGGAATGCCAAACGCAGCCGCGTTTGCCCTTGCGGAGGCCAGCGGCTTTTCGCGCAGGTCGACGGCGATCACGCGGGCACATCTCCCGCTTTGCAGCAGATAAATGCCCAGGTATCCGTGGTCCGTCCCCACGTCCGCAACGGTTCCGCAGGGCGGCACCAGCTCCGCACAGCAGAGCAGGCGTTTTGAAATTGGGATTTTTTTACAATGATTCATCATTCATAATTATTGCATTCTACATTTTGCACTTTGCATTATTCCAGCGCCTTATCCGGCTGGGACAGGTGCCGCAGAACGCGAAGCTGCAGGGGGATGGCGAGGCAGAGCGTCAGCACGTCGCTGACGGGCTGCGCCAGCTCCAATCCGGTCAGGCCGAAGAAGCGCGGCAGAAGCAGCACCAGCGGCACCAGGAAGAGCCCCTGCCGGGCCATCGCCAGCGCAGAAGCCGAAACCATCCAGCCCATGGTCTGCTGCGTCATGTTGGAGGGCACGACCCAGCAGTTGACAAAGAAGGTCGCACACTGGAAGCGCAGGATCACTGCGGCCAGTTCTCTGACCTTGGGCTCCGCATCGGGGAAGAGGCCCACGACGCGCGGCGCCAGCAGCTCTCCGAACACGATCACCAGCAGACACCAGCAGGCAATCGTCTTCACCAGGAACCAGAACGCCTGCCGGACACGGCTGAACTGGCCTGCGCCGTAGTTGAAGCCGCAGACAGGCTGATAACCCTGGCCCAGACCGATCACCACGTTGTTGACGAGCATCATCGTCTTGCTGACCAGGCCGAAAGCCGCGATCAGAGTAGCCCGGCCGATGTTGGGATCCAGGTCGCCAACCTCGCCTGCCGTGCGGTTCAGGACCATCACGGCCACTGCGCCGCAGCCCTGCCGCAGCAGGGAGGGCAGTCCGCCCTGGACGATATAGCCGAGGTTTTCCACCGTGATGCGGACCCGCTTGAACGAAATACGGAGGTTGTCACCCCGGAAGGTCCCGGCCAGCAGAACGCAGAAGCCTACGCTCTGGCTGATGGCCGTCGCCAGCGACGCGCCCTGCGCGCCCATGCCGAGGCCGTGGATGAAGAGCGGATCCAATCCCACGTTCAGCACCGCGCCGCTGACGACGCCGATCATAGCGTAGAAGGCGTTGCCCTGAAAGCGGAGCTGATTGTTCAGACAGAAGGAGCCGGTCATCAGCGGCGCCGCAGCGAGGATCCAACGCAGGTAGTCCACGGTCGGCCCGATGAATTTCTCATCCGCGCCGAGGAAGCGGGCCAGCGGCGCCGTGAACAGCTCGCCGAACAGGGTCACCAGCGCGCCGAGCGACAGCGCCAGAAGCAAGCCGGTCGCAGCCATTTCGGAGGCCTTGTCCACGTCGTGGCGGCCCAGAGCGCGGGAGATGAAGTTGGAAGCGCCCTGGCCGACAAAGAAGCCCAGCGCCTGGATCAGCGCCATGACTGACAGGGAGACGGAGACCGCCGCGATCGCGCAGGTGCCCTCGTAGCCGCCGATGGAGCTGACGAAGAAGGTGTCCGCCACGTTGTACAGCGCGGTCACCAGCATAGACGCGATGGTGGGCACGGCCAGCCGAAGCACCAGCTTCTGGACCGGCGTCGTGGTCATGCGGATAAATTTTTGTTGTCGAAGATCGGGTTTTCCCTGATTCATAGTTTTTCTCGTTTCACAAAAACAGGGACGCGATGTGCGCCCCTGCCTTTTGGATTTTCTTACTCGGCCTTGCCTTCCTCGAAAGCGTTCAGGTGCTTGAGGAACTCGTCCACGTCCACGCCGTGAACCGCGCAGGCCTCTTCGACGGTCTCACCGCGGGAAGCGGGGCAGCCCAGGCAATGCATGCCGATGGCCATGAACAGAGGGGCGGTTTCGGGCGCGATGTCAAGCACGTCGCCGATGATCGTATCTTTTTCGATTTTTGCCATTGTGTTTTGTCTCCTTTGGTATTTATTTGCCTATCATTATACTGGGTATTTCCCAAAAATCAAGTGTTTATTCGATTATTTTGCCGCAAATCCCTCAAAGATGATGATATCCTTTTCGCGGATCAGGGGATTGGCGTCCTCCTGTGAGCGCACGACCCACCAGAAGAACTGCGGGCCCCAGATTTTCCGGCACAGAGCGGGGCCAAGACCGTCGCGGTCCTCATACTTATAGGCGATGAAGTCCGGCTTGGTCAGGAAATTGCACATCAGGTTCGTCATCAGGAAGCGAAGGAACCAGTTGAGGCTGCAGTCTTCATCCCGAAAAAAGTTCTCGGAGAGCTGGCCGCGGATCACGTCGGGACGGTGCTTTCTGAGCCAGCGCAGAACTCTGGGATCGAACGATTCGATCATGAAGTTCAGATCGGGGTACGTGTTGAGCAGATCCGTGACCTTCTTCGTCAGCAGATCATGATTGCCGTTTTCCGGCTTGAGCTCGATCAGCAGCGGCGTTTTTCCGTTGAAGAGCGGCAGCACGTCCTCCAGAAAGGGCACCTTTTCCCGGGTCCCCTCCAGTGTGAGCTGGCTCAGCACCTGGGCTGTAACGGCGCTGACGTTCGCATTGGCGCCGGTGGTCCGTTTGAGGCTCTCGTCGTGCATGACCACCAGATTCCCGTCCCGGCTCATGCGCACGTCCAGCTCCGCGCCGTAACCGTTATTCGCAGCCAGTCGGAAGGCCCGGATCGAGTTCTCCGGGATTCCTGCGTGGATGGCGTGCACGCCGCGATGGGCATAGTGCAGGGCATACTTGCTGTAAAAGCCGCCTTGCGGACGGCGTCTTGCCTTCATGCTGAACAGATAGAAGCAGGCACAAAGCAACGCAATCAGATCCAAAATCAAGAGAAACGTCCACATCGTTCAATCCTCCACATCCAGGGCCTCCAGGCCCTTTTTCGCAATCGGCTTGTTATCGCCGTGCATGACGAAGAGCATGGTCCCGAATGCCATCGCCGCGAATACGGCGGCATAGGGGAAGAGCGTGGTCATACCGAATTGATCCATAAAGAAACCGGAGATCATGGGCGTCACGGTCTGCGCCGCCATGGACGCGGTGTAGTAGAAGCCGGTGTACTTGCCCACGTTGCCGCCCTTGCAGAGCTCCACCACCATCGGGAAGGAGTTGACGTTGATCGTGGCCCAGCCGATACCCGCCAGGGCGAACATCGCGTTCATCAGCATCGTCGGGCTGGATTCCCGCAGGAAGCAAGCCACCGTAAACGCGGCGGTCAGCATCACGACGCCCGCCAGAATGGTCTTCTTCCGGCCGACCTTGGAAGCCACCATGCCCACGGGCAGGTAGGAAAGGATGGCCGCTGCCTGGGCAATGATCAGGGTCAGATTGTAGTCCTTATGCAGGATATTGCTGGCATAGACGGAATACTTGGAGGTCACGGCGTTGTAGCCCATGAACCAGAGCACGATGGAGGCCAGCAGGAAGGCCAGCGATTTCCGCTCCTCCCCGGACAGCTTGCGCGAGCCGGAGCCGTCGTCTTCCCCCTCGTCGATGCCGTAGCGTTTGCTCTCGGCCTGCATGTGCTCGACCAGCTTCGGTTCCCGGACCTTCAGCATGAAGATCAGCAGGGCGAGCAGCATGATACCGGCAATGACGGCAAAATAGAGTGTGTAGCTCATCAGCGCGTTTTTCACGGCGCTGGTGGCAAAAACCATGCCGAGCCCCAGCACGAGAATGCCGCCGGCACTGCCCATGAGGTTGATGACCGCGTTGGCCTTGGAACGCAGGGGCTTGATCGTGACGTCCGGCATGAGCGCCACGGCAGGGCTGCGGAAGGTGGACATGGACACCAGCACGACCAGCAGCAGGGCCATGAAGAAGATCAGCGGGGCCGTGCTGCTCTTCGTGACGTTCCAGGCGTAGGCCTGGCGGGCCGGGACGACGTATTTCGTGTAATGCGGATTGGTAAATGGAGTACCGTTTTTCCGTGACAGAGCGGTTTCCTTCTCGGCATCGGTCAACTTATCCGCAAGCACGTATTCCTCTGTAACCGGCTCACCCCAGGAAGTACAGGAATACTCCATGATGGTGCCGTCCTCAACCACAAGCTGTGAAGGGATCGTGGAAAACTCCTCCAGCGTGAACAGCGAAGAGAGCGTAAACTTTTCACCGTCCGGCGTCTGGATCTCTACGTCCTTTTCCGCGCGGTAGATCTCGGTCAGCGCGGCAGGATCGTCGATTTTGGAGACCTTGTCGATATTTTTGAGCTGCATATTATCAGCGAAGCTCAGGCAGACGAAGGCGATCGCTGCGATGATCGTGCCAATCAGGATAAAGGGCGTGCGGCGGCCCAGAGGGTGGCGGCACTTGTCGGAGATCGCTCCGAAGAGCGGCAGCATGAACAGGGCCAGAATATTATCCAGGGCCATGACCACGCCGGAGGCCGTCTGGGACAGGCCGAATTTGTTGGTCAGAATCAGCGGAATGGTGTTGTCATAGGCTTGCCAAAAAGCGCAAATCAGAAAAAAGGCAAAACCGACGAAGATCGTGCGCTTGTAGTTGAGCTTCAAGTGGATCTCCCCTTCCCAGATTTTTCTATCTTAAATATAGCACAATATTCATGAAATTTCATCAATTATTTTTGGAAATTGACAGATTTCTTTTTGTGTATTACAATATTAGGCAATAGAAGAACGAGGCAACAGGCAACAGGAGACGGGAGACGTGCAGGGCAGGCACTCTGTTGTCCGTGTCCCCAAGGCAGGAGATCGTAATGGACGGGCAGGAGCGAATTCGACAACTGATACAGGTTTTGCCGGACTGGTTCGCCGCAAACGCCCGGGACCTCCCTTGGCGGAAGGACCGGGAGCCCTATCACGTCTGGCTCTCGGAGATCATGCTCCAGCAGACCCGCGTGGAGGCCGTCAAAGGCTACTATGCCCGCTTTCTGGCCGCTGTGCCGGAGCTGCCTGCCCTGGCCGCGGCGGATCCCGAGCTGCTGCACAAGCTCTGGGAGGGGCTGGGCTACTATTCCCGGGTGCGAAACCTGCAAAAAGCCGCGCAGACTGTGACGGCGCAATTCCACGGCGTCTTCCCGCATGACTATGCATCCATCCGGGCCCTGCCCGGGATCGGAGACTACACCGCCGGGGCGATCTGCTCGATCTGTTTCGATCTGCCTACCCCTGCCGTGGACGGCAACGTGCTGCGCGTGCTGACCCGGCTCACAGCGGACGGGCGCTGCGTGGACGAGCCCGCGGTCAAGCGGGCGCTCGGCGAACGCCTCGCGGCGTGTTATCCTGAGACCGGGGCCGGAACGCTGACCCAGGCCCTGATGGAGCTGGGCGCCACGGTCTGCCTGCCAAACGGCGAGCCGAAGTGCGCTTCCTGCCCTGCCGCCGCGTTCTGTGCGGCCCGGGAGACCGGACGCTGGCAGCTCTATCCCGTCCGCGCAGAAAAAAAAGCCCGGCGCGTGGAACAGCGCACAGTCTTCGTCTTCTCCTGCGACGGGGCGCTTGCCCTGCGAAAGCGGAGAAACAGCGGTCTGCTGGCGGGGCTCTGGGAGTTCCCAAACCTGCCCGGCCGCTTGGAGCCGCAGGCGGCTCTGGATCAGGCCGCAGTCTGGGGCCTGCACCCCCGCGGCCTCGAAAAGCAGGTGGAACGCACCCACGTTTTCACCCACGTCCAATGGGAAATGCGATGTTATTATGTAAACTGTTCAACACAGGCAGAGGGCTTCACCTGGGCGGACGAAGCCGCGCTGGACGGGCAGTACGCCCTGCCCACGGCGTTCAGAATGTTTCGATATTAAAAGGAGGTATTTACAATGACAGGCAAGTACAGTGAGGACCAAATCATCCATTTGGAGTTCGACGACGAGGAAGGCTTCGATTGCGGCATTATGGGCATCTTCGAAGTCGAGGGCAAGGACTACATTGCCCTCGAGGCGCTCGACGGCTCTGAGGACGTGTATCTCTACGGCTACAAGCCCACCGAGGACGACTTCGAGCTGGAGGACATCGACGAGGAGACCTTTGAGAAGGTCGCAGCCGAGTTCGAGAGCCTCAGCGACGAGCCGCTGTAATCGAATACGGCCGGAAAGCGAATCCGCCGCGGCATGGAAAGCAAGCGCTTTTCCATGCCGCGGTTTTTTGACAGACTTTTTTGGTGTTATTTCAGCTCAAAACTGGCTGTGATTGGCGTCTCAAAAACGCTTTCGTGGGTGAAAACGGGCTCCAACCACAGTTCGTCCCCGGAATAATTCGGAACGACAAGCATCCAATAGCAAACAAGCTCCGTGCTCGAATCCTCCGCGGAGGCGTTCGGATCATACGGCAAGTCCGGGTCGCTCTGGTAGACGCGCAAATCCGCGTCTTTCCATTCTCCGTTCGGAGCATAATAACCACCGTGGATCGGACTATACTGTTCCTCCCCGGTCATGCGGAGCGTAATTGCCCAGCCCTCTTCGCCGTAAACAGCGCGGACGAATTCGGTCCGCGGAGGCATTTCGCCCTCCACCGTCCCGTCGGTCAGATTCACATGGATTTTCGGCGTGTCCTTCTCCACCCACTTTGCTTCGGTGACGCTGAGCGTCAGGCTCTTGCAAGAGCGGAAAAAAGGGCTGTCCACTCGGATCGGTATGCCGTATCTGGCGGTGACATCTGACGATCTGAGATACTGTGTCCCATCGTCCGTCCCCACGCAGTAGTTCAGATCGACCAGGCGAAGCGTGTTGTTGGGGTCTTCCTCATAACTGAAATCCATATAGCAGGGATAAATATGGACCCCCGTGATCTGAATGCGTTGTCCGTCTATCTCCAGAACCCGGTCGAGGTCATAATGCTTGCCCTGGTCAATGAACTGCGGGTCAAATTTCAGTTGGAACGCAAAGGGACCGATCTGCTGCCGGTGCTGTCCCTCGGCGTCGCCATAGGTTCTGTTGATCCAGGCTTCCATCTGCAGGGCTCCGGGTACGTCCTGATTCCGGAATTCAGCTCGTGTCCAATCCCGGCCACCGTAGTAGAAGCAGTCCGCGTCGACTCCGTCAGCCAGCCGGAAGCTGGGGCTTACCCACACGTCGTCCGAGTCATTCCAATCATCAGACTCCATCGTGAAAAAAACATTTACGTTCTTCTGATCCACTATCACGTAGTCCACGCTGAGGGTGACGCCGTCCACGGTCTGCTGCTGGTCAATCTTCTGGTAATAGTCGTTGTACACTGCTTCAGACATCGAGCGAGAGAATCTGACCGCCTCGGCCAGGTCGCCCAGGATCGGGATTCCCTCGCAGGCCTGGGCGATCGTGGGGCTCACGTTCACCAAAAAAACAAAGATTGCGAAGGCTGCCGCCAGGCCGGCCAGGGGTCGCAGGAAAAGTTTGCCCCGCCGCGCCTTCCGCTGCCGGGCCATCGCCCGCAGCACGCTCCCGCCGGGCGCCTTCATTGTTTCCAATTCTTGTGTCAGTTCCAGATATTCCTGATTTCGATTCATGCTGTTTCCTCCTCTCCAAGCTCCAAGCGTAAAAGCTTGAGCGCGCGCCGTTCTCTTGTTGCCGCGGTACCCTGCGGGATGTCCAGAATTTCCGAGGCTTCCCGGAGCGTATAGCCCGTGAAGTAGCGCAGGATCACCAGTTCCTTCAATTCCTTGGGTAGGCGGTTGACCGCCTCCCGCAGGGGGAGATTGTCGAAGGCCTCCGCCGCCGTTTCCGGCAGCTCCTCCCAGCTCTGCTCCCGCTTGCGCCGCCGTTGCTCGTCGCAGCAGACGTTCAGCAGGATCCTTGTCATCCAGGTATTGAAGTAGTCCGGTTCGCGCAGCTTCTTGCAGTTTTTCAGGCCTCGATAAACGGCCTCGTCCAGGGCTTCCTCCGCGTCGGACTGACTGCCCAGATAGAGCACGGCTGTCCGGAACAGCCGGTTCTGCAGGCTTTCCACGCGGCTTGCGAATTCGTTCATTTCCATTCTTTTTCTCCTTCGGGGGACTTCCCGCATTGTTCGCGGGTCTCGAATCGCGATTCACCCATTAGACGGCCCAGAGGGGTGTTTTTATTTCGGAGGATCAAATTTTTTTATTTTTTCAGGATCTGATCGTTTTTTCAAAACGACGTGTTTGGGAGCCGCTGCAGAGAATCCTCCGAGGCGGCTCCTTTTTGGCATTATATCACAGTTTTCCGGCACAATCTACCATGAAAACCCGGAAATTCTTCGTTTTTGTTTCCAACTTCGGGTCAACCTGGCCTTAGGGATCTTTGCTTTTCAGTTCATAGCCTTACGCACAACAACAGCTCCAAGTTTTGCATGAAACTGTCAGGTCTGGGAAATACTACCGAATGAAAAAACCATCGTCTCGATTCAGTCGCCTCGTAGGGTGGGCTGACCCCAGGCCGCCGCGCCATCTGGTTTTGCTGCGTTTTCGGCGGCCAGAGGTCTGGCCGCCCTACGCAGGGAACGGGCGACTGAATTGATACAAACCATCATTCGGAGGACGGGTATGCAGGGAAAGGTAGAAATCTGCGGCGTGAACACTGCGAAACTGGGAACCTTGAAGGCCGGGGAGACGGAGGCGCTGCTGCGGCGGAGCAAGGCCGGAGACCGGGCCGCCCG
The DNA here is from genome assembly GCA_946411475.1 of uncultured Clostridia bacterium. Taxonomy (GTDB): domain Bacteria; phylum Bacillota; class Clostridia; order Oscillospirales; family Oscillospiraceae; genus JAFRPC01. The sequence continues at coordinate 889 of CAMKED010000011.1, read as the reverse complement.
GCAGAAGCTGATCGAGGGCAATCTGCGGCTGGTGCTCTCGGTGATCCAGCGCTTTTCAGGGCGCGGCGAGAACCCGGACGACCTGTTCCAGGTGGGCTGCGTGGGTCTGCTGAAAGCGATCAACAATTTCGACCCCGATCTGGACGTCAAGTTTTCAACCTACGGCGTGCCGATGATCTGCGGCGAGATCCGCCGCTATCTGCGGGACAACTCCCCGATCCGGGTCAGCCGTTCGGTGCGGGACACGGCCTACCGGGTCCTGCAATGCAAGGAGCGGCTGATGGCGGAGCTGGGCCGGGAAGCCACGGTGGAGGAGCTGGCAAAGGCGATGGACCTGCCCGTGGCGACGGTCTGCGAAGCCATGGACGCAGTCTCCGCGCCGGTCTCGCTCTACGAGCCCGTCCACAGTGACAGCGGCGACCCGCTGCTGGTGATGGATCAGATCCGGGACCCCAAGAGCAGCGACGAGCGCTGGCTCGAGGAGCTGGCCCTGCGCGACGCTCTGGCCGAGCTTGGCGAGCGGGAGAAGCACATCCTCGCGCTTCGCTACTACGACGGCAAGACCCAGGTCGAAGTCGCCGACGCCATCGGCATCTCCCAGGCCCAGGTCTCCCGCCTCGAAAAAGGCGCCCTCAACCGTCTCAAAAAAGCGATCGTGTCGTGAAGCGTTCGTCTCATAATCGCGCCGCAAAGATCACCCGGCCCGGAAGCTTTTTTGCTTCCGGGCCGGGCTTCGTTCGAGCATCAGCAGCTTGACCCGATGCTGACGTTTCATGGGCTGCGGGATACTGTACCCGGTTGTTGCTCACGCAGCAGAAAACGGATCTTATACACTTATCCGATAAAACGCTTTAAAAAGATTTGCGAGGCAGATTTGCGTCAGACGAGG
>CAMKED010000010.1 GCA_946411475.1 uncultured Clostridia bacterium | reverse complement strand
TACCGAGCGCTTATCTTTTTTCAAGAAAGTGGTTCACATCAATTGACATCACAGATCAACCCGGCAGATTTCTTCGGATTTGCCATTGACATTATGCAAAGTATGTTGTAAACTAATGTACAATATTAGATACAAGGAGGCCATGCGCCTTGTTTCAGATCATGACAGATACCTCGGCCAACCTGCCCTCAGAGTTGGCCGCTGAAAAAGACATTACTGTCATTCCGTTTCCTTACTTCGTCAACGGTGCGCGGCACACCTGCCTCGATACCGAAGGCTTTGACGGAAAGACCTTCTACGGAGCGATGCGGGAAGGCGCCGAAGTGACAACCTCGCAGATCAATCCGCAAAACTATATGGACGTGATGCGGCCCGTTCTGCAAAGCGGGCAGGATATCCTCTTCGTGGGGATGTCCTCCGGCATCAGCGGCGCCTATCTTTCCGCGGAACTGGCCGCCGAAGAGCTTGCCCCCGAGTTCCCGGAGCGCAAGATTCGCCTGGTGGACACCATCGGCGCGTCTTTGGGCGAAGGTCTGCTGGTGTTGCGGGCCTATCGGGACAAGCTCGCCGGACTGTCTCTGGACGCCATTTATGAGAAGTTGATGGACCTGCGGCATCGTCTGTGCAATATCTTTACGGTGGACGATCTGAAATACCTCCGCAAGGGCGGAAGACTGTCCAATCTCTCGTTCATCGTCGGCACCATTTTGCAGATTAAGCCTTTGCTCAAGGGCAACGAAGAGGGAAAAATCGTCGCCTTTGCCAAGCTTCGCGGCCGGAAAAAAGCCCTGGAGGAGCTTGCAAAGCGCTATGACGAATACGTAGTCGATTCGGAGGAGCAGACCATCGGAATTGCACACGCCGACTGCCCGGAGGACGCCGAATATCTGATCGAACTGCTGCGCAGGAACCATCCGCCGAAGGAGGTCCTGACCGTATGCTATGAGCCGGTCACGGGTTCCCACGTCGGTCCCGGCACCCTGGCCCTCTTCTTTGAGGCCCGTGAGGGCTGCCGATCCATGTAAATCAAGAAGAATTCTGCCCCAATCCGGGTTCCCGGATCGGGGCAGCGTTTTGATTCTTTTACGCTTTCAGCAGCGCCTGCTTGTTGAATTGCAGCGTGTAGAGCCGATAATACATACCCTTCTGCGCCAGCAGATCCTGGTGATTGCCCTGCTCTTTGATCTCGCCGTGTGAAAGCACGATGATGTTGTCGGCGTGTTGGACCGTGGAAAGGCGGTGCGCCACGATCAGCATGGTGCCGATCGTCTTGATCCGCTCCAGAGAATCCTGAATCAGCAGCTCCGTCTCCGTGTCAATGTTTGCGGTTGCCTCGTCCAGAATGATGACCGAGGGCTTGTGCAAGATCGTTCTTGCAAAGCTCAGAAGCTGACGCTGACCGGAGGAGAAGTTATTGCCGCGCTCCCGGACGGGCTCATCCAGCCGCTTTTCCAGACGGTTAATGAAACTGTCTGCATTGACGTACTTGCAGGCTTTCATGATTTCCTCGTCGCTGACGCCGTCCATCCGCAGGATCAGGTTGGAACGGATATCGCCGGAGAAGAGGAAGACGTCCTGGAGCATCTGACCGAAGTGGCGGCGCAGAGAAGCAATCTGGATGCTTTTGATGTCGCGGCCGTCGATCAGGATCTGCCCCTTCTGAATGTCATAATTCCGGCAGATCAGGCTGAGAATGGTCGTCTTGCCGGAGCCGGTCGCGCCGACGAAGGCCACGGTCTGACCGGGCAGAACGTGGAAGGACACGCCCTTGAGCACCCATTCGTCAGGCTTGTAGGCAAACCAGACGTCCCGGAACTCGATCTCACCCTTGATTTCATCCAGCTCGACCGCACCCGGTTCGTCCACGACCTCGGGGACGATGTCCAGAATGGAGAAGATTTTTTCAGCGGAGGCGAAGGATTTTTGGAGCATATCAAACTGCTCGGCAAGGGTCTGGATCGGATTGAAGAACTTGTTCAGGTACATGTAGAAGCTTACGACCACACCGGAGGTAATGGTCTGGCCAAACCAGTGCAAATCCTGAATTTTTCCTTTGGCTCCGAAGAAGAACAGACACAGAACCGTGGAGATATAGAGCATGTATACCATGGGCCGGAAAATGCCAAAGACCAGCATACGGGCATTTTTGGCTTTCCGAAGCTCTGCGCTCTTGATCCGGAATTCCTCCATTTTCCGATCTTCCCGGTTGAAGCTCTGCGTGATTTTGATGCCGGAGAGGTTTTCGGAGAGGTAGGTGTTGATGGCGGTGGTGGCGTCGTTGACGCGGCGGTGAACCTTGCGGGAGAACTTGCGGAAGATGATGGTGAAGAGTACCACAAAGGGAACGAAGCAGAGCACCATCAAGGTCAATGCGTAGTTCAAGCTCAGCATTGCGGCCAACACGCCGAAGATCACAAGCGTGTTCTTCGCCATGGTTACCAGCACGTTGGTGAAAAGGAACGAGATGGAGTTGGGGTCGTTGCTGACTCTGGTGACCAGCTTGCCAACAGGAATGTTGTTCAACTGCTCGTGGGACAGCTTCTCAATGTGCGTGAAGGTGTCCATGCGGATCTGAGAGAGAATCTTCTGACCGACCTTTTGCAGCAGCATGGCCTGGGCATAGGTGCAGATCAAGCTGACGATCAGAATTCCCGCGTACACGATCACATAGGAAAGGAGCTCTGAAAGGGGGAAGCTGTCCTTGATCATGTCTTCAATTTTGCCGATCAGAAGGGGAGAGACTACGTCATAGGCGATGGAGAACAGCATGACCAGGAGGACAAGAAAGAACTGGCCTTTGTAGGGCTTGGCATAGCGCAGCAGACGCCGGATGATTTCGCCGTCGGCCACGTTCCGCTCAAAGCCCATGGTTTTTTTCTTGTCCTTTTCGAGCAGAAAAGCGGCAAGGAATACGATGGCAAATACGCCGATAACGGCGCCTACGATCAAAATGGGAAGGTACTCAGGCATGGCCGTTCCCTCCTTCCTCTTCCAACTTTTGCAGATCGACCATCTTCCGATATCCCGGACAGGTTTCGTAAAGCTGCTCGTGGGTGCCCACGGCAGTAATCCGCCCATCCTCCAGATAGAGCAGTTTATCCATTTCCTGAATGGTGGAAATCCGGTGAGCGATCAGAATGGTTGTTTTGCCAGCTCTGGTTTTGCGAAGATTTTTCAGAATGACGCGCTCTGTCTGCGTGTCCACGGCGGAGACGGAGTCGTCCAGAATCAGGATCGGGGCGTTTTTCATCAAGGCGCGCGCAATGGAGATTCGCTGCTTCTGACCGCCGGATACCGTGACGCCGCGTTCGCCGAGCATGGTGTCATAGCCCTGGTGGAACTCCTGAATATTGCTGTAGAGGTCAGCGAGCGTCGCCGCTTCCTCCACCTCGGCACGGGTACTGCCGTCTACCGCGAAAGAGATGTTCTCCGCAATGGTCTCAGAGAAGAGGTAGTTGTCTTGCGGCACGTAGGCGCAGCCCTCACGCAGGGAGTGAATCGTAACGCTGTTCACGTCATGCCCGTCCACAAACAGGGTCCCGTCCGGGACGTTGTAGGTCCGCAGAATCAGGTCCACCAAGGTGGTTTTGCCACAGCCGGTTTTGCCGACCAGGCCCACGTTTTCTCCGGCTTCGATGCGGAAGCTGACGTCCTTCAATACGTCGAATTCCCCGTCCGGATAGCGGAAGCTCAGATTTTTGAATTCGATCTCACCGCGGATTGGGCCGATGGGTTTTGCATCTGGGGCGTCCACCACGTCGGGCTTCGCGTCCAGCAGCTCCCCGATGCGCTTCAAAGAGGCTTTGCCGCGGGAGGTCATGTCAATCAGTTCCGAAACAGCCATCACAGGCCATACGACAGCGGTGTAATAGCCGATAAACTCTACCAGCTCGCCGGCGTTGAAGGTGCCCTTCCAGACCAGATATCCGCCGTAGCCCAGAATGATGCAGACGACGCTCTCCACGAACATCATCACAAGCACCCGCAGCAGGACGGAAGCCTTGGTATGGTTGATATTCGCAACCTCGTTTTCCTCATTCAGCTTGCGGAAAGCCATGAGCTCCTTGGCTTCCTTGACGAATGCCTTGATCACGGCAATGCCGGAAAAGCTCTCCTGACTGAAATCGGACAGGCGGGCGTAGGCCTCCTGCCGAATGTCCCATTTTTTCATCATGTACTTGCCGACGACCGTGGCCGAGGCCAGCAGCAGGGCAGTGGGAATCAGAGACAGTGCTGTGAGCTGCCAGTTCATGCGGAACATTTTGGTCAGGGCCAGCGCAGACAGGAACAGCGCGTCAAAGAACATCATAAAGCCCCAGGCGAAGCTTTCCAGCACGGATTCCAAATCGTTGGTGAACAGGCTCATGAGACTGCCGACCTTGTGAATCTGGAAGTAGCTTTGGCTCAGATGCCGGGCGTTGTCGAACATCCGGTTTCGCAGATCCTCGTCCACCCTGTGGGCGGTGCCCAGGAACATGATGCGCCAAAGGAAACGGCCCGCCACCATGGAAAAGATGATGATGAGCAAGGGCGTACAGATTCGTTCGAGAACAAAGTCCATGTCAAAGGGGAGCTCTACCCCGTCTACAGTCACCCAGCCGTTGTTGAGGCCGTTGATAACCATCTGATAGAGATTTGGTACGATGAGCTGTAAATAGTCTACTGCAATCAACGCGCCGAGTCCGATCAACAGGAAGTGCAAATAACGCAGGTAGTAGCGGTTGATATGCCGACCAAATATCATACGGCATTCCTCCTCTTTTTTAGCATGCTAATTTTCTTTGGGTATTGTATATCCGAATTGTATATTTGTCAATAGAAAATTTGTCAATAGAAAAAATGTGTTTGGGTCTTTTCATCTGAAAATAAAAATGATATACTGGATTCATGCTGTAGAAGGAGTTTCATAATGATGAGAAGCAAAAAACTTGTATTATATTTAATATTGATTTGCGTTCTGTCGGGTTGCGGAGGCAAAGCGACTGCATTCACGTCTGCGACAGCAAAGACGCCGGGTTCGGAAACGTCCACGCTGAACGTGTGGTGCTTTCAGGCGGGTAAAGCCGACGCTTTTTTGTTTTGGAACGAGACCGGCGCCGTGCTGATCGATACAGGGGAGAGCGGCTTTGGAAAGACAATTCTGGAAAAGCTGGCGGAGCTTGACATCAAACGTCTGGATTATCTGCTGATTACGCATTTTGATAAGGACCACGTCGGCGGTGCGAAGAAGCTCCTTTCCGGGATTCCGGTTGGAACCGTGCTGCAAAGCAACAGCCCTAAGGAAGGTGCGGAGGCCTATGAAAAGTACCTTGCCGCCTTGGAGAGCTGCGGCCTTGAACCCGTTACGGTTCGTCAAACGATGTCTTTTTCTCTGGGGGAGACAGTCTTTACCGTGAATCCTCCGGAAAAGGACAGCTACCCGCAGGACGAGAGCAACAATTCCTCGTTGATCGTCACCGTTTCCCATGGGAATCATCGGTTGCTCTTCTGCGGGGATGCAGAGGATTTGCGCACGGAGGAGTTTCTTGAGACCAAACCGGGCCGATTCGACTTTGTGAAGCTGCCGCACCACGGAAAGTATCAGAAAACGCTGCGGGAACTGTTGAACGAAACGAGACCGGACTACGCGCTGATTACGTCTTCCGAAGAAGAACCGGAGGAGCCCGAAACGATGGAATTGCTTTCTGAGTTTTCCGTAGAAGCGCTTTTGACCCGAAACGGACCGATTCAAATTATCTGTACAGCGGATGGATTGACAGCAAAAATTGCACGTTGACAGTCTGCAGCAAGGGGTTGCCGGATCACCGGCACCCCTATTTTTTCGTTTCATAAGGGCGAAAAGATATAGAAAGAATGTTCGATTTTGCACTTTGGTAAAAATGACGAAAAGTGTAGGTTTCGTGAACTATTAAAAATGTATTAAATTTATATTAATGCATACGAAAAATGAATCCAATGTATTCTGTGAAGAATTTGTGGAGCTTAATATGCGGTTTTATTACGGATATACAAGAATATTTGCAATTTTGTAAATAATAAACAAATCCTGAACAAAAAATTTTGACATATGGATATTGAATAAATTGGAAAAACATTCTGTACAAAATACACGAAAGATGCTATAATCGAACGCGGTGCACCAAACCGCATATTCGTCTTTCTATTAACAATTTCAAAAAAGGAGTCAGAAAACAAACATGAGTAAACAGTTTAAACGCCTGTTCGCGCTCCTGCTTGTCTTGGCTATGGTTGCCGGCCTTCTGCCCACCATGGCTGCCGCGGGGGGAAGAACCAGTAATTCCGGTCGGATCGATCGGGACCATGTCTTCACAGATGCAGACAATGCTATCCTGGATAACGACGTGTTTGCAAAGATTTCCAAGGTCGAAACCGGAGCCGCGACCCGTATGGGCGGCATCAGCTCGATGACCGAGGCCGACTACGTTCGCATTCTCCCTCAGGTTATTAAAGCAATCGAGTCCTCCTCCACCTACGTTCCCGGCACACTGCAGCAGAACGGTAACTTCCTGGTTTGGCAGACCACGACCGGAATGCCCTGCTGCTATGACCCCAGAATGGAAGCAGAGCTTCACAACACCGTCAACGATCCCACGCCCGCGGAGATCGCCCAGGCTGAGGCTGAGGCCAAGGCTATGCTGGACGAAGTTGTCAGCACCCGCGGCGGCAGCGCCAACTCCACCAAGATTGGTCTGATCCAGCCCTACTGGGAGTCCAGCTCCTCCTACTCCGACTCCTCTTTCACCAGCTATTCTCCTGCCTACAAGACCATGTGGCAGAACCTCTATGCTGCGACCGGCGGCACCGGCATGCGTTACTCCATGACCAATGCCACGGTTGACAACATCGCCAGAACCATCGAAGAGTGCGGCCTTGTCATTTTCGACTCCCACGGCACCACCGACTACTCCGGCTCTAACGGCGACTACACCTCCCGCGCCAACTGCTCTTACCTCTGCCTGACCACCAACTCCGGTGTCACCACCGCTGATACGCAGGCCAAGAGCGGCCCCTACGGCACCTACTACGAGTGCATGAAGGGCTCCGGCTACGCTTACGTTTCCGGTACCTGCATTGCCAACCACATGACCAAGAATGCGCCTCACTCCCTGGTTTACATGGGCATCTGCCTGGGCATGGCCACCGACGGTATGTACAAGGGCCTGCGCAGCAAGGGCGTTGAGGTTGTTTACGGCTATTCCCAGTCCGTCTCCTTCTCCGGTGAGAAGCAGTACATCCAGTCCATCCTGGGCTACGTCAAGAACGGCGACAACTTCGGTACTGCTCTGAACAAGGCGAAGAACGCTTTGGGCAAGTGGGATCCCGCCTACTCCTCCTACAGCCAGTCTCAGGCGGTCTCCAACCATGTGGCGTTCCCCATTGTTGTTTCCTCTGAGGACGCCTACCCCGGCCACGGCTATGTGGACGCGGTTCAGAACGTCTACTCCACCTGGAACCTCTTCGGCGGCTCCAGCAGCTCCTACACCGTGACCGCTACCTCCAACAACACCAGCTACGGTACCGTCTCCGTCAACGGCAACGTCATCACTGCCAGCCCGAAGACCGGCTACTACGCTGCGAGCTATACTGTCACCAGCGGCACCGCCACCGTGACCCAGAACGGCAACACCTTCACGGTGAATCCGTCCTCCAACTGCACGGTTCGCATCAACTTCGCCGCCAAGACCCAGTACACCGTGACCCTGAAGGCCAACGGCTCCACCTACAACACCCTGAGCTGCTACTCCGGCGAGTCCGTGACTCTGCCCACCACCGCCACCTCCGTGAGCGGCTACTCCTTCGCCGGTTGGTGCGCCAGCACCGTCTCTGAGACCGCTGCCCGTCCCAACATCCTGACCGGCTCCTACACTCCCAGCGGCAACGTCACCCTCTACGCGGTCTACACCCGCACCCAGGGCGGCAGCGGCGCCACCAGCTACCAGCTGGTCACCTCCACTCCCTCCTCCTGGGCCGGCAACTACGTTGTCACCAACGGCAACTCCACCAGCATGTACGTGCTGACGGGCGTGACTCCCAGCTCAAACGGCGCTGAGATCGAGAACAGCTCCAATGCCACTGCTTACTCCAGCACCGGCATGAGCCTGTCCAACAACGTTCTGTCCAATGTTTCCAATGCCTACGTGTTCACGATGACCGCTACCGGCAGCTACTACACGCTGCAGAGCGCGAACACCGGCGCTTACATGGGCATGAATTCCTCCTCCTACCTGTCCGGCTACACCTCCTACAACTCCTCCTACTGCAGATGGACTCCCGCTGTCAACTCCAGCGGCGCTGCCCAGCTGAAGAACTACGCCAACGGCAGCTATCCGTACTTCGGCTTCAACACCAGCAGCAAGTATTTCTGGTCTGCCTCTTCCTCCAATGCCAACGTCCTGCGTCTGTGGAAGCAGACCAACGGCGGCACCACCTACTACACCACCAGCCCCAGCGCCACCAATCCCGAGCCTGAGACCACCTACACGGTGAACTTCTCCGTGCCCAGCGGCATCAGCGCTCCCGCCAGCCAGACCGTGACCGCGGGCGGCACCATCACCCTGCCCACTGCAGCGGCTCCCTCCGGCTACACCTTCCTGGGTTGGGTCACCTCCACTGTGAGCAACGCCACCACTCAGCCCACCACCTACACCGGCAACGTCACCGTCAACGGCAACGTCACGCTCTACGCCCTGTACTCCTACACCTCCACCTCCGGCGGCAGCGGTACGGCTTATGAGCTCCTGGAGTCTGCTCCCGCTGACTGGACCGGCAGCTACGTCATCAGCTACGGCACAAACACCAGCAGCCTCTATATGCTGAAGGGCCTGTCCGGCAACACCAAGTATGAGTCCGCTTCCGCTGGCGGCGCTGTCCTGTACAGCAACACCGGCATGACCTATGCCGACGGCCAGCTCACCGGTGTCTCCGACGCCTACGTATTCGAGATCGCCTCCACCGGCTCCAAGTACACCATCCGCAACAAGTCCACCGGCACCTACCTGGGCAGCTACAACTCCTACCTGTACAGCCGCTCCAGCTACTCCTCCAGCTACTGCCAGTGGAGCCTGTCCATCAGCAGCGGCAACGCCACTGTCTCCAACAGCGCCAGCAGCAGATATCCCTACCTGGCCTTCGCTTCCAGCAACTACTTCATGGTGAGCTCCTCTGTGCCCACCGGCCTGTACCTCTGGAAGCTGACCACCACCGGCGGCAGCTCCACCACCTACTACACCACCGTCGGCTGATCTTCGCGTAAATAAAACAGAAAGACCGCAGGGTAAAACCTGCGGTCTTTTGTTGAATCAAAGCGTAAAGTCTTCCGGAGAAAACTGAGAAAAATCCTTGGCCTTGCTTCGTGTGGGTTTCCGCTTCAGCGGATCGTAGCGAAAGCGCCAGCAATGATGATCCGGGGAAACGAATCCCTTCTTTGGGCAAATCAGTCCGCCGTTTCCGGATTGACCGGAACGGGTGCATAATTCGCAGCATTTTTCAACATTTTTCCGAAACAGCATCAGTTGCCTCCGTCGTTTTTTTTTATTATAGCATAGAAGCTTATGTTTTCCAATCCTTTTTTGCCCGGATCGGGAATTATGACAAAAAGGATGCCAGGATCCAGGAAACTACGGCTTGTACCGCTTTGTATCTGAGATATGACCCGATCGGAATGTCAGCTTCTGAGAGCGCCTGTGCCGTCTGCAAATGGACGCAAACGCCGCCCCATCCGATCATAGCCGCCGATAATGGGAAAAGGACAGAAGCATGTAAGCCTAACCCGCGCAGGGAGGCAATGCCTCCTGTGAGCTCAAGCACGCCGAAGCATCCAGCGCGGAAAACCGGCGGCAGCTCCGTCGTCGGGAGTGCTGCGTTCAAACAACATGAGACAGCCTGAAAGAATGCAACTGCTCCGGTAAGACGCAGCATGGCCAACGTGCTTTCCGTGATGCAGCGGGGCAGCGTGGCTGAAAGAGCGACCGTCTGCCTGCCTTCCGCCCGCTTTTTTTGTTGAATTGGTTGGCTTGAAGCGTTTCGGTGCAGGATGCCGGTCAGAACGGCAGCCGCAAACTGGATATAAAAGAGTTTCATGCCGATCACCCGGGAGCCGAGTATTGTGCCTGCCGCGCCGAGGAGAAATGCCGGTCCAGCCTGATTGCTGAGCCCTGCCAGACGTGCAGCATCTTGTTCTGTCAACGATCCCGCTTCGTAAGCGGAGGCAGCGAGCTGCGCGCCGAGCGGAAACCCACCCAATAACCCAAGCAGAAGCGGAAGCGCAGCTTCCCCGGGCAGGCCGAAGAGCGTGCGCATCCCGCGTTCTGCCGCGTGAGACGCAGATCCCGATGCACGCATTTGAATCAGACAGCCTGCCAGCACACTGACGGGAAAGAGAGAAGGAATCAGAACGCGTCCGCACAGCTCCAGCCCGGCACGGACGCCTGCTTGCGTCGGGTCCGGAAACAAAAGAAACAGCATGATCCCGGCCAACGTGAGCCATATCGAAAAAACGTGCTTGCGCTTCATTTCACCCGCCTCCTGCGGAAAGCGTATGCAAGTATGCCGCCTTGTTTGCATAGACTGAACCACAATTTTTGCGAGGTGATTGCAATGAAGCATGCGAGGAACGTGACACAGCGGATTCTGAGCTGTGCCGATTTTCCCGGAGAGATTCTGACAGGCGTTCCGGTGGTGGAACTGAAAGGCGTTTCTGAAGCTGTGATTTTGAATCACCGCGGGGTCATCGCTTACGACGAGACCGAAGTCCGAATCGCATCGACACTTGGTCCGGTACTTGTGGTCGGAACAGGACTGTTGATCCGTCGGATGAACCGGGAACGGATCGTTCTGAACGGAAGCATCCGGCGCGTGGAGCTGGAACTATGCTGAATTATCTGCGGGGAACTGCCGAGATTGAGGTCACCGGCGCATCCGAAGCCCTTTGCCTGAACCGGTGGACTGCGGCGAATCTATCATTCTGGGATCTGCATACGCAATCAGAGCTTGTGTTTCGCTGTCGCGTCTATGAGCCCCAACTGCAGGAAATCATTCGGGAGGCGTCCCGCGCCTGGTGTGAGGTGACAATTCTGCAGCGCTTTGGCCTTCCGGCCGTTCTGCGCCGTCTTTGCAACAGGCCGGTGCTGACGCTCGGTCTGCTGCTTGCGGTCATGCTTGCGTATTTCATGCAGAATTTTGTCTGGTTCTTGCGTGTGGAAGGCAACGATCGTGTTCCGGAGCAGGAAATCCTGCATGCCTTATCCGAAGAGGGCCTGTGCTTTGGCGCTTGGGGACCGGCTCTGGACTCCGAAAATCTGAAGAACCGGATGCTGAACCGGATCCCGGCGCTGCGCTGGCTTGCGGTCAACCGGGAGGGCGGCGTTGTGACGGTTCTGGTGGCGGAACGCGAACGGGAAGAACAGCAACTGGAAACGGACGGAGTAGCGCATATCATTGCCGTAAGGCCCGGGATCGTTCGCGAGATTTCGGTCATCAATGGTTTCACGGAGCGAAAGCCGGGGGACCAGGTGCTTGCGGGTGATATTCTGATTTCCGGCGTTGCAGAATGGACGACACACGTCCAGGCAACCAGGGCTATGGGGGAGGTCTACGCGGATACGCTCCGTGTCTCAGAGCTGGCTTGTCCTGCTTCTGCCATGCAAAAAAAGTATACAGGCCGTACCGAAACCTGTACGACAATCATTTTTCAAAGAAAAAGAAGAAAAATATCAGGAAACAGTAGCATTTTTGGTAGCAGATGTGATAAAATGATAAAAACAAGCACCTGGACCATCCCGGGCGGCTTTGCGCTTCCGCTGACGGTAGAGACAGTCACCCTGTCGGAATATACGCTGGAGCCTTTGCCGATCAACCTGAACTGTGCAGAAGCCCTGCTTGGTTCGGAGGCTCTGCGCCTGACACGGGCTGCGATGGTTGCAGGGCGTGTTGAGAGCGGGTCCACTATGACCCAAAAGACCCAGGACAGCTATCGCTGCCGCGGCGTCTGGAACTGCATGGAGCTGATTTCCAAGACCGTCCCGGTGGAACTGTACGGAGAGGATGAAGAAAATGGAAAAACTGATTAACGCAGAACGAATTGAGCAAATTATCAGCGTGTTCGGCAATTTTGATGAAAACGTCAAACGAATTGAACAGACCTTCGACGTTCAGGTGACCAATCGCGGCACGGAGCTAAAAGTCTCCGGAGAAGCCGAGGCCGCAGAAAAGGCCGGAAAGGCCATCGAGGGTCTCTTGCAGTTGGCCGCCAAAGGCGAGACCATTGACGAGCAGAAGGTACGCTATCTGATCGACCTGGTGCGCACCGGCAACGAGGATCAGATCGGCGAGATGGCAAAGGACGTGGTCTGCATCACCGCCAAGGGAAAGCCAATCAAGGCCAAGACGCTTGGTCAGCAGCGTTATATGAAGGCAATCGCAAACAACACCATCACGATCGGCGTCGGCCCTGCCGGTACCGGTAAAACCTATCTGGCGGTTGCTGCAGCCGTGGCGGCATTCCGGGAGAAGAGCGTGAACCGGATCATTCTGACCCGTCCTGCTGAGGAGGCAGGGGAGCGGCTGGGTTTTCTGCCCGGCGACCTGCAAAACAAGGTGGATCCCTATCTGCGTCCGCTCTACGATGCCCTGTTTGATATGCTCGGGCCCGAAACCTATCAGAAATATCTGGAAAAGGGCAATATCGAGGTCGCGCCGCTTGCCTACATGCGAGGCCGCACCCTGGACGACAGCTTCATCATCCTGGACGAGGCACAGAATACGACCCGGGAGCAGATGAAGATGTTCCTGACCCGTCTGGGCTTTGGCTCCAAGATCGTCATTACCGGCGACGTGACGCAGATCGACCTTCCCACCGATAAGACCAGCGGCCTCAAGGAAGCGTTGAAGGTGTTGGAGAATATCCCGGATATTGCAATTTGCAAGCTCTCGGCTTCCGACGTGGTACGCCACGCGCTGGTGCAGAGCATCGTCGCGGCCTACGACAAATACGAAACCGCGAAAGCGCTCCCGGAAAAGAAGCCGCCTGTGAAAAATTACCGAAAGAGATGAATCCGATCATGAAGAATAACATTGTAATAACGTTCCGGATTGAGAAGGGGATTCGTCGCCTGCCCCTGTGGATGCACCTGAAAAAGTGCATCGAGGCCACCCTGGAGGCGGAGGGCGTTTCCGTACCCTGTGAAATCAACGTCCTTGTGGCGGACAACCAGACCATCAAGGCCATCAATAAGGCCTACCGACAGATCGACAAGGAAACAGACGTCCTGTCCTTCCCCATGTTCCAATTCGAGCCGGGAAAGCTGCCGAAGGACCTTTCCGCGTATCTGGACCCCGAAACCGGCCTTCTGCCCCTGGGGGATATGGCCATCTCTTATGAGAAGGCCAAGGCCCAGGCAGAGGAGTTCGGCCACAGCCCGAAGCGGGAACTGGGCTATCTGACCATCCATTCCATCTTGCATCTGCTGGGCTACGACCACGTAGACGAGGGCCCCATGAAAAAGCAAATGCGGGAGCGGGAAGAGGCAATCTGCAAAAAGATCGATCTGGAACGATAAAAGCGTAGGGACAAGCAGTGCTTGTCCGCCGAGAGGAGCTTCCCTATATGGTAGAGTTTCGTATCGCGGAACAAAAAGACGCTTCGACCCTTGCAGCTACCCGAAAAAAGGTCTGGGACGCGACGTATCGGGGAATCTACCCTGACGAGATGATCGACCAATATGATTTGCCGGCCTTTGCGGAAAAGGATTACAAGCGCATTTCAAATCCGGAAAACAAGGTCTGGCTTGCCATGGACGGAGAAGACTGCGTCGGCTATCTTGTCGTTGGACCATGCGGCTTCGGCCACTATAAAGACTTTGATTTTTGCCTCAACAGCTTGTATTTCTTGCCGCCATATCAGAATATGGGGCTGGGCAGAAAAGCCTTCGGGATGACCGTTGCGGAGTGCCGTCGCCGCGGTCTCAACAGATTCTTTTGCAGTTGTAACTCGCACAATCACAACGCCATGGGCTTTTACGAGCACATGGGCGGCGTCCTTGGCGCACAGTCGCTCGGCCACGAAAACAGAGCGGAAGACGCTGTATTTTTTGAATTCTTGCTGAATTCTGAACCCTGAACTCTGAACCAAAGGCCGGGGAACCCGGCCACTACGAAATGCACATAGGAGAAGATTATGAACACCAAATCCGCTATGATTGCCATTTGCGGACGGCCCAACGTGGGCAAGTCCACCCTGACCAACACCATCGTCGGGGAAAAGGTGGCCATTGTTTCCAATAAGCCCCAGACCACCCGGAACCGCATCTGCGGCATTCTGAATCGGGGCGAAACACAGTTCGTCTTTATGGATACGCCGGGCTTTCACCGTCCCAGAACCAAGCTCGGCGACTACATGGTCTCTGTCGTGGAGGAATCCGTCGCTGACGTGGATCTGGTGCTTCTGCTGGTGGAGCCGATTGCCAATATCGGCCCCCAGGAGGAGGCGCTGATCGCGCAGTTCCGCCAGCGCGGTGTTCCCGCCGTCCTGGTCATCAACAAAATCGACGAGGTGGAGGACAAGGATCAGCTTCTGACCGTGTTTGCCGCCTACAAGGACGCGTTCGATTTCGACGCGATCATTCCCATATCCGCCATGACCGGCGAGGGCGTTGACGATCTGCTGAAAACCTGCGAGGGTTACGCCGTGGAATCGCCTTGGTTCTTTCCGGAGGGTATGAGCTCCGACCAGCCTGAGCGTCAGGTCATTGCCGAGATCATCCGCGAAAAGATGCTCTGGAATCTGGAAAAGGAGATCCCGCACGGTACCGCCGTGGAGATCACAAAGTTTTCCGAGCGGGATAACGGCATCATCGACGTGGACGCCACGATCTACTGCGAGAAGGCCAGTCACAAGGGCATCATCATCGGCAAAGGCGGCCAGATGCTGAAAAAGATCAGCTCCCAGGCCCGGGCAGACTGCGAGCGTTTTATGGGCACCAAGGTCTATTTGCAAACCTGGATCAAGGTCAAGGAGAACTGGCGCGACAGCGATTACATGATCCGCAATTTCGGCTATTCTGACCAGTGAACGAATAAGCGGTCCTTTGCCTGCAAATGCTATCTCTGAGGAAACCGAAAGGGAGGCATTGCGATGGAACCTGAACTGCTTTGGAAAATATTTGAAAGCTCCGGCTCACCGGAACTATATCTGAAATACCGGCAGGCGGAGGACCGCCTGCACTTGGTGAGGGAACATGTTTATCAAAACCGAAGCCATTGTGCTCCGGGAGGTCGAGATCAACGAGGCGGACAAGCTCCTGGACCTGCTCTCTAAGGACCGCGGCCTTCTGACCGTAAAGGCCAGAGGCGTCCGGCGAGGCAGCTCTCCGCTGAAAAGCGCCTGCCAGCTCTTGACCCTCTCAGAGTTTACCCTCCAGGACTACCGCGGCAAGCTTGCCGTACAGGAGGCGCAGCCCTTGGAGCAATTCCGCACGCTGCGGGAGAATATTGAGCTGCTGGCGCTCGGCTCCTACTTTGCTCAGGCGGCCGGCGCCGTGGCGCAGGAGGATGCGCCGAACCCGGAGCTGCTGCAGCTTCTCTGCAACGCGCTGTTTGCGCTGGCAAGCCAGGGCAGGCCGCAGGCACTGGTGAAGGCAGCGTTCGAGCTTCGGCTGGCCTGTCTGGCGGGCTTTAAGCCGGATCTCTCGGCCTGTGCGGTCTGCGGGGCGGAGGCCCCGGATCGTTTTGATCTGTCCCGCGGGACGCTCTCCTGCGCGGCCTGCCGGGAAGGGGAGAACGGGATTCGCCTGCCTCTGACCCCCGGCATGCTTATGGCCATGCGCTACGTCGTATGGTGTGAGCCGAAGCGGCTGTTTTCCTTTCGCTTGGAGGAGGAAAGCCTGCTTGCGCTGAGCGCGCTGACCGAAGCCTATTTGATGACACAACTGGAACATAGTTTTTACACCCTGGACTTTTACAAGTCCCTGCTGCATTACGGAGAAACAATATGAGTGAAACCTACGAAATGACAGAATTATACGAAAAATCCCTGCAAAAATTGGAGCTGGACCGCGTGCTGACACAGCTTGCGGAATTTGCTGTCAGCGGCGAGGCCAAGGAGCGCTGCCGCAAGCTCGTCCCGATCCACGACAAGGACGACGTGATCGGCTTGCAGATCCAGACCAGCGACGCTTGCCGCCTGATCGACCTGCGTTCCAGCCCGGCCTTCCAGGACGTGCAGGACGTGCGCATGAGCCTGGACCGGGCCGACCGCGGCGGCAGCCTCAGCCCTAAGGAGCTGCTGCAAATCGCTGGCGTTTTGCGCTGCGCCAGGGCTGCCAAGGAGTATTATGACGGCGCCTGCGCCAACACCTCGCTGGACTGGATGTTCGCTGCCCTGACGCCGAACCGCTACTTAGAAGACCGCATTACCGGCTCCATCCTCTCCGAGGAGGAGATCGCGGACGCTGCCAGCCCGGAGTTGGCCGACATCCGCCGCCACATGCGCATCCAGAGCGCAAAGATCAAGGAGAGCCTCCAGAAGCTGATTACATCTCCGTCCTATGCCAAGTTCCTGCGCGACCCCATCATCACCCTGCGGCAGGATCGCTACGTGGTGCCGGTCAAGGCGGAGTACAAAAACGAGATTCCCGGTCTGATCCACGACGTCAGCTCCTCCGGCTCTACCTTCTTCGTCGAGCCCATGTCCTCGGTGAACGCCAACAATGCGCTGCGGGAGCTGCTGCTGCGCGAGAAGAAGGAAATTGAGCGCATTCTCGCGGAGCTCTCCGCCGAGGCAGCGAATCACCGGGAAACCATCTCCCAGGATTATACGCTTCTGGTGGACCTGGACGCTATTTTTGCGCGGGCCAAGCTGTCCTTCCGCATGAAAGCCGTGGAGCCGCAGATTCGGGACGACGGCGTTCTGAACCTGATTCGGGCCAGACATCCGCTGATCGACCCCAAGACGGTGGTGCCGATCTCCGTCCATATCGGCAAGGAGTTTGACACGCTGATTATCACCGGCCCCAACACGGGCGGCAAGACGGTCACACTGAAAACCGTCGGCCTGCTGACCCTGATGGCGGAGTGCGGACTGCATATCCCCGCCGCAGACGGAAGCTGTGTCTCCGTCTTTGAAAACGTCCTGGCCGACATCGGCGACGAGCAGAGCATCGAGCAGAGCCTTTCCACCTTCTCCGCTCACATGCGAAATATCGTACAGGTGGTGGATCAGTGTAATGAGCGCTCTTTGGTGCTCTTTGACGAGCTTGGCGCAGGCACCGACCCTGCCGAGGGCGCGGCACTTGCCATTTCTCTGATCGAGTTCTGCCGCGGACGCGGCAGCCGCGTGGCCGCCACGACCCACTATGCCGAGCTGAAGGTCTATGCCATGCGAACTGCGGGAGTTACCAACGCCGCCTGCGAGTTTGACGTGGAGACTCTGAAGCCCACCTACAAGCTGCTGATCGGCGTGCCGGGCAAGTCCAACGCCTTTGCTATCTCCCGCCGCCTCGGTCTGCCTGAGGAAATCATCAATTCCGCCCGGAACACGGTCAGCCAGAATGATCTGGACTTTGAAGAGGTGCTGGATCAGTTAGAGCAGCAGCGCCAGCAGATGGAGGCAGCCCGGATCGAGGCCGAGCGCTTGCAGCAGGAGACTCTGCGCACCCGCCAGAAGTCCGAGGAATACTACGCCCAGATCAAGAAGGAAAAAGAAAAGGCCGAGGCCCAGGCCCGCCGCGAGGCGCAGATGATCATTGACGAGGCCCGCCGTACGGCAAACTCCGTCTACGAGGAGCTGAAACAGCTTCGCAAGCAGATGAAGGATACCGCCGACGCCCAGGGCGTCAATGCCCGTCAGGCGGAGCTGCGCCGTCAGCTCAACGAGGCGGAGAGCAAGATCGCACCCAAGCATAGCGAACCGGAGCGGCCCAAGCCCAGCCGCGAGATCCGAGAAGGAGATACCGTGGAGCTTTTGAAGCTCGGCACAAAAGCTACGGTGCTGGCGGTCAACAAGGACGGCAGCTATCAGCTCCAGGCGGGCATTATGAAAATCAACGTTAAACCGGACGAGGTCTATCTGCTCGAAAACGAGACGACCGAGGTCAAAAAATTCATCGACAAGACCCGAAAGGAGTTCAACAATAAGGCCCAGTCGATGGAGCTCGATCTGCGCGGCATGGACGCGCTCGAAGCCTCCGCCGTGCTGACCATCTTCCTCGATAACGCCTATATGGCCAATCTGACCCCGGTTCGCATCATCCACGGCAAGGGTACCGGCGTCCTGCGCAAGATGGTGCATGAAGAGCTGCGCAAGAACAAGCATGTCAAGAAGTTCCGCCTCGGCATCTACGGCGAGGGTGAGGACGGCGTGACCATCGCGGAGTTGGCCTGAGTACCGAGAAGCGGAGGATATTTGTGACAGAGAAACAGGTCAAATACGCCATTCAACGTGGATTGGGGCGGGGGATCCTGGCGGTCCGGGAAAACCCGGAGCGATACCGGGATCTGGTGCTATGGGCCTGCGGGCGGAACCTGGCCTTTGATACCCAATGTGAGGGAGCCCGGACTTGGTACGTTTATCAGCTTGTCTGCTGCTATGAGGATCGTGCTGCCTTTCGGGACGTGATTGTGGAGAAACTGCGCCGAAAGCGCCCCGATTGGGGCTGGGACATCTGTTGCTTTTCCGAGTTGCTGAGCTTGTTTGCCCAGGACGGAGACACGGCGGCAGAATGCGCCCTGTGGGAGAAGTACGCAGAACTCTTTGCCCTGCTCCGAGGCTTCCGGAAACATAGCTGGAGGAGGGACGCAACACGGGACGAGCTGGAACATGTTTGTCTTGCGCTTGCCTGGAAGGAGGACAATTATCACAAGATTGCGGCGGATTTGGGCGCTTACTATCTGGAAAGCAAGCTTTGCGACAACAGCGATTTTGCGTGGCTGTATGAAAGCCGACCCCGCGGCTTCAACAGCCGGCTGCGAAAGCAGGCGGCTCGAAGCCCCGAACTGACCGCCTGGTTCCGTGCCTGCGACGTCCGGAAACGGGAGGCGACTGAGCGGCAGGAAAACTGGCAGCCGCCGGAGATACGGGTCAGTGAGTTGAAAGGACGTCGCCTGTCTCTCTTTTTGAAGCACCATCCGGAGTTAATCAAGCAATATGCGGAGACCTATCTGAGTACCGCAGAGCCGGAAGCCAGGGCGGCCGCCCTGGAGGCCTTTCACGCTTGCCCCTATCCCCTGAACCCAACGCCTATCCTGGCAGACGCGGAATCAAAGGATCCCGCGCTCCGGGAGTCTGCCATCGAGGCGTTGAGTGAGATCCGGCATCCGGCCGTTCGGCAATTTGCCTGGGAGCATTTGGAGCAGTCCCCGGAGGATTGGCTGCCTGTTGCGGTGAAAAACTGCCTGCCGGAGGATGTGTCGAAGCTCTACCCTTGGATCAAGAAACTCCACATTGATTACACATGCAAATCAAACTGGCACGGAATACATTTGACTGTCCTTCACCTGTTCGACAGAACGCCCGATCTCAAAAATCCGCCGAAATCGCTGCTGCCGCTGATATACGAAACAACGCTTTGCTCCTGCTGTCGGGAAAATGCCGCCCGATGGATGGGCCGTTATCACATGCTTACGCCTGAAATGTGGGAGGAGCAGATGTACGACAGCTACGACGAGATCCGGGCGCATGCCGCACTCCACGCAAGAAGAAGGGAAAGAAAAGAGGTTCGGTAGATGAATGCGTTCCCATCACAGTTCTTTTCAGCCGTGCTGGCCCAGGAGCCGGAGGCCCTGCGCAAGTGCTTTTCCCCTGACGCCGTGATCGACTGGCCCTGCACCAACGAGCGTTTTACCGTAGAGGAATACGTCCGGGTGAACTGCGAATATCCGGGGGACTGGACGGGGAAGATCGAACGCGTCGTTTCGGCAGGAGAGCAGACCATCCTGGCCGCGAAGGTCTGGCCCAAAACAGGCGGCCCCTCGTTCCATTGCGTCAGCTTTCTGCAAGTGAAGAACGGCCTGATTAC
Source organism: uncultured Clostridia bacterium (assembly GCA_946411475.1). GTDB lineage: Bacteria > Bacillota > Clostridia > Oscillospirales > Oscillospiraceae > JAFRPC01. The sequence continues at coordinate 14,698 of CAMKED010000010.1, read as the reverse complement.
GCATTTGACCGAATACTGGTCCGACGACGGTCCTGCCCCAGAATGGAGAAAAAAGCTCAAAATCGGTTCCGCGCTGAACGGAACGGGAATCTGATTATTTTTTTCAGATAAAGCTTGACATTTCCGTCGGAACTGTGTATAGTTACCTTGTTTTAAATGGGTGTGTGAACACCCCCCATTCGCGAGGTGACGACATGTTCAAAGTTACGAAAGTTGTAAAGTGTGCTTCCGGTTTGCACAATAAGCAGGCGACCTACTTCATCCAGAAGGCCAATGATTTCCGGTCCAGCATCTGGATTGAAGCAGACGACCGCAAGATCAACGCCAAGAGCCTTCTCGGCGTGCTGTCCATGGCGATCGTGACCGGCACGGAAGTGACCCTCTCCGCAGAGGGCTCCGATGAGGAGAAGGCCGTCCAAACGCTTGCTGCAATGCTTGACGAAGATCTGTTCTGACGCAAACTGCCCCAAAGGCCGGATCCGGTCTTTGGGGCAAGCTCTATCCGGGAGGTGAGATCCGTGACGAAAGCCGAATTAAAAGAAAAGGCCCTGTCTCTGCCGCTTTCGCCGGGGGTCTACCTGATGCAGAATAAGGCGGGCGAAGTGATCTACGTCGGCAAGGCCAAAAAGCTGAAAAACCGGGTGAGTCAATATTTTATCGATTCCGCCGCGCACACGCCGAAAACACGGCTCATGGTCTCCAAGGTGGATCACTTTGACGTGATCATCGCTGCCTCGGAGTTTGAAGCGCTGATCCTCGAATGCAGTCTCATCAAGCGCTATATGCCAAAGTTCAACATTCTTTTGAAGGACGACAAGGGCTTTCCCTACCTTCGGCTGGATCCCTCGGAGCCCTACCCGACGATGGCGCTGGCCTCCAGGGTCCTGGAGGACGGAGCCAGATACTACGGCCCCTTTGGTGGACGCTATCTGACCCAGAAGGTTATCGACACGCTTCGCCTGACCTTCAAGCTGCCCGGCTGCGGCAAGCAGTTTCCACGCGACGTCGGCAAGGAGCGGCCCTGTCTGAACTTCCAGATGGGAAACTGTGAGGGCTGGTGCCGCGGAACGCCGGATCAGGCGGAATACCGGGAGCGCATCTCCCAGGTGGAGAGCCTGCTCTCCGGCAGCTACAAGCCCGTGGCTGCCGCGCTGCGGGAAAAAATGCTGGCTGCTTCCGAAGCCCTCGAATTCGAGAAGGCGGCCCAGCTTCGGGATCGCATGAACGCCATCGAGGCGCTGGGGCAGAAGCAGCTTGTCACTGCGGGCCGCATGGCGGATACCGACGCCATCGGCTACGCGCAGACTGAGGCCAAGGGCTGTTTTGCGGTTTTGCACTACGTGGACGGCAATCTTGTGGACAAGGAATACGAGATCCTGCCCTTGGCGGACGACCCGGCGGAGGCTGTTTCCTCGCTGACCAAGCAGTATTATATGAGCCGCGGGGCGGCGCCGAAGCAGATCCTGCTGCCGGTGGAAATGGAGGATGCAGAACTGTTCTCCGAGCTTCTGAGCCAAACGCTGAATAAGCGGGTGTACATCCGCGTCCCGCAGCGCGGCGACGGTATCCGCCTCGTGGAGGCGGCCGTTCGCAACGCGCAGGAGGAGGCGCAGCGGATCACCAGCCGGGAAGAAAAGCTTCGCGGCACGATGGAATTGCTCCGGCAGATGTTAAAAACGGATACGCAGCCACGCAGAATGGAATCCTATGATATCTCCAATATTTCCGGCACGGACATCGTGGCTTCCATGGTCGTCTTTGCTGACGGAAAGCCCCTGCGCTCCGGCTACCGGCACTTCAAGTTAGAAGGCCTGGACGATCAGGACGATTACGCCTCCATGCGACAGGTCCTGCGTCGCCGCTTTACCCATTTCCTGGCAGGCGACAAGGGCTTTGAGACCGCGCCGGATCTGCTGTTGATCGATGGCGGCGTAAATCATGCCAAAGCGGTTCTGGAAGAGCTTACGCCCATGGGCATCACCATTCCCATCTACGGCATGGTCAAGGACGACCGCCATCGCACCCGTGCGCTTGTGACGCCGGAGGGGGAGGAGATCGGCATTTCCGGGCAGCAGAGCGTGTTTGCACTGATCGGAACCATTCAGGAGGAGACCCACCGATTCGCGATCAGCTACCACCGGAAACTGCGGAGCAAGCGCGTCAAGGGCAGCGTCCTGGAACAGATCCCCGGTATCGGCGCGAAACGGCGGGAGGAGCTGCTCAAACGCTTCCATACCGTCTCCGCCATCCGTTCAGCCACAGTCCAGGAGCTTGGCAGCGTCCTGCCGAGAGACGCCGCTGCGGCAGTCTATCAATATTTCCGTGGGGAGGAATCAAAATGAGAGTGATCGCCGGCAAGGCTCGTTCCGTTCCGCTTTTGAGCCGGGACGGGCTGGATACCAGACCCACTTCCGATCGGGTCAAGGAAGCCGTATTCAATATCATCCAGTTTGAGGTAGAGGGCCGCAGGGTTCTGGACCTCTTCGGGGGCAGCGGCCAGCTTGCCATTGAAGCGTTGAGCCGCGGCGCTGCGGAGGCCGTTATTGTGGACCAGAGTAAAGAATCCGTTTCCATCATCCGTCAAAACCTGGAAAAGACCAAACTGGCAGATTCCGCGGAGGTAATCTGCGCGGATTATATGGAATATCTGAATCGGGCGAAAGGAAAGTTCGACCTGATCTTTCTCGACCCGCCTTACCGCGAGAAATTCCTGGAAAACGCGCTAAAACGGATTTCAGAAATTGACATCCTGAAATCCGGTGGTATAATAATATGCGAAAGACCTGCGGATAAGGCTTTGCCGGACAATTACAGCGGGTTTTCCCGCGCAAAGGACTACCGATACGGGAAAACGGGTATTACTGTATATCGGGCAGCCGCCTTGTCTTAAGACAGAAACAGGAGGAAACAACCATGAATGAAAACGGGATTGAAGAAATCATCAGCACGCTGTACGAGATGATTCAGGACGCACGGAGCATGCCTCTGAGTTCTGATAAATGCATCGTGGAACGTGACCGCGTCCTTGATATGTTGGACGAATTCAGCAACATGCTTCCCGGCGAACTCAAGCAGGCCAAGACCATTGTGGAGTCCCGCAGCGAGGTAATCAACAATGCCAAGCGTGAGGCAGAAAACATTCTAAAGCAGGCCCAGGCACAGGCCCGTCAGCTCGTCTCCGAGAACGAGATCTACAAGCAGGCGCAGGAGGAATCCAACGCCATGCTGAAAGCCGCAAAGGAGGAAGCTGAGGCGACAGTGAAGGCAGCAAAGGACGAGGCCAACGCTACCGTACAGGCTGCGCAGGATCGGATCCGCGAACTGAAGGGCGTTACCAATCAGTACGTAGACGACGCCCTGAAACAGACCGAGCAGGCAATCTCCGAGGCACTGAATGAAGTCAGAGAGTCCCGCTCCAAATTCAATGCGCTGGTTGGCTCCCAGAGCAAGGGGAAAGCCACTGCTTCCATGCCGAAATTGGAGCGCAGATAAGCAACGCAGCGCATGGCACGGACCGAACTTTTTTGAATTCTTTTGATGAACAGGAGGGCAAAATGGATTATCAGGCTCAGTACAAATACTGGTTGGAGAATGCTCCTGTTTCCTATCGCGACATGCTTCAGGCAATGCAGGGAAACGATCAGGCGTTGAAGGAATGCTTCGGCGCAGAGTTGACTTTCGGAACTGCGGGGATCCGCGGCATCATGGGCCTTGGATGCAACCGCCTGAATGAGTTTACCGTCCGCCGTACCGCGCAGGGCGTTGCCAAGTGGCTGAACGGCACCGATCTGCCCAAGCGCTGCGCCATCGGCTATGACAGCCGCCACAATTCCAGACTTTACGCGGAAATCTGCGCTGCGGCTTTGGCGGAGACCGGCATCCACGTCCACGTCTATCACGAGCTTGCGCCCACGCCGATGCTTTCTTTTGCGGTGCGTGAGCTGCACTGCGGCGTCGGCATCATGGTCACTGCGTCCCACAACGCGGGCATGTACAACGGTATCAAGTGCTACGGCGAGGACGGCTGCCAGATGACAGACGAGCCTGCAGCCATCGTGTACCGTGAAATCCAAAATACGCCCTGGTTCGTCCTGCCTGAGAAGAGCTTTGATACGCTCAAAACCGAGGGGATGATCGAAGATATTCCCCTGTCTCTCTGGTCGGCCTACTGCGACCGGGTCATGCAGGAGGGACTGGATCTGGAGCGGGTCAAGCGCACCGGCCTTCACGTCCTCTATACGCCGCTGTGCGGCACGGGAAATAAGCCCGTGCGGGAGCTGTTCCGGCGCATCGGCGTCAAGGCGGACGTCGTCAGCATGCAGGAGAAACCGGACGGCGACTTCAAGACCTGCACCTACCCCAATCCAGAGACGGATGCCGCGCTGAACGAGTGCTACAAGCTGGCTCGTGAGGTCCATCCCGATCTGATCATCGGCACCGATCCCGATGCGGACCGCGTGGCGATTGCGGTGCCGGTCAACGGAGAATTCCGCAAGCTCAGCGGCAATGAACTCGGCTGTGTCCTGCTGGACTATATTCTTCGCATGCGCACCGAGAAGGGCGACCTGCCCGAAGGCGCCGAGGCCGTCAAGTCCATTGTCTCCACACCGATGGCGGACAAGATCGCCGAGGCCTACAATGTAAAAATGCTGAACGTCCTGACCGGCTTCAAGTATATCGGCGGCGAGATCCTTCGCCTCGAGGAGCTGGGACAGGAGGACCGCTTCGTCTTTGGCTTTGAGGAGAGTTGCGGCTATCTCAAAGGCAGTTACGCCCGTGATAAGGACGCCGTGGTTGCAACTATGCTGGTCTGCGAGGCCGCTGCCTACGCCAAGGAGAACGGCATGAACCTGGCCGACTATATGGACGCGCTCTACCGGCAGTTCGGCTGCTACGCCGCCTACGTTCAGAGCGTGGAGCTTCAGGGCGTCTCGGCAGGCGAGATCTCCAAGGCCTTCATGAGCAACATCCGCGAGAACTGTCCCGCTGAGGTGGCAGGCTGCAAGGTCACTGCTACGGTGGACTACTTGAGCGGCGTTCGGAAATGCTTGAAGTGCGGCAAGGAAGAGAAAACCGGTCTTCCCAAATCCAACGTCTTTACGCTGGAGCTTGGGGAGAAAGGCAAGATCATCCTCCGTCCATCCGGCACGGAGCCCAAAATCAAGCTGTATTACACCGCTGTCGGCGCGACCTGGGACGAGGCCAACGCGCTTATGGCACAATTCAGGGAAGCTATGTCCGGCTTCTTGCCTGCCTGAGCCATGCGCGGTGCAGGATTTCAGCGCTTTGTCGCAGGCTTTGTGGGTTGCCTGGTGGTATTGTCTGCGGTGCTTTCTATTGTGACAGGCGATGAGAGCGTGATCGGAATGACGCTTGCCGTCGGCGGTTTTTATGCCGTTTATCTGGTCGTGTTCCTTCGCAAAGAGAAAGAACGCCGGGCAGCACAGACGAAAAAACCGGATTCTCCGCTGCTCCGCCGTTGAGTTGGCACGGCCGCGAATCCAAGCTATAATTGTTTGAACGGCTGCCAGATGACCAAAGCATCCGGCAGCCGTTTCCCTATGAAAGAGATGATACGATGCGTAAGATTGCAACGTTTTTCCGCCGGGTTGCCTCGGGGAGTTTGAAACGCTTCTTCGGCAATTTGAATCAGGTCCACCGAGAGACCGGAAAATCGCGGGTGGTTCTGTTTTTTGACATGGTCTACTGCATGTTCCACTATGGCGTTGGCTATCTGGAATACGTGACCTTCGGATTTGCCTATAAAAAGAAAGACAAACGGAAGACCTTCGTGACCATGAACGACAATATCGCGTTGGTCCGCCGTCTCAATGACCGCGCCTATTATGAGGTTCTGGACGACAAGCTGCTCTTTAATCGCCGCTTTGAGAAGTACCTGGGCCGATCCTTTGTGGATCTGGAAGATGGATTTGAGCGCTTCGAGGAATTCCTGGCCGGGAAAGAGGTCTTTTTCGCCAAGCAGACGCGCTCCTTTGGCGGCATCGGTGTGAAAAAGGTCCGGCTGTCTGAATACCCGGATCATCGCAAGCTCTATGACGAGCTGATGGAAAACAAGATGCATCTGGCCGAGGACCTTATTGTTCAGCATCCCGAAATGGATACGCTCTGCGCCCGATCGCTGAACACCCTGCGGATCGTCACAATTTTGAATGACCGCAACGAGGCAAAGTTCCTCTACGCCCTGATCCGCATCGGCAACGGCAAGACGGATGTGGACAACATCACCAGCGGCGGCATGTACACCCTGCTGGACCCTGACGGGACCATCTCCCATCCAATGTTCTGTGATAAAACGGTGTCCTATTATGACGCGCATCCCCAAAACGGTAAGGTTTTCGCGGGCTTCCGCGTCCCGTTTTTCCGGGAGGCAGTGGAGCTTTGCAAGGAGGCGGCCTTTGTTGAGCCGCACATGCGCTATGTGGGCTGGGACGTCGGCATCACGCCGGACGGCCCTGTCCTGGTGGAGGGCAACAACCTCCCCGGCTATGATATGGCCCAAAACCACCGCTTCCACGACGACGGCTGCGGCATGAAGGCTGTCTTCGAAGAGGCAATTCGGGGATAGAATCGGACAACGGCTTCTGCGTGCTTTTCCAACACGCAGAAGCCGTTGTTTTTAGATTCCTTTTTCGCCTGTCAGCAGCTTGTACAGCAGCTTGTAGAGCGTTGCGGCTTCGTCGTCTGTCAGTCGGACGCAGGAACGCATCCCGGCCGGGACGCTCAGCGCCTTTTCCTGCAAGGAAAGACCCGCGTCGGTCAGACGAACAAGCACGACGCGCTCATCGCTCTCACTGCGCGTTCTCGTCACGTAGCCCTTTGCCTCTAGGCTTTTCAGCAAGGGGGTCAGAGTGCCACTGTCCAGATACAGCCGCTGCCCGAGCAGCTTTACGCTGATCTCGCGTTCCGCCCAGAGCACCATCATGGTGATGTACTGCGTGTAGGTCAGGTCCAGCGCGTCCAGGTGCGGCCGATATTGCCGAATGACCTCCCGGGAGGCGGCGTAGAGCGGGAAGCAGAGCTGGTTTTCCAGCCGGAGCGCCGCATAGCGATCCGATTCCAATGGCTCAGGCATGGGCTTTGTTGTAGGCCTGCCGTACGGCAATGGCGAGCTGATCGGCGCAGGAGGTGGGCTTGCCGCCGCAGGTGTTGCCTTTGAGGTAGCCTTCGATCTGATCCACGGTCATTCCATTTACCAGCTTGCTGATGGCCTTGAGGTTGCCGTTGCAGCCGCCGATGAATTCGACGTCGGAAACCACGTCGTTGTCCAGTTTAAAGTTGATCTGCACGGAGCAGACGCCATAGGTGCGGTAAGAGTAATCCATAACTGTTATCCTTTCTACAATTAGATTGTGTACAATTTATTATACAAACAGCAGGCGCATTTGTCAAGAACAGAATGTGTTTTTTTGCGGAAGTACTTGCATAGAAATGAATCGTGCGGTATAATGCATGGTGACAGAAGGGAGACCTTCTGATTTATTTGAGGAGGCATTTATTCATGAGAGATCTGAGAAAGTACGTTGCAGAATTCATCGGAACCTTCGTTCTCGTCCTGGTCGCCTGCGGCACTGCCGTTGCCATCGGCTGTGACGTGAAAGGCGGCTATCTGGCGGTTGCGGCTGCCTTTGGTCTGGTCATCGTGGCGATGGCTTATTCCATCGGCAACATCTCCGGCTGCCACATCAACCCCGCGGTCTCGATTGCCATGCTGGTCAGCAAGAAGATGAGCGTCAAGGACTTCATCGGCTACGTGATTGCCCAGGTGCTCGGCGCCATTGCCGGCGCGGCCATGCTCGGCGTGATTTTCGGCTTTGACTGCGGCTTCGGTGCGAACGCGGTTGCCGAAGGCAAAATCGGCGCTGGATTCCTGGCCGAAGTCGTTCTGACCTGCGTCTTCGTTCTGGCCATTCTGGGCGTCACCTCCCGCGAGTCCTTCAGCAAGGTTGCCGGTTTGGTCATCGGCGGTGCGCTGACCTTGGTCCATCTGCTGGGCATTGCCATCACCGGCACCAGTGTGAACCCCGCCCGTTCTTTTGGACCCGCGATTTTTGCCGGCGGCAAAGCGCTGGAGCAGGTCTGGATCTTTATCCTGGCGCCCCTGGTTGGCGGCGTGCTGGCTGCGCTGATCTGGATGTTCCTCGACAAAAAGGATGACGAGCCGAAGAAAAGAAGATAATCTCCAACTACTCGGCTTTGGATAAACAGGAAACAGCGGCTGCATGCTTTTTGCATACAGCCGCTGTTTTTATCCCCACCGCTGCGGGGGAAACGTTGTGTTACTTCTGAATGTCTCTCTCGTCGAAGATATCGCCGCATTCCGGGCAGAACTTCGGCGGATTCTTGGGATCCTCAGGTTCCCAGCCGCACTTGTCGCACTTGTAGAGCGGCTCGTTGGCCGGCTTCTTTTCGCCGCATTCCATGCAGAACTTGCCCTTATTCACAGCGCCGCATTTCTTGCAGGTCCAGCCGACGGTCTCCTCGGGCTTGGACTTTCCGCATTCCATGCAGAACTTGCCGGTGTTCTCTGCACCGCAAGTGCAGCGCCAGGTGTTGGCCTTCGGCGCAGCGGGAGCGGCAGGAGCGGCCTGCTGCTGTTGCTGTCCCATGGCAAACAGGTTCTGGGCGTTGATGCCGCCGGCCTGCTGGGCCATCCCGTAGCCGATAAAGCCGTTCATCGCGCCGGCGGAATTGTTGGCAGCGTCCTTCATAGCCTGGCTCTGTGCCTCGACCAGGGTAGCGGCAGCCATCGTCGGATCGCGCATGATCGCGGCGTGCTGGGCCTTCTTGATGAGCTCCTGATCCTCTTCGGAGAGGGTGATGGGGTTCATTGCGATGGAGACGACCTGAATGCCGCGCAGCTCGCCCCACTTCTTGGACAGGGCGGCGTTCATGGCTTCGCTGAGCTCTTCGGCGTGGCCGGGAAGCGCGGAAGGCCGGACCTGAAGCTCGGAAATCTTTGCGAACGCGGGCTGAAGCGCGGAGACGAACTCCGTCTTGAGCTGGCTGTCGATTTCTTCTCTGGTATAGGCGCGCTCTACGTTGCCGCAGACGTTGGCGTAGAACAGCAACGGATCGACGACGCGATAGGAATACAGACCGCTGCAGCGGACGGACACGTCAATGTCCAGATTGATGTTTTTGTCGACAACACGGAAGGGGATGGGGGTAGGCGTGCCGAATTTATTGTCGATAATTTCCTTCGTGTTGAAGTAGTACACACGCTGATCCTTGCCGGGGTCTCCGCCGAAGGTGAAACGCTTGCCGATGAGCTTGAAGGTCTCCTTAATGCTGGTGCCGAGCTTTCCGGTGAAGATAGAGGGCTCGGTGGAGGAATCCCATACGAATTCGCCGGGTTCCGCGCAAACTTCAACGATCTTGCCCTGCTCCACGATGATCATACACTGACCGTCTGCCACTGCAATGACGGAACCGTTGGAGATAATGTTGTCATTGCCCTTGGTGTTGCTGGAGCGGCTGGAAATTCTTTTCTGACCCTTAACAGCCAGTACGTTTTTGTCAATCGCGTCGCAGTAGAAGAATTCCTTCCATTGATCGGCAAGAACGCCGCCGACTGCGCCAAGACCTGCTGCGATAAGTCCCATGATATGTACTCCTTTCGATAATCAATGTGACAAAGTATTGGACGGATCCGAAGGGACCCGGTTCACTAAAGCGTATTATATCGTAATTTTTCTCTATTTTCAAGTTTTGTTGTATGATAATCGTAAATATTTTCAAAACTTGCAAAATTGACTGTTCATGGGACAGTTTCTGTGTTATGATAGCAAAAACACGGATTGGCTTTGCCAATCCGGAAAGAATTGAGTGGATGCTATGCTGACTTTAAAATACAGCCCGAATCGCAGTGCCAACGACCGTGCGGCCGTTGCCTCTGTTTGCGCGGTTCCGGACGGACGGCGCGGCATATTGATCGTGCCGGAGCAGAACTCCTTCGACACAGAATGGGCTCTGTGTGAAGCCGGAGGAGACGCCGTGTGCCAGCGCGCAGAGGTATTGAGCTTCAGCCGTCTTGCGTCTCGGGTGTTTACACACGTCGGAGGAATCGCCAAACCGACGCTGGATAAAAGCGGACGGATGATTGCCATGGCCGGCGCGTTGGAGCTGCTTCGCCCCAAGCTTCGCCTCTACGGAACCTACGTTTCCAGGCCGGAATTCCTGCTGCAGCTTTTGAAGATCACAGACGAGTTTCATGCTTACGGCCTGGACGCGGCTTCGGTCAGAAAAGTCAGAGATTCTTTGCCGGATGCGCTGTCTGACAAATTGGAGGAGCTCTGCCTGGTACTGGAACTCTACGACGCCGTTTGCGCAAGGTCGGCGCTGGATCCTTCCACAGTCCTGGATCGACTGCGTGACGCGCTCTACGACAGCGATTTTGCAAAGAATTTGTACGTCGTCGTGTCGGGCTTTACAGATTTTACCAATCAGGAGCTTTCCGTGCTGGAGGCCCTGTGTCGCGGCGGAGCCGAGCTTACGGTCTGGCTTTGCTGTGACAGCCTGCGAGAAGGGCAGAGCGTGTTTTCTGTTCCGCGTGCGACCGCTGCGTCTTTGCGGGAGATGGCCCGACGTGCAGACGTCCGCTTTCATGACGCTGCACAGGCTGTGCCGGAGCCTCCTGGTCCCCTGGGCCATCTGGCCCGCTTCTTGTTTTCGCCGCGCGCGCAGCAATGGGAAACGCAAACCGACCGTGTACTTTTGCTTCCCGCTGCGGACGCTGTGGAAGAATGTGAGCTTGCCGTTGGCAGGATCCAGAGCTTGATCCGCAGCGGCGTCCGCTGGCGGGAGATCGGCGTCGCCTACACGGATGCTTCGGTCTATGAAGCGACCCTGGAGGGAATGCTGGACCGATATCGGATGCCGGCTTTTATCTCCGGGAAACGTTCGATCCTGCGTCACGGCGTCGTCCGGGCGGTCGTCTTTGCCTTGGAAGCCGCAGCCTGCGGCATGGAAACAGAGACGGTCTGTGAATATCTGCACTCCGGCTACGCGCCGCTGACGCTTTCGGAGGCGGACCGTCTCGAAAACTATGCGATCATCTGGAAGCTGCGCGGCAGCCGTTGGCAATCCCCGTTTGATAAGAACCCTTCCGGTCCGGTTCTGGAATCGCTTTCGCCGGCAGAGCTGAACGAAAGACTGGAACCTCTGAATCACGCCAGAGAGAAAGCGATTGAACCGCTGCTTCGCCTGCGCAGCGCGTTGCGGGATGCTGCACAGACTGACGGGCAGGTCCGAGCCCTCGAACGCTTTCTGGAGGAGATCGGGCTGGAGAAAGCAATCTCAAAAGCGGCTTCCGCGCTGGCTGAAAAGGGCGACGTGCAGCGCGCAAGAGAATTGATCCAGCTTTACGAGATATTGCTCTCCACCATGGAACAGATTTTCGGCGTGTTAGGCGCGGGAAGCCGCAGCCCAGAGGACTTTTTCCGATTCTTCAAGGCTGCGCTGACGCAAAACAGCGTTTCCACGATTCCTGCCTCTGTGGATTGTCTTCGCCTCGGCGATCTGAGTGCGATGCGAAACGTCAGCTTGCGGCATCTGATCGTCTTAGGCGCTTCCGACGGATTGCTTCCTGCCTGGGAAACAGGCGGGAGCCTGCTCAGCGACGACGAACGCAGAAGAATGAAATCAGCCGGACTGCCCACAGCCCCTGACGCGGAGGACCGGCTCGACCGCGATCTGCTGACAGCTTACACCGTTTTTACCACGCCAACCGAGAGCATCTGCCTCTGCTGTGACCGGGAGGCGCCGAGCTATCTGTTCACCCGTCTGAGCAAGCTCATTCCGGAGCGGGCAGATCCGCGCGAAAAACCGCTGCCGCAAACGGAAGAGGAAGCGGCCGCCCTTGCGGTCCGGAGCGGTGACGCCGCGCAAACGCTCCTGCTTGAGCTTCCGTCCCTGGTTCCGTATGCCGATTCGCTTCGCAGCCGTGCTGCCTATACGCCTGGCGCGCTGGACCGTGCGGCAGTCACAGAGCTTTATGGCGACAGCCTCAGCTTTTCCGCTTCCAAGGTAGATCGGCTGGCAGCCTGCAAGTTCGGTTTTTTCCTGCAATACGGTCTGCGGCTTCAGGAACGAAAAGAGGCAAAGGTCGACCCTGCCGTTTACGGGACACTGGTGCACTACGTGCTCCAACATACGGCGGAAGACGTGGAAGGGGAGGGCGGCTTTGCGTCCGTTCCCGAGGAACGGGTCCTTTCTGTTGCCAGAAGCTGGTATGACCGTTTCATAGAGGAGTATCTCGGTGGGCTTGCCGACTATACCAGGCGCGGCGCTTATCTTTTGGAACGGAGCTATTCGGAGGTCGAACACGTTGTCCGGGACATGGCAAGAGAGCTTGCACAATCCGGCTTTATTCCCACTTACTTTGAGTTGGCCTTCCGCGACAAGACGGCCATTCCGATTACCGGGGAGCTGGCGGTCGGTTCGTTGAACGGCATTGTTGACCGGGTCGATCTCTATACCACGGCTTCCGGAAGAACCTACCTGCGCGTGGTGGACTATAAGTCCGGACGCAAGGACTTTGACTATACGGATATTCTGTTCGGTATGGGCCTGCAAATGCTGATCTATCTTTTTGCGTTGACACAGGAGGCGGCGCGCTTCTATCAACGCGAACTCTTGCCTGCGGGCGTGCTGTATTTCCCGGCCCGCTATGACGTCGAAGCTGCGAAGAACCGTCTGACCCAGGAGGAAGCGGACAGCCTGCACAGCAAAAAACTGCGCCGCAAGGGTCTGCTGCTCGATGACGAAGAAATATTGCAAGCCATGGAGCCCGGAACCGCGCCGATCTATCTGCCCTATCAGATTTCCAAAAAGACCGGTGAGCGCTCCGGCGACCTGGCAAATACGGAACAGTTTTCATTGGTAGAGGCGCACGTGCGCCGAACGCTTGGAAAGCTTGCGGACACAGTCTGGTCCGGTGTGATCGCGCCGGATCCGTTCTGGCGCGGAGACGAGCACAACGCCTGCCGTTGGTGCCCCTATGGAGCGGTGTGCCGCGTGGACAGCGGGGAGGTCCCGCTTCGCAGGCTGCGTGCCGTGAGCAGAGGCGAGTTTTGGAAGGAATTGGAACAGGAGGAGGAAAAGAATGGCTGATACCCTGACGCCGGCCCAGCGGTCGGCAGTCCGAAATCCGGGCGGCCCGATCCTTGTTGCCGCCGCAGCCGGCTCCGGCAAGACCAAGGTCATCGTGGAACGCCTGATGGATCAGGTTCTGAGTACCGATCGGGATTGCTCTATCAACGACTTCCTGATAATCACGTTTACAAAAAAAGCAGCCGCAGAGCTGCGTGCGAGGATTGCGCGGGAACTTGCGGCCAGACTGGCGGAGGACCCGGAGAACCGCCATCTGCAAAAGCAGCAAAGCCGGGTCTATCTGACGCAGATCTCCACCGTACACGCCTTCTGCGCGGAGATGATCCGCGAATTTTCCTATGAGCTGGACGTGCCGGCGGACTTCCGCATGCTGGAACAGACGGAGGGAGAGCTTTTACAGCAGCAGATCGTGGAGGATCTGCTGGAAGAACGCTATGCCGATATTTCCGCAGACCCTGCGCTTCGACAGTTGATCGACGGCCTCGGAGCCGGGCGGGACGACCGCCGTATTCCGGGGCTGATTCTCGGCGTCTATAACACAGCCCAATGCCATCCGGATCCCGAGCGTTGGCTGCGTGAATGCGAGGCCAGACTGGATCTGACAGAAGTCAGCGGCGCGGAACAGACCGTTTGGGGCAGCTATCTGCTGGACGGACTGCGTTCCTGTGCGGCGGATCAGGCGAATGCGCTCGAAAGAATCGCCGCCGAGCTCAATCTTTGTGACAGTCTGAAAAAGTACGGACCCGTCTTTTCGAACAATGCGGCCGGACTTCGCTTGCTTTCCGCCTGCGGGTCCTGGGACGAGACAGTTGCCGCATTTTCGAACGCCGCCGATTTCGGCCGTCTTCCGCCTGTAAAGAACTGCGAAGATCCTTCCCTGCAAGAGCGGGCAAAGGCGATCCGTGAGCAGGCCAAAACCCGGATCCGAAAATGGGGAGAGGAGCTGCGCGGATCCTCCGCGGCGGTGCTTGCCGATCTGGCGGATACTGCAGTGACTCTTCGTGCCCTGTTTGACCTGACGCTGGACTTCTCCCGCCGTTTTGCGGCGGAAAAGCGCCGCCTGCACGGAATGGACTTTTCCGATCTGGAGCATCTTGCGCTCCGCCTGCTGCTGGAACCGGACGGCGTGACGCCGAGCCCCGCGGCGGCAAGGATCGGAGATCGATATCGGGAGATCATGGTGGACGAGTATCAGGATACGAACCAGGTGCAGGACGCCATCTTCCGCGCCCTGTCCCGGAACGGAAGCAACCGCTTTCTGGTCGGCGACGTGAAGCAGTCCATCTATCGCTTCCGCCTAGCTGATCCTGCGATTTTCCTGAAAAAATACGAATCCTATCCGGACGCAGAGACCGCAGACCCTGCCGGGCGGCAGCGGATCCTGCTTTCTCACAATTTCCGATCCGGGGAGGCAATCCTCGAAGCAGTCAACGCAGTGTTCAGCCTGTGCATGTCGCCGCAGGTAGGCGGGCTGTACTACGGTCCCTCGGAGACCCTGCGATCGGGACGTGAGTTGATTCCACTGCCGCAGACCCAGGTGGAACTGCACTGCCTGTCCACGGAGCAG
>CAMKED010000009.1 GCA_946411475.1 uncultured Clostridia bacterium | reverse complement strand
TCGAGTTCTGCCATACCTGCCATGACATTAAACATAAACCCGCTGTATGGACCATCAGTTACCAGATGGTCGTCAACACAATAAAGTGCAACGCCGTAATCTTTTAGTAGCTGAAGTGAATTCATGGCATCCGCGGCATTTCGTCCAAATCTCGATAACTTAAAAACCATGACATAATCAACATTATCTTTGCGAGACTCAATATCAGTCAGCATCTGCTGAAAGGCAGGTCTGCCTGTTATATTTTTTCCGGAATGTCCTTCATCGGAATACTCGCCGACAATTTTTATGTCATCAACTTTTGCCTGTGCCAATATTTTAGCTCTTTGAGCTTCCAGGGAAAAATTGTCTACCTGCATCGCGGTGCTGACTCGAGTATACAAATAAGCTTTCTTCAATTTTCCCGCCTCCAATCGGTCTCGTTTTCTTTAATAAAATTATATCATAAGGTTGGAAAAATTGCAACATTGGAATGAAAATAGGCCTCCATGATGGAGGCCTATAAGCTATTGAACCTGCACGGATAATTCTGCAATCATTGCTTCGGAATAGGATCTCATCAGTTCGTCGATACGTTCTTTATGGTTCTTCGCAATCTCGATGAGGATATTTGCAATTCGTGTCCTTACGAGCTCTGTCTCGTTATATGAGAGGGTCCCTTTATCCATCGTATGCCTCCCAAAGTCCAAGACTGATTTGAATTGCCTTGTCAATTCTTTGCATCGTTTCTGTATCGACAGTACCGATATATCTTCCAAGCCGAGATCGGTCAATTGTACGAATCTGTTCCAACAAAGCAATGGAGTCATCTGTAAGGCCAAACTTGCGCCCAAGAGGAACATGCGTTGGAATCGTCATCTTCTTATACTGCTTCGTTATTGCCGAAACGATTGTCGTAGGGCTTGTACGGTTGCCAGCGTTGTTTTGGATGATTAGCACTGGCCTAAATCCGCTCTGTTCTGATCCGACGGTATCTCCTAAACTGGCGTAGAAGAGATCTCCTCTATAGATATTGTTGTGCATTTGACGCCTCCCGATAACTGTTCGCTACTAATGCACCGCAACATTGAAAGAAAAAAAGTAAAGGGTACCGAACAGTCTTTCTCTGAAAGCCCAGAGTCGGACGATATGGTATCCTTTGCCCTGATGATCACTCAGGCAACGATATTTTTATTAAGAAGCGGTGAACCGCATCTTTCCTAAAGGAAAACAAAAAAAGGCCGGCACAAACACCTGCGGATATGGTTATCCGCAAGATGCTCGTACCGGCCAAACTCGCATTCGGTTCAGGCTCATGTGTTGAGCGCTTTGGGTTAAAGTGGCCGAGTTCCTCCGCTACGGGGATCTCTGACCGCTGGCTTTGATTTTACCCTGCACGACCAGCTCGTGCAGCTCGTCAAGTCTGACGGTTTCCTTCACATCTTTTTTCCCGCGCCGCCATTTCATTAGGATGCCATGACCGCCATCCGGGAATATATACGGCTCACCAATCGGGATATGTTCCCGCGGCGTGTAAATGAGATTGTTCGCTTCGCCCATCCAAATCACTCCCTTAGCTCATAAGATAGTTCCGTTCAACCAGCCTTGCTTACTGATACATAAGCCCCGGCATTCTCACCTTATCTCTGCCGTCATCCGGCATCTTCAAATTTCCAATCAGTGTGCCGTAGGTAACGGCGCGCTTGCCAAATCGTGCCCGGATTTCTTCTACGGTGTCTTGCAGACATTCGCGCTTGCTTCGACGTGCTGCATCGTCAAACAGAGTTAGCGTAGAAGGAGAATCATGTGATGTACTGTGCGCTATTTGTCCTCGACGCCCCGCGCACTGGGAATACATCAAGCGACCGATTGCGAATCGGTTCCATGGGAATCTCACCCCTGCCGGGTTCTCCGCCAGCTCCGTAGAGAAGTATCATTGTACCTGATGCGTTTCGTGGCCTTATCCGTAGCAATCGGACATTTCAGAATGGTCCGGAATCGCTCACCACCTTGTTTTCCGCTAAAACCTTAATAGGCAGGTGGGTCTTCGCGTACCTTCATTCGGCTGGAGCTTATGCTCCCGCTCAGGAACGTACTTGATGAATGTATATTCAATTGTAAAGGTTCTTGACGGCTTTCGCCCTTCAATCATGTACCGCAACATTAAAAGCAAAAAAGTAAACACCTCTCAAAAAAATTTTTTGATCGCTGAAAAATCATAAGAAAGCTTGCATCGATAAAAAAACCTACCACCTTATGAAAGGTGATAGGTCTGAGGGAGTGGTTGAGCTCAGCAAACGAAGCTCGAAAAATATATCTATTCGTCTGCGAAGAAGTGCTTTATTTCAGCAGTTTATACCATTTGGAAATGTTCAAATGCATCTCTAATAGCAGCTTCTTTTTCTTTTGTACAACCGGGCTGCTTTGAATTTTCGGATTTTGGTAAATTGTAGTTTTTCCTTTCGATAATTCCACACTTCGACTTGATCTGCGCGATATTTAATTTTGTAACATGAAAACCATATTTTTCTTGTATGTACGCTTGTATCTCACTATAGGTAGCCTTGCATCCCTTTGTCCCGAAGTCAGAATCGTCCCAAATCAGTTCCAAATGGTCGTCGATATTTTTCCGACTTAAAAGAACGACCGTCTCGACATGGAACGTCCGCGGGAAGAGATCGAAGGCTTCGGCGCGGGTGAGGGCGTAGCCGCGTTCGGAGAACAGCTTCACGTCCCGGGCGAGGGTAGCGGGATCGCAGGAGACGTAGACGATCCGTTCGGGTGCCATTGTGACCATCGCGTCGATGACCTCCGGGGCCAGGCCCTTCCGCGGCGGATCGACGACGATCACGTCGACCCCGTCTGTCATTCCGAGCGAAGCGAGGAATCCGTCCCCCTCTCCCGCGGTGTTTCCTGCTTTTCCCGGCATTTTCCGGGCAAAGCGTTCGGCAGCCTCGCCTGCGTCGGCGCAGAAAAACTCCACGTTCTTCACACCGTTTCTCACGGCGTTTTGCTTCGCGTCCTTGATGGCCTCCGGGACGACTTCCACGCCGATCGCCCGTCCGGCATGCCGGGAGAGGGCAAGGGTGATCGTACCCGTACCGCAGTAGAGATCCAGGACGGTCTCCGTCCCGTGGAGATCTGCATACGCCACGGCCTTGGCGTAGAGCCGTTCAGCCTGGTCGTGATTGACCTGGTAGAACGATCGGGGAGACAGGCGGAAGGTATAGCCGCAGAGCTCGTCCTCGATCTCGTCCTGACCCCAAAGCGTCCGGAATTCGTCGCCCAGTACGACGTTCGTATTTCTCGTATTCACAGAGAGGACCACGGAAGCAAGTCCTGGAATCTCGCGACACAGCGCGTTGACCAACCGCTGCTCCCGGGGCAGGGAACTCCCGTTTACCACAAGGCAGACCATGATCTGCCCGGTGACAGTCCCTTTCCTCACGTAGATATGACGCAGCAATCCCTTTCCGCTATGCTCGTCATAAACCGGGACGCAATCTTCCTCCGCCCAGCGGATTACCACGTCCCGCACACGGTCGAAGATCTCCGGGAGAATGGAACAGCGCTTCACGGGAATGAGCTCGTGCGTCCTGTTTTTGTAGAAGCCCGCCACAGGCTTTCCGTTCTGCTCCGCAACGGGATACTGCGCCTTGTTGCGGTAGGAAGAAACCGAATCTGCTCCTGTGATCGAAATGGGTCTGTCAAAAGACGCCGCCTCATCCGTCATCGCTTTTTGCGACGACACCTTTCCCTCAAGAGGAAGGCTTTGCACGCCGCCGATCCGATTCAGTGCGTCCGCAACCTTTTGCGCTTTGAAGTTCAGTTCTTCCTCGTAGTCCATGTGGTGAAGCTGGCAGCCGCCGCAGCGCTTTGCGTCGGGACAGGCGCGGGCAATCCGGTGCGCGGAGCGCTTGACGATCTTTTCGATTTTCCCGTGAGCGCTGTTGCGGCTAACGTGTGTCACCTTTACCTCGCAGCGTTCTCCGCGGATCGCGTTCGGCACGAACACCGCGCAGCCGTCGATCCGGCAAACACCCATTCCTTCGGACGAATAGCCGGTGATTTCCACCTGTTCTGTTTGTCCAAGCTTCAACATAACAAGCCCCCATTTTGTTTCACGTGAAACATTTTTGTTGTGCTTTCATTATAACACAGCTTTGTTGTTTCGTAAAGCTTGCGATTTTCGGATTTTTCTGCTATGATAGCGTAGAAGGAATGATTTCATTTACGCTATCATAGCTTTTTTCTTGGGAGGCCATTCGATCCATGGAACAGGTTTTGTCATACACGAAATGCACCCTTTGCCCTCGGCAATGCGGCGTGGACCGAACGGCAGGGGAGCTCGGATTTTGCGGGATGCCCGACTATCCGGTGGCAGCCAGAGCAGCCGGACACTATTGGGAGGAGCCAGTGATCTCCGGCGAATACGGCTCCGGCGCCGTCTTTTTTTCCGGCTGCACGCTGCGCTGCCGCTTCTGTCAAAACTATGAGATTTCGGCGCAAAAACACGGCTATGCCTTGAATTCCGCCCGTCTGCGAGAGATTTTTGAGCACCTGATTTCCGAAGGTCACCATAATATCAATCTTGTGACGCCCACACACTTCCTTCCGGACATTCTGCTTGCGCTGGAACCGAAGCTGCCTGTTCCGATTGTCTACAACTGCGGCGGATACGAGCGCGTCGAGACGCTCAGGGCGTTGGAAGGGAAGATCGACGTCTGGCTGCCGGACATGAAGTATTCCGAACCAAAGCTGGCACGTCTGCTTTCTGCCGCGCCGGACTATGTGGAGACGGCCAAGGCGGCAATTTTGGAAATGTATCGACAGACGGGCCCTGCTGTGATTGAAAACGGCCTGATGAAGCGCGGCGTGTTGATTCGTCACCTGATCTTACCCGGTCAGGTGGACAACTCGATTGGCGTACTGGAATGGATCGCCAGCAGCTTTCCAAAGGGTTCTGTGCTGGTTTCTCTGATGAGCCAGTACGTGCCAATGGGACCGGCGTCCAAGCTGCCGCCCTTTGACAGGCGAATCACGAAGGAAGAGTACGATACCGTTCTCTCCTGGCTCTATTTCTTCGGGTTGGACGACGGATTCCTCCAGGGACCCGAGGCCGCCAGCCTTGAATACGTCCCCGAATTCAACGGAGAAGGGATTCTATAAACAAGAATGAGACAATCGGTCGATTGTCTCATTCTTGTTTTCTTATTATTTTTTTGCCAGCAGGTCGCGGATCTCGGTCAACAGTTTTTCTTCGGCGGAGGGTTCGGGAGGCGCGGGTTCTTCCTTCTTTTCCTCTTCCTCCTTGGCTTTCTTCGCCTTGGCACGCAGCGCGTTCATGCCCTTGATCATCAAGAAGATGACCCAGGCCAGGATAAAGAAAGTGATAATGCTGGAGATAAAATCGCCGACATTCAAATAATTGGGCTCAGCTTTTTCCCCGAAAAGCGAAGGCAGTTCCACTTTCCACTCGGAGAAATTCACGTTGCCGGTGAAGATGCCGATGATGGGCATGATGATATTGTTGGTGAAGGAGCTGACCAGGTCCTTGAACACGCCGCCGATCAGAACGCCGACAGCCATATCAAACAGGTTGCCCTGGAGCGCAAACTCCTTGAACTCTTTCACAATGCCCTTCTTTTCATTCTTTGCCATTTCGTTTCCTCCTTTCTCAAAATATCTATATAACCGGCTGCGCCGATTATTTCTGAATGATTTCCAGGCCGCCCAGATACTTACGCAGGACCTCGGGCACAACAATGGAGCCGTCGGCGCGCTGGTTCTGCTCGACCATAGCAGGGAAGATGCGGGAGGTGGCAAGACCGGAGCCGTTCAGCGTATGGACGTATTCGATCTTTCCGCTTTCCTCGCGGCGGAAACGGATATTTCCGCGCCGCGCCTGATAATCCCGGGCGTTGGAGACGGAGGAGACCTCCTTGTAGCCGTTCATGGAAGGAATCTGGATCTCGATATCATAGGTTCGCGCCATGGAAGCGGAGCAGTCTCCCGCCGCAAGCTTGACGGTACGGAAGTGGAAGCCCAGACCCTTGACCAGGTTCTCCGCCTTGGTCACCAGCTCCTCAAAGGCTTCGTCGGACTTCTCGGGCAGGGTCAACTGGAACATTTCGATCTTATTGAACTGGTGACCGCGCACCATACCACGCTCGTCCGCCCGGTGGGAGCCAGCCTCACGCCGGAAGCAGGGCGTGTAGGCGAACATCTTGTGCGGCAAATCGCTTTGCTTCAGGATCTCCTCCCGGTGGAAGGAGGCCAGGGCCGTCTCCGCTGTCGGCAGCATGAAGTGCATCCGCTCGTCGGTGGGATTGGCGATCTTATAGACCTCGTCGGCAAACTTCGGGAACTGACCCGCTGTCTCACCGCATTTGTACTCCAACATGTGGGGCAGGATCACCATTTCGTAGCCATCGGCCAGGTGGCAATCCATAAAGTAGTTCAAAAGCGCCCATTCGAGGCGAGCGCCGAGGCCGGTATAGATCCAGAAGCCGGTTCCGGCCAGTTTGGTGCCGCGCTCATAGTCGATCAGGCCAAGATCCGTGCAGAGATCCACGTGATGCTTGGGCTCAAAATCGAACTTGTGCGGCTCGCCGTAGTAGCGCAGCGGCTCGTTGTTCTCTTTGCCGCCGGGCTTGAGATCGGGATCGGGGAGATTGGGCAGGCTCAGCATCCAGGTCCGGTACTCAGCCTCGACGTCGCTCAGGGCCTTGTCGTTGTCCGCGATCTGATTTTTCAGCTCCGTCATCTGCTGGAAGATGGGGGCCACGTCCTGCCCCTGCTTTTTCAGCACGGGAATTTGCTTGGAAACCTTGTTTTGTTCGGCCTTTTTGGCCTCTGTGGAGGCAATCAGCTCGCGGCGCTTCTGATCCAGCTCCAGGATCTTGTCCACGGCTTCGTCACAGTCAACTTCCTTTGCGCGGAGCAGCCGCTTGACTTCTTCGGGGTTTTCTTTGATTCTGCGAATATCCAACATGGTGTTTTCCCTCTTTTTCTTACATTATAAATATAGGCTCAGTCGATCACAAGACTGTCGTAAATATCCCGCTCGGTTGGCGAAAGCAGCTCCTTCATCGGTCCAATCTGATTCAGAATCTCAGAAAGACCTGCAATATCTCCGCTTTCATTCAGAACGATTGCCTTTTGCAGCAGTTCGCTTACCGTCACAGCGTCCTGCGCCTGCTTGGTCAGCGCTTCGATTTGGGTCAGAAGTTCTTCCTTTTCTGCTTCAAGCTTCTGTTTTTCCCCGTTGAGCGCCTCCAACTGTTTGCTGCCGTCCTGTTCTTTTTCGGCAGCAGCCTCCAGAGCGGCCTGCAGCTCGGAAATCTGCGTTTCGAGCTGTGTCTTGTTTTCCGTAAGCGAGCGATTTTCTTCCTGCAATGCGTTGATACTGCCGGTGAGGGAAGCGGAGGTCTTCTGATTGCTGTCCTCCAAGGCTTCGTTGATCATCTTAACGTGCTTTGTCTCCATAGCCATCGTCAATGCAACGAACAGAAAAGCGATGGCAAAGAGAATTGCCAGATAGCTCACCAACGCGGTCCTGCGGCGCGGGGAGAGAACCTGAGAAGGATCCTGCGGCGTCGGCGTATGGTCTTCCACACCCTTGAACTGCGCCAACTCGTCTTTCTTATTCTTCATTCTGCGCTTCCTCCTTTAAGGAGATCCGCTGCAGCGCAAAGAGCAATCGATTGAGATCATCCTGTCCGTAGAATTCCAGTTCAAAGCGGCCTTTTTTCTTTCCGTTCACGATCCGGACCTTACGGCCCAGACGGCGGCTCAGCGTCTTTTCGCACTCGGCCACGTAATCGACCGCGAGGGGTTCCTCCTTGGTCTCCTGCTTTGGCTTTTCCAGATTCTTGCAAAGCGTTTCCGCCTGACGGACGGAAAGCTGCAGCGCAATGATCCGCTGTGCGGCCTGCTTCCGAAGCTTATCGCTCTTGACGCCCAGCAGAGCCCGCGCATGTCCGGGAGACAGGGTCCCGTTTCGGACCAGCTCGGCAAGATCCTCCGAAAGGCTCAGCAGCCGGAGCGCATTTGCCACCGCGGGACGCGACTTGCCGACGCGTTCGGCAGTTTCGGCCTGCGTCAGACCGTAGTCCTCCATCAGGGAACGGTAGCCCTGAGCTTCTTCCATTGGGTTAAGGTCCTCGCGCTGCAGGTTCTCGACCAGAGCCAGCTCCATGACCTTTCTGTCGTCGGCTTCCACGATCAAAACCGGGACTTCCTGAAGCCCAGCCATTCTTGCGGCACGCCAGCGGCGCTCGCCGGCAATGATCTGATAATAGCCGCCGGGCAGCTCGCGCACCGTCAAAGGCTGGATCATGCCATGCGCGGTAATCGAATCCGCAAGGGCCTGCAAGGCCTCTGGGTCAAACTCGCGCCTTGGCTGCAGGGGATTGGGCTCTACCTTATGCAGCGGAACACTGCTGACGCCGCCTTTTTGCTGCGTAAATTCCAGATTGGGGTCTTCCAGCAGCGCGCTGAGGCCCCGACCTAAGCCTGTTTGCTTTTTCATAAACGGTACTCCTATTTTTTGTTGCCGCGCAGAATCTCTTCCGCGACTTGCAGATAAGCTTTTGTTCCTTTGCTGTGCTTGTCATAAGCAGTGATTGGCATTCCGTGGCTCGGCGCTTCGGCAAGTCGGACGTTGCGGGGAATGGCCGCTGCGTAGACCCTTCCCGGGAAAAAGCGACGCACTTCCTGCGCCACCTGACTGGAGAAGTTCGTACGCCCGTCGTACATCGTCAGCAGAACGCCGAAAACGGTGAGCTGCGGATTCAGACGCTTTTTGACCACGCGCATGGTAGACATGAGATCAGACAGACCCTCCAGCGCGTAATATTCGCACTGCACCGGAATCAAGATCTGAGAAGCAGCGCAAAGACCGTTCAGCGTCAGCAGCTCCAGAGAAGGCGGGCAGTCAATGAAAACGTAATCATATTCTTCCGCAACCGGATCCAGAGCCTGCTTGAGAATAAACTCTCTGCGTTCCATGTCTGCCAGCTCCACGCCGGCGCCGGCCAGCGCGGAGGACGAAGGCAGCACGTCGCCCCATTTTGTATTTACAATTGCTTCCTTGGCGGCAACTCCGTTGATGATCACGTCATAAGAGGTATATTTGCTGTGTCGGCTGACGCCCATGCCGGAGCTTGCGTTTGCCTGCGGATCAAAATCCACCAACAGAACCTTTGCGCCCTTTGCGGTAAGCGCTGCTGTGAGATTCACAGCCGTGGTGGTCTTTCCGACGCCGCCTTTTTGGTTGACAACGGCTACGATCTTCACGGTCGAATCCCCCTTCCTTTCATTTTCCTCCTGATTATAACACAATCTCCCGAAAAAGCAAGATATAATCCGTCGAATTCAGAATTGTTTCACGTGAAACATGTCAATCATAGCTTCTGACTAAACCGCGCACCAGACCGAGGATCACGGCATCGTCGCCGTCGATGGGGGAGAAGGCCTCGTTTTCCGGCAGCAGTAAGATATGTCCGTTTTTTTGGGAGAAGCGTTTGACGGTGGCCTCGTCGTCCAACAACGCGACGACGATCTCTCCGTTTTCGGCTGTGGGCTGCGGCCGGACAATCACCAGGTCACCGGACAGAATTCCGGCGTTTTTCATGCTTTCTCCCTTCACACGCAGGGCAAACCAGCCAGGTGCAGCGTCCCAGGAGAGATACCCGTCGATCTGTTCCTGGGCCAGGATCGGCTGTCCGGCTGCCACGGTGCCGAGAATCGGGATAGACAGAAGCTCATCCTTCTGCCGTTTCTCCTGTCGCTCCGGATGGCTGAGGGAAATTGCCCGCTTTTTTCCGTTTCCGATCTGAATTTTACGCTCTTCGGCAAGCTGACGCAAGTGATAATGTACCGTTGCAGTCGATTTCAAATTCACGGCTTCGCAAATTTCCCGGACAGATGGACCGTATCCATGTGCTTCCACGTATTCTTCAATAAAACAGAAAATCTCGCTTCGCTTCTCTTTTTCCGCCATTTTTCGATCACCTCCTTTTGATTGTACTGCATTTCAGTTCAAAAATCAAACATTTGTTTTTTATAGGTCTTTCCCTTTACGCCGTCGGCGTCAGTTTTCTTTTCCTTTTGTGCCTGTGATTGCTGTTTATTTTTCCGTCAAAACCAAATCTATACAATATTATAAAGAAATCAGCGAAAAAGACTTGTAAAATAACAGATTTTATGGTATAATAATAGGGATGTAGTATACGTATTTTTCGCACTCCGGAGGTGTGTTTTCATGTATTCCAACGCCTACATCTGGGCCAAGGTCATAGCCTACCTGGACGAGCGCATGACCCCCGGCATCGTATCCACCTTTTTCGATCAATCCTACATTCTGGAGATGAATGAACAGAAGCTGACGGTCTATGCGCCCTCGGAATTCTGTAAGGATTTTATCGAGCGGCGCTGCCTGGGCTATATTCGCGACGCGGTTCGGGAACTGACAAGCCAGGACTACGACGTCGACGTCATCTGTGAAGAGGAGTTGGCCGAGTTCCAGAAATCAAAGGATCGGGCCGGCAAGCCCCGATTTAATCCGCAGTTTACCTTCGATTCCTTTGTTGTGGGGCCTTCCAACCGCTTTGCCTACAACGCCGCCCTTGCCGTCACCGACAAGCCGGCTTCCGCCTACAACCCGCTGTTTATCTACGGACCGTCCGGTCTGGGCAAGACGCATCTGCTCTATGCAATCGCCAACCGTATCCAGCAGAACTATCCCGACTTCAACATCGTCTATATCAGCTCCGAGCAGTTTACCAACGAGTTGATCATTGCGCTGCGCGAGCACCGCAACGTCGAATTCCGCAAAAAATACCGCAACGCGGATCTGCTGCTCATGGACGATATTCAGTTCATCGGCGGTAAGGCTTCGACGGAGGAGGAGTTCTTCCATACCTTCAACGAGCTCTTTGAGGGCCGCAAACAGATCGTCGTCACCTCGGACCGTCCGCCCAATGAGATTTCCCTGCTGGCGGACCGCCTGCGCACCCGCTTTGAAGGCGGCCTGATCTGCGACATCATCCCGCCCGACTATGAGACCCGAATGGCCATCATTCAAAACAAGGCCAACTCGCTCGGCATGGACCTGCCGGATGAAATCTGCAACTATATTGCCGAGAATATCACCAACAACGTCCGTTCCCTGGAGGGCACGGTGAATATCATCAAGGCCTACCACGAGCTCAACGGCATGCCGCTCGATCTGCCCAACGTCTCCCGCGCCATCAAGGATATGTATATGGATTCCGGGCACAATCTGCCCACGCCTGCTCTGATCATCGGCGAGGTTTCCCGGTATTACAGCGTGGAAGAAAACCTGCTGCGCGGCCGACTGAAATCCAACAACGTCGTGATGCCCCGTCAGATCGCCATGTATCTGATCCGGGAGCTGACGCACCAGAGCTATAAGAACATCGGCAACGAGTTCGGCCGCGACCATACGACCGTCATTTCCTCCCTGCAAAAGGTGGAAGCTCTGATCGCCAAAAACGACAAGGAAACCATGGACAATCTGCGGGATATTACGGCGAATATCAACAGTAAGCTGTAACAAACCGTCCCGTATCCGTTTTCCACGTCGAATGTGGAAAGTGGAATACTTTTTGTGGATTGCCGGCTCTCAAATATTCCGTCGCTTTAACCCTGTGGAAATCCGTTGTTTTTTCCACAATTGGCGTGGAAAAATATTTCTTGTCAGAACAGGGAAAAATCGGATTTTCCACAATCCACAGTTCCTACTGATGCTTACTACTGTATTATATTCTCTCTTTCTCTCTAAGAGAGAGAAACGAAAGGAGATTTGTGATGAAGTTCCTGTGTGAAAAAAACACCCTGGCAAACGCCATTTCGATCGTCTCCCGCACGGTCAGTCCGAAGAGCAGTCTGGCATTTTTAGAGGGTATCTATATGGTAGCGGGGGAGAATCTCCGTCTGACGGGGTATAACCTTGAAACGGGGATTACCGTATGCATGGACGCGCAGATCCGGCAAAGCGGCGATTGCGTGATGCCTGCCCGTATGTTTGCCGATATCATCCGTAAGCTGCCGGACGACGTCGTCTCCATCGAGGTGGACGACAGCTTCCGCGTCACCATCAAGGGCGGGGTCGCTTCGTTTCAGCTCATGGCTTCCGCGGCTGACGAATATCCCCAGCTTCCCGCCGTGGAAGAGGAAAACGCAGTCCGTCTGCCGCAGAACGCACTGCGCAGCCTGATTAATGGAACGATTTTCGCGGTGTCCGACGATACGGCGAATCCGATCTATACCGGCTGTCTGGTGGAGGCCGAGGAAAATACCGTCACGATGGTCGCAATCGACGGCTACCGTATGGCAAAACGGAGCTATCACGCAGAAAACGCAGCCTTTGCCCCGATGAGCTTTGTGGTCCCCTCCGCCGCGCTGCGGGAGCTGGAAAAGATTCTGTCCGATACGGAGGATGACGTCAGCTTCACGCTCGGCAAGAAGCACATTTCCTTCTCCGTGGAAAACGCGACGCTGATCTGCCGTCTACTGGAGGGCAAGTTTGCCGAGTGGCGGCGCTTCATTCCCGATTCTACGCCGATTGAACTGACCGCCAACGTCGCGGAACTGACCGCCACCGTGGAGCGCGTCAGTCTGATCGTCAATGAAAAGTATAAAAGCCCGGTTCGCTGTCTGTTCTCCAAGGACGGCGCGGAATTCCGGACCGTGACGACCATCGCCTCCGCGACCGACGGCTGCCGTCTGGCCGGCGACGGCAAGAATACGGAGATCGGCTTCTCCTGTCGCTACATGCTCGAGGCGCTGAAAGCAGTTCCCACCGCGGAGGTCACGCTTCTGCTTTCCGGCGGCCTGAGCCCCATCCTTCTGGTGCCCTGCGAGCCGGACAAGAAGAACGTGGACTATACATATCTGATCCAGCCGGTCAGATTGAATTAAAAGAGGTTCTGTCATGAAGGTCAGAGTACGACGCGTCAACCCGTCGGAGATAAAAATCCCCATCACGACGGAATTTATCAAGCTGGAAAGCTTTTTGAAGCTGGCAAACGCCGTGGAATCCGGCGGCATGGCAAAGAATTTTATTCTCAACGAGGAAGTCACCGTCAACGGCGAGGTCTGCACCATGCGGGGCAAAAAGCTGCGGCCGGGCGACGTGGTCGGTTTTGACGGAAACACGTACCTCGTAACCAACGAATAGTTGAAAATGGTAATACAAAACTTAACGCTTCAGGGCTTCCGAAATTATGAAAGCTTCGACTGCGCCTTCGATTCCGGCGTGAATCTGATCGTCGGCCAGAACGCGCAGGGAAAGACGAATCTGCTGGAAGCGATCTGCTATCTGAGCCGCGGCGCGGCCTTCCGCACGCGGAAGGAGGCGGAGCTGATCCGTTTCGGCGCGGAGTTTGCAGAGCTCTCCGCCCGTGTGGATTCCTACGGCAGAGAGCAGACTCTGCGGGCTGTGTTATTCGCGTCCCGCCGACCACGGCAGCTCTACCTTTCCGGGGTCAAAAAGAGCACGCGGGAGGATCTCGACGGGGTGCTCCATACGGTCTTGTTCTGCCCCGAGGATCTGATGGTCCTGAAAAAGGGCGCCGCGGAACGGCGCAAGCTCCTGGACGACGCGCTCTGTCAGCTCCGGCCCAAATATGCAAAGGCCCTGGAGGAGTACAAACGGCTGCTGGCGCAGAAATCCGCAGCCCTGCGGGATCGGATCGAGCGGCCCGGTATGCTGGAGCTGATCCCGGACTATAATGAACGCATGGCCCAGACCGGGGCGATCATCGTCACGACAAGGGCGAAATATCTGCGGCAGCTCGCCGAACGGGCCGCCGCCCATCACGCGGCCTTCTCCGGCGGCAGCGAGACCTTGACCCTGCAGTATCAGACGGTCTCCACCGTCACGGATCCCACAGCACCCGTAAAAGCGGTCTATGAACAGCTTAAAGAGCACCAGCAGAGCCATTCCCGGGCCGAGCTGGAATCCATGCAGTGCCTCTCCGGCCCGCACAAGGACGATTTTGAAGCGGCGCTGAACGAGCTGCCGATGAAGGCCTTCGCCTCACAGGGCCAAACCCGCACCGCAGCCATCAGCCTGAAGCTGGCCGAGCGCGACCTGTTTGAGGCCGATACCGGCGAGCTGCCGGTCCTTCTGCTGGACGACGTGCTCTCCGAGCTGGATCCGGGCCGCCAGGACTTCGTCCTGAACCGCATCCGCAGCGGCCAGGTTTTCATTACCTGCTGCGAGCAGGACAAGGTCACAGACATCGGAAAGACGATCCGCATCGAACAGGGGAGGCTGCTGTAAATGTATATTCCGATCGGCGGGGATATGGCCGTCCGCGAGAAAAACATCGTCGGTATTTTCGATTTGGACAACTGCTCCTGGTCGCAGAGAACCCGGCAGTTTTTGGAAACCGCAGAACAAAACGGGGAAGTCATTTCTGCAACGGATAATCTGCCGAAAAGCTTCGTGCTCACGGCGGAATACGGCATGAACCGCGTTTATTTGGTTCAATTCAACTCAACTGTAATCGAACATCGGAAGCTGAAATAAAAGATAATTCGTATTTGTTTCGTCGGGTCGTAGTGGCCGAGCACCTGTGCGGCCATAAATCCATAGAAAAGCGATACACGCCATGGCCGCGCAGGTGCTCGGCCACTACGGAACAGATTTGACTGAACAGATGCGATAATTCCAATAAAGGAACGACGAATATGAACGAAGAACTTTTGAACACCAACGTAGAATCTGAATACGGCGGCTCGCAGATCCAGGTTCTGGAAGGCCTGGAGGCAGTGCGCAAGCGCCCCGGTATGTATATCGGCTCCACCTCCGAAACCGGTCTGCACCACCTGGTCTACGAAATCGTCGATAACTCCATTGACGAAGCTCTGGCAGGCTACTGCGACCACATCGAGGTCACGATCAATCCCGGCAATACGGTCACCGTCCGCGACAACGGCCGCGGCATCCCCGTGGACGTTCAGCCCCAGACGGGCCGCCCTGCTTTGGAGGTCGTCTTCACCGTCC
Source organism: uncultured Clostridia bacterium (assembly GCA_946411475.1). Lineage (GTDB taxonomy): Bacteria > Bacillota > Clostridia > Oscillospirales > Oscillospiraceae > JAFRPC01. The sequence goes on along the minus strand of CAMKED010000009.1, from coordinate 22,474 downwards.
TGCATGCAGGCGGCAAATTCGGCGGCGGCGGCTACAAGGTCTCCGGCGGCCTGCACGGCGTCGGCGCCTCCGTGGTCAACGCCCTGTCCGAGTGGCTGGAGGTCGACGTCCATAAGGAGGGCAAGATCTACCGGATGAGATTCTCCCGCGGCGGGATCACCCAGGAGATGACTGTGATCGGGACCTGTGACGACACGGGTACGACCGTCACCTTCAAGCCGGACCCGGAAATGTTCGACACCCTGATTTACAACTACGACACCCTCCACAAGCGGATGCAGGAGCAGGCCTTCCTGAACGCCGGTCTGCGCATTACCATAGAGGATCACCGAAGCGAGGACGGCCCCCGCGATACCATGCGCTATGAGGGCGGCATCCGCGAGTTCGTCAGCTATATCAACCAGAACAAGACCCCCATCCATGAGACGCCGATCTATATGTCGGGCCGGAAGGACGACGCTGTCGCGGAGATCGCCATGCAGTACAATGACGGCTACAACGAGTTTTTGATCTCCTTCGCCAACGACATTCACACCCCCGAGGGCGGCATGCACGAGACGGGCTTCAAAACGGCCCTGACCCGCGTCATCAACGCCTACGGCACGAAGTACGGCATCATCAAGGGCGACGACAAGGTCTCCGGCGAGGACTGCCGCGAGGGCCTGTCCGCCGTCATCTCCGTCAAGCTGCCGGAGGCCCAGTTTGAGGGCCAGACCAAGCAGAAGCTCGGCAACGCCTACATCCGCACCCTGGTGGACAACGTCGTCAACGAGCAGCTTGCCGTCTTCTTAGAGGAAAACCCGGCCGTGGCCCGCACCATTCTGGAAAAGGCCATGATGGCCAACCGTGCCCGCGAGGCTGCCCGCCGCGCCAAGGACAACATCCGCCGCAAATCCGTCCTGGAGGGCGAGCGCATGCCCGGCAAGCTCCAGGACTGCAACGAGCGCGACCCGGCCCTGACCGAGCTCTACATCGTCGAGGGCGATTCCGCTGCGGGCTCCGCCAAGGGCGGCCGCGATTCCCGCTTCCAGGCCATTCTGGCCATGTGGGGCAAGATGCTGAACGTCGAAAAGGCCCGGGCGGATAAGATCTACAGCAACGAGAAGCTGGCCCCCGTGATCCAGGCCCTGGGCTGCGGCATTGGCGAGGAGCTGGATCTGAACCGTCTGCGCTACCACAAGATCATCATCATGGCCGATGCCGACGTGGACGGCTCCCATATCCGCACGCTGATGCTGACCTTCTTCTTCCGCTATATGCGGCCGCTGATCGAGAACGGATACGTCTATGCGGCCGTGCCGCCGCTGTATAAGCTGCGCCGGGGAAAGACCGAGCGCGTGGCCTATTCCGACGAGGAGCGCGACGCGATCTCCGCGGAGCTGCGCGGCGAGAGCGCCAACGTCAAGGTGGACATCAGCCGCTTCAAGGGCCTTGGCGAGATGGATCCCCATGAGCTGTGGGAAACCACCATGAATCCCGAGACCCGCACACTGCGCCGCATCACCCTGGGCGACGCCCTGGCCGCCGACCAGACCTTCACCGTCCTGATGGGCGAGGAGGTCGAGCCGAGAAAGCAGTTCATCGAGACGAATGCGAAGTACGTTGTCAACCTCGATTTCTGACCGCGTAGGGGGCGGCGTCCTCGACGCCCCGAACGTCTCGATATCGTACAAATAACCGAACCGTGAACGGAGTTGTATGAAATGGACGATCCGTCATTGAATGAATTAAATCAAATCCGAAACCCCGTTCGAAAAAGAAACCGTCTGGAAAACTACGATTACAACACGGCAGGAATGTATTTTATCACGATTTGCACCGAGGACAAGGAAAAGCTGTTTGGTATTGTGATAAACGGAACAGAGGGCGAGGCTCCGGGTGTGCGTCTGTCTGAAATGGGACGCATCGTGGAACGGCAAATCCAATCCATCAATCGGGTTCCATTCGTACAGGTGGAGAAATACGTCGTCATGCCGAATCACGTTCACATGATTCTTTCCGTAGAGGACAATAATCGGCAGCAGAAAAGACCGCCAAATGATTTGATTCCAAGCACGATCGGCGGGTTCAAACGAATTTGTTCCAGGAAAATCGGTCGGGACGTATTTCAGCGCTCTTATTATGACAATATCATTCGAACACAGCATCGATTTGATTTGATATGGAATTATATTGCGGATAATCCGCGAAGATGGAAGCAAGATCGGTTTTATGAACCGTAAGCAATGTATATCCACAATGGATACGCTCGGGGCGTCGAGGACGCCGCAGCGATACATTATCAGTTTGGAATAGCGTTTGCGCTTTCTATTTCGATCTATAACGGATACGCTCGGGGCGTCGAGGACGCCGCCCCCTACGCATGAATAAAGGAAGTAAAAAAATGGCAAAAAACCGAGATTACAAACCGGAAGATATTCTCTTCCCGAATCAGGCAATCATTACCAACGACCTGGTCAAGGAGATGGAGACCTCCTTCATGGAATACTCCATGTCCGTTATCGTGGACCGGGCGCTGCCGGACGTGCGCGACGGCTTGAAGCCGGTGCACCGGCGGATCCTCTACGCCTTGTATGAGGACGGCCTGACCTCCGACAAGCCCTACCGCAAGTCCGCGACCTGCGTCGGTGACGTCATCGGCCGCTACCATCCCCACGGCGACGCCTCCGTCTATGACGCGATGGTCCGTCTGGCGCAGGACTTCTCCATGCGCTACTGCCTGGTCGAGGGCCACGGCAACTTCGGCTCGATCGACGGCGACCCTCCCGCTGCCTACCGTTACACCGAGGCCCGTATGTCCCGGCTCTCCAACGAGATGCTCCGCGACATCGACAAGCAGGTCATCGACTGGGTCCCGAATTTCGACGAGACCCGCAAGGAGCCGAAGGTCCTGCCCTCCCGCTTCCCGAATCTGCTGGTAAACGGCTCGAGCGGTATCGCCGTCGGTATGGCCACCAATATCCCGCCGCACAACCTGCGGGAGGTTATCGACGCAAGCCTTTGCGTGCTGGACAATCCCGAAGCCGAGCTGGCCGACCTGATGCAGTACATCAAGGGCCCGGATTTCCCCACCAAGGGGATCATTATGGGCCGCTCCGGCATCCGGGCCGCCTACGCCACGGGCCGGGGCCGCATTCTGGTTCGGGGCCGCACCGAGTTTGAGGAACACGGCCAGAACCGCATCCGCATCATCATCACCGAGCTGCCCTATCAGGTCAACAAGAAGAAGCTGGTGGAAAACATTGCCGACCAGGTCAAGGACAAGCGTCTGGAAGGCATCTCCGACCTGCGCGACGAATCCGACCGCAACGGCATGCGCATCGTCATCGAGCTCAAAAAGGACGCCAACCCACAGGTGGTGCTGAACCGGCTCTTTGCCCAGACGGCGCTGCAATCCTCCTTCTCGGTGAACATGCTGGCCCTAGTGGACGATCAGAGCCAGCCCCGCTGCCTGAATCTGAAGGGCGTGCTGGACGAATACCTGGCCTTCCAGGAGCAGGTCATCATCCGCCGCACCGAGTATGACCTCAAAAAGGCCGAGGAACGGGCCCACATCGTGGAAGGCCTGCTGATCGCGCAGGACAACATCGACGAGGTCATCCGCATCATCCGCTCCGCCTATGACGACGCCAAGGAGCGTCTGATGGAGCGCTTCGGCCTGTCCGAGATCCAGGCCCAGACCATTCTGGATATGCGTCTGAAGGCTCTGCAAGGCCTGGAACGCGAGAAATTAGAGGCCGAATACAAAGAGCTGGAGGAGAAGATCGCCTATTTCAAGGCCGTTCTGGCCGACATCAACCTGGTCAAGGACATTCTCCGCGACGAGCTGACCCAGATCCGCGACAAGTACGGCGACGAGCGCAAGACCGAGATCCAGGACGTCGAGGACGAGCTCGACATCGAGGATCTGATCGAGGAGGAGGACTGCGTCTTCACGATCTCCGAGCAGGGCTATATGAAGCGCATGCCGACCACCGAATACCGCGCCCAGCGCCGCGGCGGTCGCGGCATTCAGGCCGCCAACCTCAAGGAGGAGGACTTCGTCAAGGACATCTTCGCCGCCTCCACCCACGACGTGATCCTGTTCTTCACGAACTTCGGCAAGTGCCACCGCAAGAAGGGCTATCAGATCCCCGAGGCCAGCCGCACGGCGCGCGGCACCGCCATGGTCAATATCCTGCCGCTGGAGGCAGGGGAGTTCGTTACCGCGGGCGTGACCCTGCGTGAGTTCACCGAGGATGAATATTTGGTCATGGTTACCCGCAAGGGCACGGTCAAGCGCGTCCAGCTCAGCGAGCTGAACACCGCCCGCAAGGCCGGGATCCGGGCCATCACGCTCGACGAGGGCGACAGCCTGATCTCCGTCAAGCGCACCGACGGCGACCGCAAGATCCTCCTGGCAACCCACCAGGGCATGGCGATTTGCTTCCATGAATCCGACGTGCGCTGTATGGGCAGAAACGCCGGCGGCGTGCGCGGCATCACCCTGGCCCCGGATGATTATATCGTGGGCGCCCGGATCTACGAGGACGGCAAGACCCTGCTCTCCGTCACCGAGAACGGCTTCGGCAAGCGCACCGAACTCTCCGCTTTCCTCAAGCCCGACGAGACTGGCGCGCGCACCCAACCCCAGAGCCGCGGCGGCAAGGGTATGGCGGCCTACGGCCTCACCGATAAGACCGGCCTGGTGGCCGGGGTGCAGGTCGTCTCCGGCGACGAGGATCTGATGGTCATTGAGAACAACGGCGTTATCATCCGCATGCAGACCTCCGATATCAACGTCTACGGCCGCGCCGCCCAGGGCGTCCGCGTCATGCGCCTGGAAGAGGGCAGCAAGGTCATCTCCATTGAGAAGGTTTCCCGCGAGGAAACAGTTGAGAATTGAGAACTGAGAGTGGAGAATTGAGAGGTAAGAGGGAAGAAGTAAGAGGTAAGAGGTGACAATGACGCACCTGCCTGTAGGGGCGGTCATACTTCGTGACTCTTCGAGTTTGGCCGCCCGCCTCCCCGTTCGTACCTGCCCGTAGCGCGGGCAATCTGCCCGCCGTTTCCCCGTTCCCTCGGCTTCCGTAGAGGCGCACACCGTGCGCCACGGGATTGCATCCCCGTCTGTCATTCTGAACGAAGTGAAGAATCCGTACCCCCTGCGGCGGCAATGCAAAATGCAGAATGTAAAATGACAGGACGGGGAACGCGGATTCTTCGCGTTGCTCAGAATGACAGAAACGGAACCCGCCTGTAGCGCCGGCCCTAACTTCGCGTCGCTGCCGGCCTTGGCCGATTGATAATCGGCACTACCGATTTGCAAGGACGGCACACAAAATGGATAAAAAAGCACAGGAGCTATTTCAGCTTGCCATGAGACACATCTACGGCGACGGCGTGCCGGAGGACAATGATCTGGCGTTCCGCCTGCTCAAACAGGCGCACGAAATGGGTCACGTGGAGGCCGGGTATAACCTTGGGATCTGCTATCATTACGGGTTCGGCACCGCTGTCGATCTGGAAAAAGCCTTTCAACTCTATCTGGAAACCGCCAATGCGGGATACGGAAAGGGAATGGAGCTGGTCGGACGCTTCTATAACCGCGGGATCTTCGTTGAGCGCAATCGTGAGAAGGCGGAGGCTTGGCTTTTGAAGGCCATGAGCAGTGATGACCCGGCTGCGGTCGAAGAAGCGAAAAAAGAACTGGCTGCAACTGGCTCATAGGCGGCACCATGCCGTCCGCGTATCCCGCCCGCACCCGCCAGTAGCGCGGGCAATCTGCCCGCCGTTTCCCCGTTTCCTCGGCTTCCGTAGCGGCACACACCGGTGCGCCACAGAACGCACCCGTATGTAGGAGCAAGCACCTGTGCCCTTCATGGGTATTGCTCGGCCTAATATTAAAAAACTCCCACAATGCCAGAATCATCTGACATTGTGGGAGTTTTTCGCACGTTTTATTATGATTGAACCTTGACCATTTCTTCCTCTATCATTGCCAAAAGAGCGGATGGGGGCATCGAAAGCGCTTCTCCAATTCGATAAAAGGTTTCCAGAGTCGGCTTCCGAACGCCTCGTTCAATAGCGCTCAGATGGGTGCGTCCGATGCCGGCCAGTCCGCTGACGACTTCCTGAGAAAGTCCTTTTTGTTCCCGGCAGCGTTGAATCACGCTCCCGACGATGACAGAATCCAGCATCCGATACACCTCCCTTACTGGACAGTATACAAGCATTAGAAAAAAATTATGAATACATATGTTGTCAAATGTACACAAATGTGTTATAATAATCATGCAATATTTTTTGGGAGGGAAAAACAATGAAAAAAGCGTTCTTTATTATCGTAACAGCATTTCTTTGTGCGAGTTTTTCTATACTCTTTTCTGCATGCAGCAGACAGACGCATCGGGAAGAAAACTTTGAATCAGTCAGTATTGAAAAGACCATTACTGACAACAGACATGAATCCTCTCGCGAGGAGCAAGTAACCATAAGGGAAACAAATTGTGTTCACAGTTGGAACGAGGCTACATGCCAGGAACCAAAAACCTGCGTGTTATGTGGTGAGACCGATGGTGAGCCGCTGGGGCATGACCTGACGGCAGCAAACTACCAGCAGCCAGAGACCTGCGCCCGTTGCGGAAAGTCATTCGGCAATGTGATTCCTGCATATTATGATGTGAATAATCTACGGTCTTATGTTCGTGGGGAATATTTAACTGAGAAACAACTGGACGACTGGTCTGGAAGTTATTCGTTTACCTTTATTTGTGGATATAATAAGAATAACGAGCCGATTCATTGTAAGGTAAGCTGCGAGGAGAAATCGGATGATTTGAGTTTGATGAGGGTAGCCTCGGAGTACGAGTTGTCCCTGGATGCGGAGGATGGATGGCGTTGGCGACTGATCCGGGTCTGCATGGAGATCGACACAGCGGAGTTGACAGAGGAAGGCACAAATCTCTCATTGGTATTTTTTGACCGCTATACCGGATTGATTGAGTTTCACGACAAAATTGTCAGTTCGTATTATGGCAATCCTATCGAGTGTCCAATTATATCAAAGGGGGATACCTATATTGCAACTACAGCGGATAACACCGTCTTACAGGAGATAAAATTGGACTATTTTATCTATCAGCCTATGGAATATGACGGAATTGGCGTTGCGTGGTATAATAGAACTGTAAATGAGCAAGGAGAAACAAAGATTGTTTTTTCGGAAGTGGAGGAAGAGCAAGAGGTGTTGGATCGGGTTTCTCAAGCGGGGGTATTCGATCCGGTTATTATCCCTATGCTGTCAGGTGGAATGCCAGCAAGATTCCTCGGCCAGGGTTTTTGCCACACAATGACAAGTAATTCTACAGCCAGTTCAATCCGTATGAGTTCAACAGTTTTCCGAGGGGACTTTTGTCGGGCAGATTGCCCGCGCTACAGGCGGGGAAGCCTGTCCCGTGGCGCACAGGTGTGCGCCGCTACGGGGGCTGGTGCGTATCGCGGGCGGCCGAACTTGAAGAGTCACGAAGTATGACCGCCCATATGAGGGAACGGCGGGCGCACACTGTGCGCCCCTACGGACGAGAACGCGCGGGGCAACATAATGAGACAAAAGAGGTAAGAAGCCAGCCACTTCTTACCTCTTACTTCTTACCTATTACCTATACTACTTTTTCCCTCTTTCTTTCCCGTATGAATCCGTCTTTCCCCGGATATAATGAAATGGAACAAACCGGGGAGGGGATCGGGATGCTGCTGGAACGCTACAAAAAGCCCGCGATGACGGCGGGGATGGTGATCGGGGGGCTGGTGCTGGGCTTTACGCTGCTGCCCCTGCTGCTGCCGTTTTTGCTGGCTTATCTGCTGGCGCTGGCTGCCGATCCCGGGGTGAACGCGCTGGGCCGGAAGACGAAGCTCCCGCGCTGGCTCCGCTCCGGGCTCTGCGTCACGGCGGTCTTTCTGGTGCTGGGAGCCGTGCTGTGGTTCTTCTGCCAGGTGATCTGGGGGGAACTGCTGCGGCTGGTGCGCCAGCTCCCCGAGCTGCTGCATCAGATCCAGCCCGCCCTGGAACAGCTTCGCGCCTCATTGGAGGCAATGGCCCGGCGCGCGCCGGATTCCCTCTCTGTTCCGCTGATCCGCTGGATCGGAGAACTCTTCGCGGGCGGTGCGGGCTTGCTGGAATCCCTCTACGGCTTCCTCTCGGGGCTGGTCTCCGGGGTCGTCACGGGGGTCCCGAAGCTGTTTGTGGGGACGGTCACCACCGTGATCGCGGCCTACATGACGTCGGCGGCCCTGCCCCAGGTCAAGGACTGGCTGCGCCGTCGTCTCCCCGCCTCCTGGCAGGAATGGCTTCGCCGCGTCCGGGATCGGAGCAAGGCCGTCTTCGGCGGTTGGTGCAGGGCGCAGGCCAAGCTGATCCTGCTGGTCTTTGCGATTCTGACCCTGGGGCTGTGGATCTTGGGCGTGGAGTTCCCGCTGCTCTTCGGCGGGCTGATCGCGGTGCTGGACGCCCTGCCCATCCTCGGCACGGGAACGGTGCTGATCCCCTGGGCGCTGATCTCCTTTTTGCAGGAGCGCTCGGGGCTTGGCTTCGGTCTGCTCGCGCTCTACGGGGTCGCCTCGCTCAGCCGCTCCATTTTGGAGCCGCAGCTTGTGGGAAAGCAGCTCGGCCTGCATCCGCTTTTGACCCTCATCGCCTTTTATTCCGGCTATCGCCTGCTTGGACTTGCCGGAATGATTTTGTTTCCCTTAGCCGCAACGGTGGCGGCGCAGCTTGCTGCGCCTGCACCGCATGCGCAAATGAAAGAATGAAAATATGAAAAAATGAAAGAATTGTGGTTTTTTCCATATCTCCGATATGGAAAATTATTTCAAATCGTCCCGAAGGGACACCTCAATTTTTTCATTCTTTCATTATTTCATTTTTTCATGATTTCAACGGGTTTCCCCAACTGAGGGCAGCCCGTTTTTCTTCGGGCTCTGCGCGGGGCGTGATAGGCCGGGCCATGCACATATAGCGCCATTCGTCGGCCACGTGGTCCTCGCCGCTCGTGTCCAGATCCTCTGGACGGAGCTCGTCGTAGACGAGCTGGGGGACCGTGCGCAGGAAGGCTGCGCAGCTATCGTAGACGTAGAGCATCGGCAGGCCCTCGCGGTCGAAACGGAGGCGGTAGTGACACTGCATCCAGCCGGGGATGCGCTTGTGGTCGCCCGGAGTGAAGTAGATCCGCCAGCGCTCGGCGGTCTCCGCGATGCTCTCGCCGCCGGAGGCGTCCCAGATCGCCGGGTCTGCCACGCCGTCGATCTGCCGCCCTTGGAGCCAGGGGTGGCTGTCTTCAAGCTCCCGGATGCGGCGAAAAACTTCGTCCGGCGCCCGCTTGACGCCCTCATTGGGCGTGCCGGTGCAGCCGTAGAGCTCTAAGATGCGGTAGAGACGCCCGTCAAAGTCCACGGCCCACCAGGCACAGGAGAAGGGACGGGAATAGCCCCAGTCAAAGGAGCGGTAGAGCTTCCAGCCCGGGGCTGGCGCACGCGCCGGGATCACATGCGTCCAGCGCCCCTGCTGTTTGGCGTCCTCGGGGCGGAGCCCGGCTGCGGCGCACTTGGCCGGGTCCGGTGTGGCGCGGAAGTCCTCAAAGAACTGCCCCTCGAAAATGTCCCAGTCCCCGTCCAGCCAGGCCCGCCGGAGCTTCTCCGGCAGGGCTTCCAACTGCTTGATATAGTCGGGCTGGGTCTGCATCAGGATCTTATTGTCCGTCACCAGCGACTGGATGAAGGAATAGTCCGCCGGATCCTCGCCCGCCTCGTAGTGCCGATCCAGAAAGATGCGCTTGATATAGCCGTGGCCCTGGCCGCCGGGGTTGCAGGTGTAGTAGATCCGCTTGGGGAAGTCGTTTACGCCGCGCAGGCAGGCCGAGACGGTCTTCATCTGGTATTCCGAGAGTTGGGTGGCCTCGTCTAAAAAGATCACGTCATATTCCACACCCTGCATCCGATCCAGATCGCCGTCCTTGGCGCAGTACATAAAGTGGATCGTAGAACCGTTGTCGAAGCGAAGCACCTTGTCCTTGTCGTTGTACTTGGCGACGCCGAGCAGCTCGACGCGCAGGACGTTGATGTGGTTGTTGATCAGCTCCGGGTAAGTCCGGCGGACGATCAGGAGCTTGATGCCCGGATAGCGCAGGGCCAGCAGCTTGGCCTTGGTTCGCACGGCCCAGCTCTTGCCGCCGCCCCGCGCCCCGCCGAAGCCGACGTGCTTGGTCCGGGCCGCGAGCATTTTCCGCTGCTTCTCATTCGGCGGGTCGATTTTCAGGGTAGTCATGGCGGCTCCTTTCTGAATGAAGTATTTGCTGGCGCAAATATGAAGTATGCTTTGCATATGAAGACGCTTCGCTTATGAAGTATGGCTGCGCCATATATGATACATCGGGAAGTCTTTCCGTTCTGTCGATATTGCCGCAGGCAATACTTCATATCGCCCAAGCGATACTTCATCTTACTCTGCCCAGTCCTCCGGGATGCCGGAGAGCTCCACGCGGACGGTGGCTTCTTCGGCTGCATGCTCGAAAAAGCCGAGGTATTTGACCAGCAGCTCCAGGGCCTTTTGCTTGTCGTGGAGCTTGAGCTCCACGCCCTTGCCGCTGTCCTTGATCCCGGCGATGGCAGCGCGCTGTTCAGGACGCAGCAGCCGGGTGTCCTTGACGCGCACCTGCCCGTCCTCGATCCAGATATAGTCCGTGTAGTCGGAAAAGGCGATGGCCTGCAAGGCATTTAAGATGGCTTCTTCGTTCATGTGTCATTCCTCCGGGCGGCCTGCGCCTCGGCGTTCAGCCGTTCCACCAGCCGGAACAGCGCCTCCCAGAGCTGGGTGATCTGCTCCTGCGCCGTGCCCTCCGGCCGCGCTGGAAGCTCATAGTATTCCATGCTCTATTCCTCCTTGCAACTTGACGCGATGCGGTCATTGGCCGCCCGCCGCCCGCACCCGCCTTGGTAGCGGCGCACAGTGTGCGCCACGGAATCGGGTGCGTTGCCGGAACCGGGCTAAATTTGCCTGCGGCAAATTGCATTCGTTCCGAATGCGGCGGGCAGATTGCCCGCGCTACGGCGGGAACGGGAAATGCCCGGTAGCGGCGCACAGCGCTGCATAAGTTCCGGCAGCCAAATATGCTGCGCCTCGGCTTGCATATTTGGGCCGTTACTTAAGGGTGCGCCACCACGACGGATCCCCTTGCGTCCAGATATGCGCGAAGCACATACTTCCTATCGCGCCAGAGATACTTCATTTCAAACGTCACTTCCCGCTTCCGTCAGCCAGCTCAGACTGCGCAGCTCCATGCCGCCGCTGCCTTCCAGGCGCAGGCGGACCCGGTCGCTGCGGCGCGAAAAGATCGGGAAGGTGACGCTCTTTCGCAGGCTGCCCTGCAGCGCACCCTTTTGCACCCAGGGGCCGCCGTCATAGCTGACGAGGACCTTCATCGTCGCGCCCTGGTCGAGCTTGGCCCGCACCTGGATCCGGGTCACGTAACGATGCAGCGTCGTCCGCGGGATCAACTCGCCGGTCTCCGCCCACCAGGAAACGTCCTGACTGTCGCCGGCAGAGCCGATACAGAACACGCCTTCGCCGAGCGCAGAGGAAAAATAGAGCAGATCTCCGGAAGAAAAGGTGCTGCGGAAGCGGAGCAGATCTTCTTTGTACCAGGTCCCGGTTTCGGTGTCCAGCACGAACAGCCAGGGGCTGCCGTTCGGTCCGGCCATGGAGATGCAGTAGCGGCGGCCCTGTGCCCCGGCCACGGCCCAATGGTAGGAGACGTTCCCAAGGGCCTGGGAGACAAGGACGGGGAGAGTGCCGTTGTAGCAGTAGATCCCGTTGGCGGACTTGTAGTACAGCCGGGCCCGGATGACTACGGCGCTTTTCTCACTGCCGCGTTCGATGCCCTCCAGACTGACGGTGACGACGCTGTGATTCCCGTTTGCGGCGGGGAAGATCTTTTCCAGACTGTCCTCCCGGAAGAAGAGGGGACAGCCGCCCAGTACCGCGGCCCCGGTGTAGGGGCCGTCGTGGCCGCGGGCGACGCGGTAGCTGTCGGTGGACAGGCCCTCGAAGGCGTACCAGTTGCGGAAGTCGCCCAGCTTGGAGCCGTAGAGCTCGTTGACCCCGTCGCCGAAGCGGCAGCCCCAGAGCCGGTTTCCGGCCTCCACGACGAAGTCCATCGCAGGGAGGTCGCGCGCAGCGGAGAGGTAGCTCTGATCGTGCCAGGTCATCTCGACCTCAAAGCGCTCGGACAGAACGCCGGGGACGATCACGTAATCGTTGGTCCCCTCGCTGCGGTTGGCCGCGCCGGGATCGTGGAAGGCATCCGCTAAGACGTGTTCGCCGGACCAGAGCGCCTCAATCTCGTCCTCGCCGCCCTGGCTGCTGTCCAGACGGCCGGTAAGCGTCACGCAGTCGCCTGCCCGGAGCCCTTTTGCAATGCCGGGGACGGCGCATTTGACGTAGGGGCTGACCTCCAACCAGAGGCTTTGGCTCTGCGACCAGACCCGGACGGTGGGCGTATCCTCGGTGGTGTCCACCCAGTAGCCGCTTGCGGGGGCCGTGTCGGACCAGGTCACGTCCCAGGCCGTCCCGTCCGCGCCGCAGGGCTCAAACACGGTCCCGCCCTCGCTGCAGGTATTGGTCAGGGCGATGGAGCCGTAGTCCACGTCCCGGACCATTGCGCTGCCGGAACGGAGCTTTCCGGTGTGGGCGTATTTCCCGTCTGGGAAGATGCAGACCCAGCTTCCCAGGAACACCAACTCCCGCAGTTGACTTTTCCGCAGGGTATAGGAATAGCTGACGTAGAGTTCCGTTTCGTCCTCGGGCTGCTCGAGGTCAAAAACCGCTTCGGCGAGGTCGCCCTGGCCGTTCTGCCCGCGCCAGAGCGAGGCGGCTGCGTCGTACGTAAAGGTGTAGATCCCCGGCGTCACAAGGAGCGCATATACCGCGTCTTCCTCACAGATCGTGACAGCTTCGTCGTCTGCGTCCCGGGCGGACAGGCTCCTGCGGCCGTCCAGCAGCCGCGGGATGGGATGACCGCCGCACCAGAGGGTGCCGTAATTATCCAGCACGACCACGGTGCCTCGGCCGCCCATGGTGTTGACGGCTGTGGAAGGGTTGCCGTCCAGAACTTGGATCTCCGTGCGCCGCTTGCGGACGCTCAGCAGAGGAGTGTGCGCACCGGAGAGGTTTTGCATGTCGTAAAACGCGCCGGGGCTGACGGACGGCGTGTGTTCATAGCCGCGGAAGCTGTCGATCAGGACGCGTTTTTGCGGCGCGGGGTTCAGCTTCGGATAGCGCATATACTCTCCTTTCATTTTACGGGGCGGCGCCTGACGGAATTGAAAGTTGAAAGCTGAAAAGTATCAATTCAGTCGAACCTGCTCCGTAGTGGCCGCGCACCTGCGCGGCCATGGCGTGTATCGCTTTTCGGGGCTTTATGGCCGCGCAGGTGCGCGGCCACTACGACCCTGCTGAACAGATACCGTTACATTTTCAACTTTCAACTGCGCAGCGGGGCGCCGCCCCCGATGGGATCAGTTGTTCTCGTCTACGGTGGAGTAGGCGGAGCAGGATTCGACGCGAACCATGCGGTTCTGATAGAGGATCTTCGCCGCCGTCTCGAATTTGTAGCCCACGGTGGAGAACTGGTTCAGGGGGCCGCCGATCTGGGAGGCGTCCTTGATGATCATCTCCATGCCCATGCCCTCGGGATCGACGACGCCGAAGGCGTCCTTGCCGAAGAAGAGGGTGCCGTAGACCGCGCAGGGGCCGGAGACGGAGTTGCCGCCCTCGCCCGGATACAGCTTATCGTTGGAGGCGGGGGTGACGGGGGCTGCGGCGTCGAACCAGACGTACTTGTTGGTCGGGTCTACGCCGACGATCTCCAGGGAGCCGACCAGCGCGGTCGCGGAGGCATCGTAGAAATGGACCTTGCGGCCCACCAGCGCGGCGTGGTCTGCGGTCAGCGTCTCGGAAACGGTCATCTTGTAGGCGGTGGCCACGCCATAGGTGGCGGTGGAGCCGCTGTCGCTGCCGGTGTAGGCAGCATAGCTCAGATAGCTCTGCGCGTCGCTGAACAGATTGCCGCCGTTGAAGATGGGGGCCTCGGTGCTCTCCACGAAGCGGACGCCGTGCAGCTCGCCGATCTCGCCCTCGAAGATCTCATGGGCGGCGGCGTACTTGTGGGCCTCCATCCAGTCGGGATGGGAGCGCAGGTCGTAGGCTGCGGAGGGATGGATCACCGCGACGTACTTGTTGCCCTCAAAGAACGGCGCCTTCTGCTTTTTCAGGAAGGTGTAGGCCTTGTTGACCACGTCCGGGGTCAGGCGGTTGTTGTCTGCAGAGAGCTGGTAGCGGTAGCTGGGCGTGCCGGTGATGGCGCCGCTGCTGTCCAGCGTGTCGGCGTAGAGGACGGAGGTGCCGGTGCAGACCTCGTTGCGCACCAGGGTGTCGGCAGTCTCGCCGCCGGCCGCGCCCATCTCCTCGGCGGCCCCGAGCAGGACGTTGTCCACGGCGTGGAGGTTCAGACGGTCGGAAATGGCGGCGTAGTCGCCGTACTGCTGCACGGAGACGGAGATCGCGCTCTGGCCGAATTTCTGGCCGCTGGGGATCACGCCCTCGGTCAGGGGGGTCAGAGATTTGTCAAAGGTGTTCCACTTGCGCCACTGGACGCTGTCGCCGTGACCGGCGGGCAGGAACTGGGACTTGCCGAGCTGGGTGAAGATCAGCCGGGGTCTGGCGTTTTCCAGCAGCTCCGTGTCGTAGTAGGTCTTCATGGCGGTGCTCATCGCGCCGGTGTTGTGGAGGGCGGAGGCGTCAAAGGCGTTGACGTCGCCGGTGGTGGTGTTGACGGTGAGATTCATTCAAAGTACTCCTTTCAATTTTTGATCAGCTCATGGGATGAAGTGTCGCTGACGCGACATGAAGTATTCTTTCAGAATATGAAGTATGTCTGACGGCATATGAAGTATGGCCAGCGGCCATATCTAAGTATCGGTTTATTTTCCAATGCAACGATGAAACACGAGAAGATTTGGCGGAATTATACTTTATACGCGCAGCGTACTTCATATTCGCGTCAGCGGATACTTCATATGCAAAGCATACTTCATATTTGCGCCAGCAAATACTTCATGACATTCTTACCAGACGATCTCTTCTCCTCGGGCGGCGCGGCGGCGAAGCGCGCGGCGCTCCTGTCGGGTCAGGCTACGCGGGTCAGGCTTGCTGACGGTGGCGAGGGAGGCGTTGCCGAGGCCGTTTTCCTGGGGGCGGCAGGCGTTTTCCGCCAGGCGGCGGCTGCGCTCCTCCTGCTCCCGGCGATGGATCACCTCATAGGCGGTACAGGGGTCCACGCCGCCGCAGAGCAGACGGGCAAAGGCGGGATTTTCCAGCTCCTTTTCCAGGTCAAATTCGGGGTGCCTGTCCCGGGCGGCCTCCGCTTGCGCCATCAGCTCGCGGTAGGCCAGATAGCGGTTGACCTCCCTGGCCTGGGCGCTGAGCGCTTCGCGCATCGCCGCGAGGTAGTCCTCCCGGTACTTGCCGCGGATCAGTGCCTGAAAGCTTTCAGTCTGTTCCACCCGCTCCTCGGGCAGGGCTGCTTCGAGTTTGCTCTTGTCTTCTTCCATGTTTCGTGCTCCTTTCCATCAAGTGTTGTTCTGGTGCCGCAAATCGTAGTAGTAGCGGCGGATCGTCTCGGCGTAGTTCTTGTCGATCCCGGCCGTTTCCAGCAGAGTATCCGATACGCTCAGCCCCTGCTGCAGGGCCAGCATGGCCATGCGGTAGGCGTAGCTCCGGGCGTTTGCCTGCTCCGAGCTGGACTGACTGGAAGCGGCGGCTGCCTGCTGCGCGGCCCATTTCTCCGCGTCCCGGGCGAACTCCGCCGCCCAGCGATCGTGATCCTCGGCAAAACGGCGCTCCCACTGGTCGTGGTTTTCGGCAAATTCCCGTTCCCACTGCTCCGCCTTGGCGTCGGCGGCATTCTGCCGCTCGATGGCGCTCTGCCGGTCGAGCCAGACCTGATAGTCCTTGTCGTAGAGGCCGATGGCCGTGCCGAGCTCGTCGCGCAGCGCAGCGGTCTCCCGGTCATAGGCGGCCCGCGCCCGCTCGTAGTAGTCGGGCAGCAGATTTGCCAGCCGGGTGAGCTGGTCGTCGTAGGCCTGAGAGGCCTGGGTCTGCGCGTAGCTGGAAGCGTAGCCGCCGGTCAGGGAAGCGGCCTTGCCCAGCACGTCCTCCATGGCGCGTCGGCCCTGCTTGACGTACTGATCTCTGGCTGATTTGTAGAGGGGATCGGCGGCTGGGTCATAGGAAAAGCCGGGACGGTCCAGAAGGGCCTGCGCGGTCTGCGTCGCCTGCCGATACCAGGCGTTGTCCTCGTTGTTCCAGCTTTCGGAGGAGGTGCCTTCCTCCTCCCATTCGTCTTTCTTCTTTGCCATTGTTACTCCTTTCTTGTGCGGGGGTTCCCGGCGGCCTGCGGGCAGGCCGCCCTACGCAGTATGCTTGTCAGAAGCGAAGCCGTGCCGTGCCGTTGGGGGTGTGGGTGCGGCAATGGTGCGCGGCCGTGCTCTGCCAGAGCCGGTTGAAGACGGCGGCGTCGTTGTTGTAGCGGTCCAGCTCCCCGTTTTCCAGGTCGATCCGCATCGCGAGAAAGCGCGGATAGAGCTCGTCGTAGGGGAAGGGGATCAGCAGCGCCGTTGTCTGCGGCGTCTGCGCGTCATAGCCGTCGAAGGACGCCGGCGCGTCCGCGTGCGCGCTGAGCAGCTCCGTGAAGATCTGTCCGTCCATGGCGGAGAGCCAGCGCAGCTTCGTGGCTGCGTCCAGATCGTTGGGCCGGAGCTGATCCGCCTGGGAGATGGCTTCCGAGATCGTCATGGGCGGCCTCCCATCAGAGCCCGACGGTCACGGCCGAACGGGCGGCGTTCTCCTGCTGCCGACGGATGTAGTCGCGCTGCCGCTGCTCCTGCCGCTGGGATTCCGCCAGGATCTCATAGACCGGGCGGGGGACCTGGACGGCCACGCCCCGGCGGATCGTGTAGCCCTTGCCGTTGAGGCCGACAAAGACCACGTCCTCCTCCTTCCCGGTCGCCCGTGGGAGGGTGACGGTTACGTAATCGCTGTTTGTTGTTTTCATGGTTCGTTTACTCCTTTCATTCTTCGGTGGTTTCAGTTGAAAGTTGAAAGTGTAAAATTGAAAGTTTTCGGAGTTTTGCAAATTGCAATTTGCAAAACACGATCATTCTCAACTCTCAACTCTCAATTCTCAATTTACCTCGGCTGCGTTGCCGCTGCGGCCCGGGCTTTGGCCCGTTCCACGATGGTGTTTTTCTTCTGCTCCTGACCGATGGCATCGTAGCCCTTCAGGCGGGGAGCCTGCCTGCGGGACGGGACGGCGTCGGCGTGGAGCTTGCCCCGGTCGAGCCCGTCCGGGCGGAGGTGCGGGTCGAGCAGGGCTTTGAGACCGGCGAGCTGTGCTTCGCTTCGGACCAGGCGTTCGCGCAGAGAACCGTTTTCCGCGATCCGGCTGCGCATCGCGTCCTTACCCTTGAAGTCCATCATTTCCAGCGCGGCCAGGGCCTGATCGGCCATCTCGGGCCGGAAGAAGCCCATCTGGAAGAATTGCAGGGCAAGCTCGTTGTAGCTGAGCCTGTTATAGCTGCTCTGCTTCTGGGCTGTGACCTCGATGTCCAGCTCCGTGGGCTCGCTCGCGCCGAGCATGGAGTTGTCAAAGCGGAGGTATTCCGTCTCGCCGCCGGGCCCCAGGATCCGCAGTCTGCGGGGGGTGTCGTAGAACTGCCGGATCAGGGAGATCACGCAGCCGACGACCTGTCGGAAGCAGCGATAGGAGTTCTGAATCTGATCCCGGCTGAGCTTGCCGCTCTGCTCCTGCATGGCCGCAATGGCCGAGGCTGCCGTGACGCCGCCGCCCACGCCGCCGTTGTTGACGTCGCGGTTGCCGGAGGTCTCCTTAATCTCGTCGATCTTGGAGGCCAGGACGCGCAGCGCGTTGGTCGAAAGCGGGGGAACCGTGATCGGCCGCAGCGCGTTCTCTTCCAGAGAGCCCTGGACGTGGACAAAGGGCTTGGTCCAATCGGCATACTCGTCCTCGTTGATCCCGTCCTCGCCGCGCTTGAGCCACCGGGGGGTGGCGGCGGCCACGCAGTTGGCGACGATGGCGTTGTTCATCAGGTCGATCTGCCGCTGGGCGTCCTTGCAGAGATCCACATAGCCGAAGCCTGCCGGGGTGCCCTCCTCGGGGAAGAGCACGTCCGCGAAGAAGGGGTACAGGCCATGAGAGTATAAGCCGCCGGCATAGGCAAGGTCGTTCTCCGTGGAAAAGATGACGGTTTCTCCGACGAACTTGACGTAGTGCAGCACCGTCCTGCGGCCGTCCCGCTTTTTGTAGTACCAGTCGACGACGGGGCTCTTGTTGGAGGTGTCCACCGTGTCGTCGTAGAGGTAGCGGCTGAACGGGACGCCGCCGCTGCGGAGCTTGTCTTTCAGGATCGGGTAGCGTTCGATCAGCTCGTCGTTGTCGGCCAGCTCGACGTGGAAGAGATTGCGGCTGCGCTGCAGATCCGTGATGCCCGGCTCCCAGAAGAGATTCAGCGGATCCACGCGGGTGACGGAGACGTCACCCAAGCCGCCGTTCTTCTCCCGGTCCCAGAACACGCCGTAAATGGCGACGCCGGCCTTGAGCTTCTTCCACCAATTGTCCGACCAGACCCCGGCAAAATCGTTCTGCGCCAGGATGACCGGGATCACCTTGGACAGCAGCCGCGCTTCGGCCTCGTCGTCCGCGGCCCGGGGCAGACAGGCGGGCTCGGGATAGGCGTCCATCGCGTCGGCATGCTTGGAGAGCAGGACGTTCACCAGCCATGCGGATTTGGTCTTCAACCCGGTCGTTCCCTGCTCCGGGATGTGATCCCAGTGCCGGAGCTTCCAAAACTCCTCGTTTTCGATAATCCGCCGCTCCAGATTGGCCTTGCCGGCCTTGTAGCGCCGCAGGGTATCCAGGGCTGTGCGGATCTCATCCCGCCCAATGGGCGGGGCTTCGTGATTCAGATTCATAAGACCTCCTTTGTTCGGGCGGAGCGGCCGCGTTCCGTATCGGTACTCCTTTTGGGACGGAAACTGTGATATGCTTATCCCGAAAGAAAGCCAAGGGGCGGCAGCTCTGTTGAATATGTGCTTTCTAAGATACTTTTATTTGAAAAAAATAGTATCCGTTTCTGCCTCCGTCAGACCGAGCAGACCGACGATCCGGCGAATTTCCTCCAGAGAAAACTCTTTTTCCTGGAAAATCTTCTGAAAAAGGGCTTCCGGCGTGATTTCCAGCGTGTCCGCTAACATTTCCGGGGAAATGTCCTCGTACCACAGGCAATTCATCAACAGATTGGCTCGCATGTTTGCACCTCCTTTTGTCATTTTATTAGGATACCTTGATTATATCACATATTTTTCTTTTTGTCAAGATACAATCTTGACTTTTTGAAAAATTTTTGCTAAAATGAAGATACCTTAAGATAATAAAACTTGAAAGGGGTATCATCATGACCATCGCGGAAAAAATCAAGTCCCTGCGCAAGCAGGCGAAGCTGACCCAGACCGAGCTGGGAGAAATGCTCGGCGTCCAGAAGAACGCCGTCAGCAAATGGGAGTGCGGCCGCGTGACCGACATCCCCGCCGGAAAGATCAAGGCCATGGCAAAGATTTTTGACGTTCCGCCCTCGTATCTGATCGACAACGAGACCGCCGAGGTGCCGCAGCCCACGATGGAGGGCGGCGTGCCCGTGGAGGACGTCAAGTTTGCCCTCTTCGGCGGCGACACGGAGATCACCGACGAGATGTACGAGGAGGTCAAGCAGTTCGCGGCCTTCGTCAAGGCGAGGAACAAGAAGTAGGCACTGGGCAGCAGGCACCAGGCAATAGGAGACGAGGGTAGCGGCGCACATTGTGCGCCACGGGAAGCGTATGGGTTTTCTTGACTGTCATTCTGAGCGAAGCGAAGAATCCGCACCCCCGCGGCGGGGTGAAAAAGGAGAACGGGTCCTTCGCTCCGCCGCGCTTCGCTCAGGACGACAGAGACGGTACTTTTTCGGCAGAGGGAGGATGAAAATGACTGCATTATCGACGTTGTATGAAATCGCAGAACAACAGAATATTGTGGTGTATCACTTTCCTTTGCCGACGGTGGGCTCGGTCAGCGTGATGGACGCGGCCGGACAGTGCAGCATCGGCCTGGACCTGCCCCACCGCCGAAGCCGGAACGAGCTGCGCGTGCGCCTGGCACACGAGCTGGGCCACTGCGTGACCGGCAGCTTCTACAACCGTTACAGCCCCGCCGACAACCGCAAGCGCCACGAAAACCGGGCAGACCGCTGGGCCGTGGGCAGGCTGATCGCCCGCGAGGCGCTTGATGAGGCCGTGGCCGCGGGTCACACCGAGCTCTGGGATCTGGCAGATTATTTCGGCGTAGACGAGACTTTTTTGAAGAAGGCCGTCTGCCTGTACACGCACGGCAATTTGGCGACGGAGTTGTATTTTCCCTAAGCCCCGCGCAAAACCTCCCCTGCGAGCAGGGGAGGTGCTCCAGTGCGCACACTGGGGCGGAGGGGTGGTGCGATGCTCGGAGCGGTTGCGTCTTGGGGGCACCCCTCCACCGCCTTGCGGCGGTCCCCCTCCCCTGCTTGCAGGGGAGGTTATAAAACGGGCAGACTGGAGCGTTCCAGCCTGCCCGGATTTTTAATTCTTACCTGACAATTATCAATTGTAACTTGTCGCAGCCGACGGGGTGTCGGGGACGCCGCCATGGGGTGCGGATCATGTGGAAAGCAGGTTCGTTCCATTATTCCCGTACGTCGTCGATACGTTCGGGGCGTCGAGGACGCCGCCCCCTACGCGATACCTGTCAATTGATTCAGTTCTGTTCCATTTCCTTGAGGGCTTCCTTGCGGGAGAGGTTGACGCGGCCCTTTTCGTCGATCTCGGTGACCTTGACCCAGGTCATATCGCCGATGTTGAGCACGTCCTCGACCTTCTCGGTGCGCTTGAACTCGAGGTCACGGATGTGGACCATGCCGTCCTTACCGGGAGCCAGCTCGACGAAAGCGCCGATGGGGATGATGCGGACGACCTTGCCGTAGTACAGCTTGCCGACCTCGGGGACGAAGCAGATGTCGTCGATCATGCGCTTCGCGGCGTCGCAGGAGGCGGCGTTCGGAGAAGCAATGCGGATGGTGCCGTCGTCCTCAATGTCCACCTGGGCGCCGGACTCGGCCACGATCTTCTGGATCATGGAGCCGCCCTTGCCGATGACCTCGCGGATCTTGTCCACGTCGATCTTGATGGTGATCATCTTGGGCGCGTACTCGCTGACCTCCGGCCGCGGGGCGGGGATGCAGGGCAGCATGACTTCGTTGATGATCTCGAGGCGGGCCTTGCGGCAACGCTCGAGGGCGTCGGCAATGATCTCCATGGTCAGGCCGTCGTTCTTCAGGTCCATCTGGATGGCGGTGACGCCCTCGGTGGTACCGGCAACCTTGAAGTCCATCTCGCCGTGGAAGTCCTCCACGCCCTGGATGTCGGTGAAGGTCCGCCATTCGCCGGTCTCCTTGTCGGAGATCAGGCCGCAGGAGATGCCGGCCACGGGCCGCTTGATGGGCACGCCGGCGTCCATCAGAGCCAGGGTGGAGCCGCAGATGGAGCCCTGGGAGGTGGAGCCGTTGGAGCTCAGGACCTCGGAGACCACACGGATGCAGTAGGGGAATTCGTCCACGCTGGGCAGCACAGGCACCAGGGCCTTTTCGGCCAGGGCGCCGTGGCCGATCTCGCGGCGGGAGGTGGAGCGGGCGGCTCTGGCCTCGCCGGTGGAGAAGGCGGGGAAGTTGTAGTGGTGGATATAGCGCTTTTCCTGCTCGGGGAAGATGGTGTCCAGCTTCTGGTTGGCGGAAAGCGTGTTCAGGGTGCAGATGGAAAGGACCTGCGTCTGGCCGCGGGTGAAGAGGCCGGAACCGTGCACACGGGGCAGAACGGCAACCTGGGCGTCCAGGGGCCGGATCTCGTCCATGGTTCTGCCGTCCACGCGCTTGCCGGCCAGCAGCCACTTCTTGACGACCTTCTTCTGCATCTTGTAGAGGCAGACCTCGATGTTCTCCTCGAAATCCTCGTACTTTTCGGCAAACTTCTCGGCGAAGTCCAGGCGGGCGGCGGTGAGGCGCTCCTCGCGGACGTTCTTGTCGTCGGTGTCCAGCGCGAACTCGATCTGATTCATGCCATACTCGCACAGATCGTCGAGCAGCTCGTGGTTGACGGCGGCCTTCTCGAACGTGAATTTGGGCTTGCCGATGACTTCCACGATAGAGTTGATGAAGGCGACGATCTGCTTGTTGGTCTCATGGGCGAGCTCGATGCCCTTGAGCAGGACGTCTTCCTTGACTTCCTTGGCCTCGGTCTCGATCATGA
>CAMKED010000008.1 GCA_946411475.1 uncultured Clostridia bacterium | reverse complement strand
CCAGACGCTTGAAGGAGTTGGTGGAGGGGTTGGTGATGGCGCAGAGGGAGGAGATGTGCTTCAGCAGGCCGCCCATGAACCAGTGGGCCTCCTTGGACAGGTGGGAGTAACCGTTGTCGTCGGAGAACACGGGCTTGTCGTTCTTCAGGAGCAGCATGTGCACGTGCATGCCGCTGCCTGCCTCGCCGTAGACAGGCTTGGGCATCAACGTAGCGGCCAGGCCGTACTTCTTGGCGACGTTGTGGATGATATACTTGACCATCATGGTGCCGTCGGCCATCTTCTCCAGCTCGCAGAGCAGGGGCTCGATCTCAAACTGACCGGCGCCGCCGACTTCGGGATGATGGTACTTGACGGGAATACCGGCCTTCTCGATCTCCATGCACATCTCGGCACGGCACTCGTAGGTGGTATCCAGCGGCTTGGCAATGTGATAGTTCTTCTGGAAGGGAACGACGTTGCCGCTGCCCTCGACCTCGCTGTTCCAATAGGCCTGCTGGGTGTCCACGTTAAAGGCAACGCGGTTGTTCTCAACCGTCCAGCCCACCTGGTCGAAGAGATAGAACTCAAACTCGGGGAGAATCATCATGGTGTCGGCAATGCCGCTGTCCTGCATATATTTCTTGGCGGCAGCCACGATGTTGCGGGGATACTGCGCCAGGGGACGGTTCTCGGGGTAGTCGATGATCATGGCGTTGCCGATCATGGACAGGGTTTTGATCTCGCAGAAGGGGTCGATCGCGGCCGTATCAAGGTCGGGAATGTAGACCATATCGGACTTTTCCACCACGGCGTAGCCGTAGTTGGAGGCGTCGAAGCCGATGCCGTTGACCATGGTCTCTTCGTTAAAATGGACAGCGGGAATGGTGACGTGGCGGAACTGGCCGTTGATGTCCACGATCTTGAAATCCACCATCTTGATGTCTTCATCCTTGATGAGCTTCATAATATCCTTTGCGGTTTTTCCCATAATTGAGCACCTCTTTGTCTGTTTTTGCGTGCCGTAAGGGGCACGCTTCTCTTCATACATCATACACAAAACGATCCAAAAGGTCAAGCTGAATATTCCTTCTTTTTCGTGAATAATACCACAGAAAAAGCCGAAACACAGCGGGCAGCGACGCGAAGATAGGGCCTGCGCTGCAGGTGCGAACGGCGGAGCCATCCGGGAATGCCCCCTACGTTGCAGCGGCAGCAGCGCGCAGGCCGTCGGCGCTCAGAGTTGCCTGCGTGACGCCCTGCAGCAGCAGCTCGGCAGCCGGATCCAGCAGGCTCGTCTGGATCAGGCGGCGCATCGCTCTGGCTCCGGCAGGATCCCCGGCACAGCGGCGGGCCAATCTTGCCGGGAGCTCCGGGTCCGCTTCCACAGTCAAACCGGCCGCCTGGATCCGAGCCAGCGCCTCGTTCAGCCGCAGGGCAGCGATTCGGGCCAGGCTCTGCTCCGTCAGGGGCTGAAACGATACCACCGCGTCCATCCGCCCCAAAAGTTCCGGGGAAAAAACAGCGCTGACGCGCTCCCGCGCCCGGGCTTCCCCATCTGCCTCACCGCCCTCCCGGCCGGAAAAGCCTGCCCTGGCCTTAGGGCCGAGCGTTCCGGCGTTGGTCGTCATCACCAGCAGGGTGTTCCGGAAATCGGCAGTCCGGCCCAGGCTGTCGGTCAGTCGGCCGTCCTCTAAGATTTGCAGCAGCAGGGCGGTCACGCTGGGGTGGGCTTTTTCCAGCTCGTCCAGAAGAATCAGGCTGTGGGGCCTTGCCCGCACCCGCTCCGTCAGTTCTCCGCCTTTGCCGTGACCCACGTAGCCCGGCGGCGCGCCGAGCAGACGGGCTGCCGTATGCTCCTGCGCGTACTCCGTCATATCCAGCCGGATCATGGCGTTCTCGCTGCCGTAGACCTCCCGCGCCAGCGCCTTGCAGAGCGCCGTCTTTCCGACCCCGGTCGGTCCGCTCAGCAGAAGGGCGGCCGCAGGTCGTCCCGGCTCCGCGAGCCCCAGTCTCCCGCGACGGACGGCGGCAGCCACTGCGTGGACCGCCGCGCTCTGCCCCAGCACAGCCTCCTCCAGCTTGCTTTCCAGATCCCGCAGAGCAGCCCGGTCCCCTTCCCGGAGCCGCCGGAGCGGAATGCCCGTGGCACGCTGGACGGTCCCGGCCACGGCCTGACGGTCTACGATCCCCGCTCCGCGGAGGCTGACTGCGGCCGCGGTCTCATCGAGCAGATCCAACGCTTTGTCCGGCAGAAAGCGGCCTGTCAGGTAGCGGTCGCTGAGCCGCACCGCCGCTTCCACCGCCTGGGAAAGAATACAAACCCCGTGATGCCGCTCCAGCCCCGGCGTCGCGGCACGCAGGATCTCCAGGCTCTGGCCAACCGTGGCCGGAGCAACCTCCACCAAGCGAAACCGTCTGGCCAGGGCCGGGTCTGCTTCCACGCGGCGGCTGTACTCCTCCCGCGTGGCTGCGCCGATCATCTGCACCCCGCCCCGGCCCAGGGCAGGCTTGAGCAGATTGGCCCCGTCGATGGAGCCCTCCGCCCCGCCGGCCCCCATGAGGGTGTGAAGCTCGTCCAGAAACAGGATCACGTTTCCCGTCTGGGCCGTCTCCGCCAGCAGGTCCCGGACCCGTTCCTCAAACTCGCCCCGATACTTGGTCCCCGCCACCAGAGCGGCCATATTGATGCTCCACAGCCGCTTCCCCACGAGCTGCCGCGGGACCTGGCCCCGGGCGATCCGCCGGGCCAGCTCCTCCACGATGGCCGTCTTTCCTACGCCGGGCGGTCCGACCAGGACGGGATTGCTCTTGTTGCGGCGGCAGAGGACCCGGACCAGCTCCGCGAGCTCTTCCTCCCGGCACAAAACGGGCTCCGGCGGCAGACGGCGGTCCATGGCAACGGCAAACTGTTCGAGTAAACGCATCTTTTGACGTCCTTTCCTTCTTCAAATATAGGGATGATACCCGGTTTTATCTTCGTTTACTCAAAAATTCATAAAAAAGATACAGATTTTTTTGAAATACCCATTGCATTTTCCAAAAAACATGTTATGATAGGTTCAGCAAGGAACATATCAACCCACCGAAGAAACAAAGGAGGATTTACCATGGCTTACACCATTACCGACAAGTGCCTGAAGTGCGGCACCTGCGCCGACACCTGCCCCCTGGGCATCATCACCGAAGGTGAGGACCGTTACGTCATCGACGCCGAGCAGTGCGTGGAGTGCGGCTCCTGCGCCGCAGCTTGCCCTGTTGAGGCCATTGAGCTGTAATTAGACAAAGGAAAATGGGCCTGTGCGCTGCACAGGCCCATTTTTTGGATAAAAATGAAATCTGAGTTCTTACAAAACGGGATCACGCTGCCGCAGAATGAAGATGCGTTCCGGCTTGGGACCGACGCGATGGTCCTCGCGGACTTTGCCGAGCTGCCAAAGGGCGCGGCCGTCTGCGATCTCTGCGCAGGCAGCGGGGCCGTAGGACTGCTGCTTCTGGCCGGGGACCCTTCTCTGCACGTGACGGCCGTGGAGCTCCAGGAGGCCGCGTGCGCGGTGATGGATCGCGCCGTGTCCGAAAACAGGCTGGAAGACCGCTTCCGCGTTCTGCACGGGGATCTGCGGGAGATCGGCAAGCTGCTCCCCGCCGGCAGTTTTCGGCACGTCGTCTGCAATCCGCCCTACTATCCGGTGGGCGGTGGATTTGTCCCGGAAAACGAAATCCAGGCCATTGCCCGGACGGAGCTTTGCTGCACGCTGCGCGACGTCTGCGCGGCGGCAGGCCGACTGCTGAAAACCGGCGGCAGCCTGTGGATGGTCCACCTGCCCGGTCGATTGGCTGATCTTTGCTGTGCGCTTCGCGCTGCGGGGCTTGAACCCAAACGGCTGCGGCTCGTGTGCCCCAAGCCGAACGCGGCGCCTTCGCTGGTTTTGGTCAAGGCTTCCCGCGGCGGCAAGCCGGGTCTGTGCTGGGACGCGCCGCTGGTGCTCGCAAACAACGACGGAAGCCCCACGGAGGATTATCTGCGAATCTATCACATGAAGGGAATTGAGAATTGATTGGAACAACGTCTGCAATTCTCCACTCTCAATTCTCACTTCTCAATTCAAAAAACGGAGGAACCATGTCCGGTACTTTATACCTCGTCCCCACGCCGATCGGCAATCTGGGGGACGTTTCCCGCCGCTGCGCGGAGACGCTGGCCGCAGCGGATTTCATCGCCGCCGAGGATACCCGCGTGTCCCTGAAGCTGCTGAACCACCTGGAGATCAAAAAGCCCCTGGTCAGCTATCACGAGCACAACAAAAAAGAAAGCGGTCCCAGGATCGTGGAACGACTGCTGGCCGGGGAAAGCTGCGCGCTGGTGACCGACGCCGGCTGTCCTGCGATTTCCGATCCCGGCGAGGATCTGGTTCGGCTCTGCGCCGAAGCAGGCGTGCCAGTCTGCGCGATCCCCGGACCCTGCGCCGCGATCACAGCCCTGTCCGTCTCCGCTCTGG
Source organism: uncultured Clostridia bacterium (assembly GCA_946411475.1). Classification (GTDB taxonomy): domain Bacteria; phylum Bacillota; class Clostridia; order Oscillospirales; family Oscillospiraceae; genus JAFRPC01. The sequence goes on along the minus strand of CAMKED010000008.1, from coordinate 37,527 downwards.
CCACGGGACGCTTTACCTTCGAGGGCTTCCTCCCCGCGCAGAAAAAGGATCGTCGGGCGCGGCTGGAGCGGCTGAAAACCGAGGAGCGGACGATGATCTTCTATGAGGCGCCGCACCGTTTGCGGGAGACGCTCGACGAACTGTGCGCCGCGTTCGGGTCGGATCGGCCGATCAGTCTCTGCCGGGAGCTGACCAAGCTTCACGAGGAGGTCCTGCGCCTGCGTCTGGGCGAGGCCGTCGCCCGCTATGCGGAGAACGAGCCCCGCGGCGAATACGTCCTGGTCGTCGCGGGTGCGGCGCAGAAGACCGAGGCCGTCAGCCTGGAGCAGGCCGTCGCCATGGTCCGGGAGCTGACGGAGGACGGCACACGCACCAAGGACGCGGTCCGGCAGGTCGCAGAGGAAACGGGCGTCTCCAAAAACGCCCTGTACGCGGCAGTCGTAGACGCAAATTAACCGGCGTAAAAAGAAAAACACGCGCAAAAAAGAAATAATGCTTGACAAACCCTTTCTTTTCCGCTATAATCCTTTATGCTTGTTCGAGCCTGTCCCGTTGGGGACGGTGTCTCAAATGGCGGCATAGCTCAGTTGGTAGAGCACCCGGTTCATACCCGTGTTGTCATCTGTTCGAGTCAGATTGCCGCTACCAGGCCCGTTGGTCAAGTGGTTAAGACACCGCCCTTTCACGGCGGTAACATGGGTTCGAGTCCCGTACGGGTCACCATCAAAGAAACCTCTTTTGTCTACCATGGGCAAAGGAGGTTTCTTCGTTGCTTGACACGTTTAGCTGTGGCATAGTCATCTTGACAAATCAGGATTTGGTGAATATTTCATAACCGCAGGAGATAATACGAATGCAGATCGGCAGTTCGAACGATTCGGTTGCAGTGAAAGCCCAGTACGCTGTTCCGAAGGGGCTGGATATACGGCTGACGTTTCACGAAAAGTATTCTGTGAACAGACAGGGCTATGGCGAATGGCTTGTTTCCCATTATGATATCCGCGACGGGATGACGGTATTGGAGATCGGATGCGGTACCGGGAGTATATGGATCGGCCATGAGGAAATCGTATCAGGGTGCGGGAAGCTTATTCTCACAGACTTATCGGAAGGTATGCTGGAAGCTGCAGAAAAGAATCTTGGCGAACGTGAGAATATGCAGTATCGAAAAGCGGATATTCAGAGCCTTCCGTTCATGGACGAAAGTTTTGATGTTGTGATCGCCAATTCCATGCTTTATCATGTTCCGGATATCGAAAAGGGACTTCGGGAAGTGCGGAGAGTGCTAAAAAAGGGCGGCGTATTTTACTGCGCTACATACGGAGAGCACAACTTTACCGATCGGCTTGCGCAGTGGTTCAAGCTTGGCGGAGAAAATTTCAAGCCGAATCACAACTTCACGATGCAGAACGGGAAAGAAAAACTCAGCAGATCTTTCGAGGCAGCGATTCCTGTGTTTTATGAAGATTCTCTTCACGTTACTGAAACAGAAGATCTTGTGGAATATTTGCAAAGCCTTGCTTCGTTCAAAGCGGTCATTGATCTCCCAGTTCAGAAGATCAGAGATATCCTGAACGAGCATGCAGCGGACGGGGCGATTGATTTGCCCAAGGAATACGGCATGTTTATTTGCAGATAGATCCCGGCTTATCGATCTATAAGAGTGCCTTTTCGGCGTTCTTTCTATGCTTCGGTGTACTTTTACGCGCTCTTTCCCAACAAAAAAACAGCCGCAAGGCTGTTTTTTTGTTGGAACGATGTGTTCCGCTGCGCGGAACGTGATGTGTCCTTCGGACGTGATGTGCGCTCCGCGCGTGATGTTTGCCTTCGGCAAGTGAAAGCGGAACACATCCCATCACTTTGCGGCTATGTCGCAAAACATCACTTGCCCGTCAGGGCAATCATCACGCGCAACACTTACGCATGGCACCATTTTTGTGAATACTGTTTCGCTTTGGTGTATTCATTCTTCATTCACCCGCATGGCAGGATTCTCTAAGGCAATAAAAACCTGCCACGGTGTGGCAGGTTTTTTCGTTACGCGTATCTGTTATTCAGTCGCATCTGCTCCGTAGTGGCCGCGCACCTGCGCGGCCATGCTGCGGATTGCTATTTCGGGGCTTTATGGCCGCGCAGGTGCGCGGCCACTACGACCCTACTGAACAGATACCGTTACGCTTTGAACGCCTGTTTTTCGAAAATCTCCGGCGGGAGGGGGCGGGCGAAGAAGAAGCCCTGGACATAATTGCAGCCCATCTTCTTCAAAAGCTCCAACTGTTCCCTGGTCTCCACGCCCTCTGCCACCACGGGCACCCTCAGATTTCGGGCAATATCCAGGATCAAGCCGACCAGGCGGTCGTCCTTTTCATCCCGGCCAATGTTCTTGACAAACTCCTGATCCATCTTCAAAATGTCGATGGGCAGGGTGGAAAGCATATTCAGGGAAGAGTAGCCGGAGCCGAAGTCGTCCATCTCGATGTGATACCCCTTTTTCCGCAGGGTATTGACCACCTCGATGACCTGGTCCGCGCTTTCGGTATAGGCGGATTCGGTGACCTCCAACTTCAGAGAGGCGCGTTTCAGCTCATTTTCGTTTACCAGCTCCTCGATCGTATCCACAAGACTGGGATCGAAAATGTCGATCCGGGAGAGATTCACGGAGACAGGGATCTCAACCCCATGGGTTTTCCGCCAGGCGGCGATCTGCCGGGCAACCTCGCGCCAGACGTACTTGTCCACTACGCCGATGCGGCCGTTCCGCTCCAGGAACGGGACGAATTCCGTCGGCGAGAGGATCCCGTATTCCGGATGCCGCCAGCGGACCAGGGCCTCCGCGCTGACCAGCTTCGGCGGTTCGCACTGGATGTCGAATTTGGGCTGATAGCAGACAAGAAACTGCTGCGTCTTTACCGCCTTTTCCAGGTCGTTGAGCAGACGGCGTTCAAAGATCTCGCGCCGGTGCATTTTCTCATCGAACACCACCAGATGCGGCTTGAACTGTTTCCGGGCCAGGCCGCAGGCAGTCCGGGCCCGCTCGAACATCTGCTTCGGCTCGACGCCGGTGGTCTTCGGCATGACGCCCATGCGCACACGTACGCTGGAATTAAAGCGGTTCAGCTCCTCCTGGAATTTGTTCAGCGCCACCTCGTAATCCACGGAGTGGGATGTGTAGATCACGAAGCAGTCCGCTTCGATGCGGCCCGCGATCCCGGGCGCGCCGGACTGGAATTCCCGGATCGCTCCGCCGAGCAGCCGGAGGACCGTGTTGCCAAATTCCCAGCCGTACAGCGTGTTGACCCCGTGGAAGCTGTCGATGTTCAGCATAACGGCTTCCATCGGCTCGCCCGGATGCTCGCGGTAATACTGATTGGCATAGGCAAAGAAGAAGCTCTGGTTGTAAAGGCCGGTCAGAGAATCCCGCTCGGTTTCATCGATCAGCGCCTTCCGGTCTTCGGCAATTTTCTTTTCCTTTTCGCGCTGCTGCAAAAGGATCCACACGATCACGCCGACGATTGCCAGAATGATGAGGATCCGAAGCCAGTTCGCAGCAAGGAATTCCAGCAGCGTGGTCTGCTCCTCCGGGATCGTCTGCGCCAGCAGCGCGGCCTCCATGGTGGACTTTGGGATCAGGCTGACGGTCTTATTCAGGATGGAATAAAGATGCGTATCCTCGCGCCGCACGGCAAAGGACAAGCTGATGGGCTTGCCTGTGGGAACGGTTTGGAACTCGTATTTCCTGAAAAGCTGCTCCGCATAGCCCAAACGGTAGGATACTGTCAAGACGCAGTCCGCTTTTTTGTGATCCACCGCACGGATGCAGTCCTTTGGCGTGTCGTAATAGTCCGCTTTCCAATTCGGGAAGTTGTCGGCCAGGAAGATTTTGTAATTGGAATTGCCCTCCTGCAGCGCAACGGTGAGCGCCTCGTCCGCAGACAGTCCGCCGCGGTTTTGGTCCGTCACCGCATAGAGCTCCGCCTGAATCAGCGGAGAAGTCGTCAAAAGCCCCATGGTCTCTTCGTCGTAGGGGCTGAGATGGATCGGGAAGGCGCAGTCCACCTCTCCGCTGCGGATCGCGTCGAGCAGGGCTTCCGTTGTCGGATAGGCGACCGGCGTGAAAACGACCTCAGCATTTTTGATGCTGTCCTCCATCAACGCCAGATAGTCCGCCAGCGCGCCGGTGAGCCGCCCGTTCTGCTCCGCGCAGAAAGGAAGATAGTCCGCCCAGTAGCCCACACGGATCTCCGTCTTGTTTTGATACCACTCTGTCTCCGCAGGCGTCAAAAATGCGCTGTTGCCGTAGGAGCGGACGTATTTGTCAAACAACTGCTGATTGTAATTTCGGTTCTCCTCCTGGATGCGGCTCATGGCGTCGTCCAGCTCCGCAAGCAGATCGGGCCGGTCCTTGTTTACGCCGAAGTAGAAAGCGGATTCGCCGACCTTGCACACCGGCACGGCCGGTCTGGAAACGCCAAGCCCGTCCATGGTGACCAGCGCGTCCAACTCGCCGCGATAGAGCATATCCATATTCTCGTCATAAGACGTGGAAAGCTCGATCAGCTCGGGGTAGACACGGTGTTCCAGGGTCCAGCGCAGCATACAATCCTTTTGAACGCTGTTCATCACAATGCCGACGCGCTTCTCGTTGATCGTGGAAAGATCGTCTGCGGTAATATCCTGGTTGGTCGTGGTGATAAATAGATAATAGCTCTCTGTCCCCATGGGCGCAGCAGAGAAGAGCATGGTCTTCGACCGTTCCTTCGTGACGGAGACGTCACTCAGCAGGTCGATTTCTCCGTTTTCCAGCATGGCGAGCAGCTCCGTCCAGCTTCCCTCTACGTATTCGTAGGTCCAGCCGGTATATGAGGCAATCCGCTGCTGGTACTCATAGGCGTAGCCGCTCCGGCGGCCGGACGCGTCCATTCGGTTAAAGTTGGAATCATACCAGCCCACCCGGACCACCTTTCGGTCCGTCGCAGACGCGCCGAAGCACAGGGGCGCAAGCAGTGTGACAGCAAGAACCATACACAGCAGCAGGGCTCCGATGCGCTTGAAAAAGCTTCGGCCGGCCGACATAGGACCACCTCCTCACAAATTTTTTATTCATTTTTGGAAAAAATATATTGCTCCAATTTTCATTTTATCAACACATTTCTTCCTTGTCAATACCTCTTTGCGGGAAACGGGAAAATCCGCGCAAAGGACCCGGCCTCCGGCAAATGCCGGACACCGGGTCCTCGAAAACGAATTATCTGTGCTTCGCGTGGAAGCAGACGCCGACGCCGTTTGGCCCGCAGTGGGAGCCCGCGGTGGGATTGACCGGAACCAGCTCCAGGTTCAAATCACTGCCAAACTTGCCGCGCAGCACGGCAGCCAACTCCTGCGCGAGCTCCGGCGCGTCCGTGTGGCCGATGTAGACGGGATGGCCGACCACGTCGTCCCCCAGCTCCTCCACGTAGGCCAGCAGACGTTCGATGGCCTTCTGCCTTCCCTTTTCCTTGCCCACGGAGACCATCTTGCCCTCCTGGCTCATGTAGATGATGGGACGAATGCCCAGAAGCGTCCCCATCGTCCCGGCCAGGCCGGAAACGCGGCCGCTGTGCCGGAAGAAGGTCAGATCGTCGGCAAAGAAGTACATGGCGTAGTGATCCACCTCCGCGGCTGCCCAGTCCAGGACCTCCTCGGGCGTCTTTCCGGAAAGGAACAGCTCGCCCACGGCGCAGACGATGGCATAGCTGATGGTGGTAATCCCCTTGGTGTCCAGCTCATAGAAGCGGCGGTCGGGGTAACGCTCGCGCAGGATCTCCAACGCCTGATCCATGGCGCCGAAGCTTGCCGTCATGGCGCGGGAGAAGTGCACGTAGAAAATATCATCTCCGGCCGCAAAGACGGGTTCAAAGTACAGCAGATACTGTTCCCGGCTCAGCGCGCTGGTGTTCGGCAGCACGCCGTGGCGAAGCTGCTCATAGAAGGCGTGGTCGTCAAAGACTTCAAAGTCTTCATACGGATAGATGGCCTTACCCTCAATGGCATAGGGCATGGAAATCAAACTGTACCCGTATTTTTCGGCCAGCGCCGGGGTGACGTCGGTGTCGGTGTCCGTAAACAGTCGCAGCATTGTCAGTCCTCCCTTTTCTATTCCAAAACAAAAATATAATCATAGATCGGCTGGTCTCCCTCCAGGAGAATGACCTCCGTGTTGGAGAAGGCGGCAGCAAGCTCCGCCCGCAGGGCTTCCGCCTCCTCCGCGGAAACGTCGCGTCCCCAGATCAGCAGCGCGACGTCATAGCGTCCGGCGTCCAGCGCTTCGGCCAATGCCTTCAGCGTCCCGGCCCGGTCCGGCGCGTCCACATAGATCCGGTCACCGACGAAGCCGATGTAATCTCCCGGGCAGATCTCCACCCCGTCTTTCTGTGCAGCCCGGCTGGCCGGAGCGACGCAGCCCGTGACCACGCCGTGGATGACTTCCTCCAGAGAAGCCACAATCGCGTCCGTATCGCCGGAGCCGGTGTCCAGCATGGAAATGGCGGCATAGCCCTCGCCGACGGTCTTCGTGGGAACGATGCGTACCGCAGCCCGATCGTAGAGCTCCGCAGCCTGCCGGGCGGTGAGAATGACGTTGCCGTTGTTGGGGAAAACGAAAATCGTATCGGCGTTGACCTCCCCGAAGGCACGCAGGAAGTCCTCCGCGGAAGGATTCATGCTTTGGCCGCCCTCTACCACCGCGTCGCAGCCCAGACGGACAAAGGTATCCTTGATGCCGCTGCCGGAAGCCACGCTTACGATGCCATAGGCTTTGTGCGGCTTCTGCTTCGGCGGGGCGTATTGATTCTGGACCTGCGTCTGCTGATGCTGCAGGGTCATATTTTCGATTTTAAGCGTCAAAAACTCCCCGTAGCGCTGCATGCGGTTGAGGATCTCACCTGGGGTCTTGGTGTGGACGTGGACCTTGACGATGCTTCCGTCGCGGAAGCAAACCACGGACTCCCCTGCCTGGTTGAGCCAATCCAGGATCTCGTTCAGGTCAAAGTGCTCCAGATCAACCTTGGCGCGCTGCAGCCGGAGCAGGAACTCGGTGCAGTAGCCGAAGCTCAGCTCGCTGTCCTCCGTGAACAGAGAGAGGTCCGGCCCCCGCGCGCCCGTCTGCGGCACGGAAGCGGATGCGCTCCGCTCGCCGGTGAGCGCGTTTTTCATTCCCTCTGCGATGTAGATGAAGCCCGCGCCGCCGCTGTCCACAACGCCGGCCTCCTTCAGAACGGCAAGCAGCTCCGGCGTGCGCTCGAGCGAGCTGTGCAGCTCAGTCAGGAAATCCGAAAAGAAGGACTCAAAGCTGCTGCCTTCGGTCATACGGCCGGAGGCATAGGCCACGGCTTCCTTGTAGACCGTGAGGATCGTGCCCTCCACCGGCACGGAGACGGCGCGATAGGCCTCCTCCACGCCCCGGGAAAACGCCTTGCTGAACGTGGGAAGATCGGCTTTTTCCACGCCGTTGAGCCCGTGGGCAATTCCGGCAAAGATGCGGGAAAGAATGACGCCGGAGTTTCCTCTGGCTCCCAGGAGCATTCCCTTTGCAGCCTGCGCGGCCGTGTCGCCCAGAGAGGCGCGCGCTGCGCCGTGAAGCTCGGCAGCGCCGGAATCCATCGTCATATACATATTGTCTCCCGTATCGCCGTCCGGGATCGGGAAGACGTTTAAATCATTGACAATCTGGCGGTTTGCGCCGAGATTCGCCGCGCCGGCTTGCACCATGTGGGCAAACAGGGCGGCATCGAGGAGTTGTGTTTCCATGAAAACGCCTCGGTTCTCTTTTGAAAATGATACTGTTTTCCGCCGCCGTCGGCGGTCTTGGGCCATCGCAGCACAGCTTTGGCCCAAACAACTGTATTATAGCATAATTTCAAAATATTCCAAGACATATTTCGCGGAATTTCGGCATTTTCCGATTTTTGCGGCGTGCAGCATGCGGCAATCCCGGTTTTCCTTGAAATTTTTCGGGATTTTTTGAAAAAAACTATTGATTTTATGGAGACGACCGAGTATAATACAGTTCTGCATGAGCCTGCGTGCCCATGTTATGATTTCGGGTCAAGGAGGTGTAATCGTGCCCAACATTAAGTCCGCCAAGAAGAGAGTCGAGCTTTCCAAGGTCGCCAATGCCAGAAACAAGGCTGGCAAGTCCGCCCTCAAGACCGATATCAAGAAGTTCGACGCCGCTATCGACGAAGGTAATCGCGTGGCCGCTGACGCAGCGTACAAGATCGCTGTCAAGGCCGTGGACCAGGCTGTGAACAAGGGTCTTCTTCACAAGAATACCGCTGCCCGGAAGAAGAGCAGCATGACCCTGAAGCTCAACAAGCTGGCGTAATTCGCGTTCGAAAATATTCCCTTCCGGTTCGTCCGGAAGGGGTTTTTTCGTTTCTGTCGGAGTATATCGAACAAGATTTCGATCGCTTGAAACGGCAGATGAAACTGCATTATGTTAACGTGTAGAATATTGTCGAAACAAGTCTGAATAAATATACAATTGTGGAAAACGGTGTGGATAATGTGAAAAACTCCCATAAAAAGGCGGGTTTTCGACGTTTTCCCTCCGGAAAGAACTTCTGATTTCGACCATGCTTGTGGATAAGTTCGCGTTTTATGAACAAATTATGTCTGCTAAATAACGTCTGATTATGTAAACGAAATGCCTTCCCGGAAAACGGGAAGGCATTTCGTTTGGTGGAATGTGGAAAAATCCGTTCGAGGAACTCAGCCCTCGATCATGATCGTGCGCTTCTCAGGCAGCTTGGGGGCGGTCTTCTTGGGCACGTTGAGCTTCAGCACGCCGTCCTCAAAGCGGGCCTTGATTTCCTGCTCGGTGACAGCGGTGCCGACGTAGAAGCTGCGCTGCATGGCGCCGGCGTAGCGCTCCTGGCGGATCACGCGGCCCTTCTTGTCGGTCTCGTCCTTGTCCACGCCCTTGGAGGCGCTGACGGTCAGGTAACCTTTTTCGAGGTTCAGCTCGATCTCGTCCTTCTTGAAGCCGGGCAGGTCGATATCGACGTCGTAGTGATCCTCATGCTCACTGATATCGGTCTTCATCACGTGGGGGGCATGTTTGCCGTAGAGCTGCTTTTCGGTGTCAGCCAGGGTACGCGGCCAGCGCATCCAATCATCAAAGAAATCATCATCAAAAAATCTGGGCATCATAGGTCATTACTCCTTTCACTCATTTACATTGTTGTTTTTGCCTATGTAACTGAGCAAGGTGTCGGGAGCTTTTGCTCTCTTCCTTTGTTCTGGCCTTATTATACCACCAAAATTAGCACTGTCAATAGGAGAGTGCTAAAATTTATTTGAACCTTCTGTTATCTTTTTGTGAACGACGGGAACCGGAGCGGGTGCTATGGTTCAGAGTTCAGGGTTCAGGGTTCAGCGTGCGTAGGGACGAGCACTGTTCGTCCGCGTTTGCGTAGCAAGCAATCGCCCGGCAGGGCGATCCTGCCGGGCGATTGATCGGAACCGGGTTCGCCGTCGAAATCTGGCTGGATTTGCCTGCGGCAAATTGCATTCGTTCCGAATGCCAGGCGGCCAATGACCGCCCCTACGGCAGGAACGGAAATACCCGGTAGCGGCGCACATTGCGCGCCACGGGAAGCAGTCCGTTGTCGGGACACCACCTCATCCGGTGCTTCGCGCCACCTTCCCCGCAAGGGGAAGGCATGGGGGAACGGCGGGCAAATTGCCCGCGCTGCGGCTGAGTTTCCCCGTTTGTCATTGCAAGGCCGCAAGGCCGTGGCAATCCGCGTCCGCCGTCCGCTATTTCAAATTCATTCTCAAATGGCAATATGAGAATATCACCATTATTCATTTGACAGTTTCTCAGTCTTCAGTATTCATTTGCAAAACTGTTGTCCCGCCGCTGGGGGTACGGATTCTTCGACTCCGCTGCGCTCCGCTCAGAATGACAGACGCGGGGTGCATCCCGTGGCGCTGCCTAAGTGAACCGCTACAGAAGCCTGCACGGGGCGCGGACAAGCAATGCTTGTCCCTACGCACGCTGAACCCTGAACTCTGAACTCTGAACCCGTACCTACACCACCTGCAAGATGTAGCCTTTCAAATAAAGGCTCTGCTCGGCGTTGAGGGCGGCGGGGTGGTCGCGGGACTGGACGAGGGTCTCCAGCAGGCGGACGGTGCGGCCGGAATCGGCCGCGGCGGAGCGGAGCATTTCCAGAAACAGCTCCGGGGTCATAAACTGCGAGCAGGAGCAACTGACCAGCCAGCCGCCGGGGGCGGTGACGCGCATACAGCGCAGGTTCAACTCCTTATAGCCGCGCCAGGCCGCTTCGAGGGCCTTCTTACTCTTGGCAAAGGCGGGCGGATCGCAGATCACGGTGTCAAAGCGTCTGCCCGCCTCGTCGTAGGCCTTCATCAAATCGAAGACGTTGGCGGCCACGGTGCTGATCTTCTCCCCCACGCCGTTCAAATCGGCGTTGCGGCGCAGCATTTCCAGCGCAGATTCGGATACGTCCACCGCCTCCACGGAGGCTGCCCCGTAGAGCGCCGCGTGGATGGCGAAGCCGCCGGTATGGCTGCACAGGTCGAGCACCGTCCGATCCTTGCAATAGGGCTTGATGCGGCCGCGGTTCTCCTGCTGGTCCAAAAAGTGGCCGGTCTTCTGGCCGCCCGGAATATCCACCAGCATGCGGGCGTCATGCTCCATAATCTCCACCAGCGGCGGGACCTCGCCATAGAGGACGCCGGTGGTCTGCGCCAGGCCCTCCTTCTCGCGGACGGGCACGTCGTCGCGCTCGTAGATGCCTTTCGGATGGATGATGGCAACCAGGGCTTCCACCAGCTCCGCCTTGATGCGGTCCATGCCGAGACTGAGGATCTGGACGGAGAGATAGTCTCCGAACTTGTCCACCGTCAGGCCGGGCAGGCCGTCAGACTCTCCGAAGACCACGCGGCAGGCGTTGGAGAAGCCGAGGCTCCGGCGGTAATCCCAGGCCGCTTGCAGACGGCGGCGGAAAAAGGCCTGATCTACCGTCTCGTTTTTGTCCCGGGTCAAAACGCGGACCGTGATCTTTGACTTTGCGTTGAAGAAGCCCAGGGCCACGAAGCCCATGCGGCTGTCCAGGACCTCCACCACGTCGCCGTCATGGCAGAAGTCGTCCACCCAGTCGATCTCATTGTCATAGACCCAGAGCTTCCCCGCGCGGAGCTCCTGTTCCTCGCCCCGGCGCAGGCAGACCTGTCCCCGTTCCATCAGCTTTCGGCCGTCCGGGTCTGGATGAAGTGCCAGGAATCGCGGCACATGTCGTCCACGCTCTTCTCCGCGGTCCAGTGCAGCTCGTCATGGGCTCGCTTGGGGTTGGCGTAGACCTCGGCCAGGTCGCCGTCGCGGCGGCCGCCGATCACGTAGGGCACGGGAACCCCGTTCACGTTCTGGAACGCGTGGACCAGCTCGAGGACGGAGACACCGTCGCCGGTCCCCAGGTTGAAGGCCTCGGCCCCGGTGTGGGCTTCGGCGTATTCCAGGGCGGAGATGTGGCCCTTGGCAAGATCCACCACATGGAGGTAATCGCGCAGGCAGGTGCCGTCGCGAGTGGGATAATCGTCGCCGAAGATCGTCAGCTTCGGAAGCTGACCCGCGGCCACACGGGCCACATAGGGCATGAGGTTATTCGGGATGCCGTTGGGATCGTCGCCCAGCAGGCCGGATTCGTGGGCCCCGATGGGATTGAAGTAGCGCAGCAGCACGGCAGAGAAATCGGGATTTGCCGCGCAGTAGTCGCGCAGGATCTGCTCGATCATCACCTTGGTCCAGCCGTAGGGGTTGGTGGCAGAGGTGGGCATATCCTCAGTATAGGGGCTTTCGTTTTTCGGCCCGTAGACCGTGGCCGAAGAGGAGAAAACGAGTTTTTTGCAGCCGTGGCGCTCCATGGTCTCGAGCAGGGTCAGGGTCGTATCCAGGTTGTTGCGGTAGTAGCGCAGCGGGATATGGCAGCTCTCCCCCACCGCTTTGAGGCCGGCAAAGTGAATCACGGCGTCAATGCGGTTTTCGGCAAAGACCATCTCCAGGGCATGGTCGTCGGCCACGTCCAGTTCAAAGACTTTCGGCATTTTTCCGGTGATCTTAGCAATTCGCCCCGGCACATCCATGCTGGAATTGAAGAAATTATCGGCAATGATGACTTCATAGCCCTTTTGCAGCAGCTCCACGCAGGTGTGGGAGCCGATATAGCCGGCGCCGCCGGTCACAAGAATCGTCATTTTCAGAAACCTCCTGTTTGATTTCGTTCAGTTTATCCCAATGGGTGTATCATTGCAAGGCCGCAGTCGGCCTTCAATGTATCGGCAGTTCCGTCAAAGAAACGACGGCATATCCGTTCTCAAAGTAAACCGTCAGCAGCTTGCCGTCCTCTGTGAACCAATGGAGCAGAGGGCCCAACTGCTCGGATTGCAGTTCCAGGCAGGGCTCGCCGAGCTTGTCGAGCACGATCTGCTTCGCCATGCCGTCCAGGCCGGTCTCGTTCACCCGAATCGGATTCGCCGTGCCGGCCGAAGCGCAAAAGTTGGTCCCGTCCTGTTCTGTGTACCAGTAGACAAGCCCGGTGACTGTCACGCTGTCATTCGTCACGGCAGCGCAGGTAAAGGACTTCACGCCGCTCTGCGTCAGCTCTTCCGCCGTAAAGAACGTGCCGGGTTCACGCCAGAGAAAATAGCCCTGATCCACCGCAAGCAGGCGGCCGCCGGTTCTGGATTTCAGTTTTTGAAAAGAAGCGCCGCATTCCGTGATCCGGTCATATTCCAGCGCCAGTCCCTCCGGCAGCTTTCCTTCGACCGTCAGACGGTCGTTCTCCAACGAAAGGCGCAGCAGAGAGGTCGTCTCCAGGCCGCTGCTGCTGTTCGTATAGCTGTAATAGACCTGATCGCCGCTCTGCACAAGCGCGGTTTTCGCGGCGCCGATCCGGAACAGACAGCTTCCCTTTTGAATCGGCAAGCCCCGCTCCGTTCCGTAGACCCAGATCGCCTCGCGGATCGTCCCGTCTTCCGCGCCGGCGGTTCGATAGACCAGCTCCGTCAAGCCGTCGCCGTCTACGTCGCCGTACACCGGATCCATGCATTTCCCGTTCCGATATTGCAGCGCGTTCACGCTGCCGTCCGATCCGCTGACCATCGATTGCGCGTAAGAATGGGAGTTCAGAACCGGAAGCGGGTCCTCTTCCACTAAGGCAGTCTGTTCCAGCAGCACAGGCAGGGTATACGCGGTCTTTTCCAGTTCCGGCGGCGCTGCGCACGCGCACAGCAGCATGCCGAGCAGGAGAAACACGAGAATTCGTGACTTCATACCGTTTTCACCTCGGTTTGGATCCGGCTGTCGTTTCGTTTCAATCAGCCGGTTTGGATGCGCAGTCCCCGGGTCCGTCGCTGCGGAGCATTTCCAGGCCGTGGAGCAGAGCCGGCAGGACGGGCTCCAAGTTTTCCAGCGCGGCCTTGGGGCTGCCGGGAAGGTTGACGATCAGGCTCCGGCCCCGAATGCCTGCCGCGGAACGGGAGAGCATTCCCCGGGGCGTGATCTGCATGGAGGCTGCCCGCATGGCCTCCGGGATGCCCGGGACCTGCTTTTCGATCACAGCCATCGTGGCCTCCGGGGTCAGGTCCCGCGGCGCGAAGCCCGTGCCGCCGGTGGTCAGCACCAGCGCGGCGTCCGCCTCGCAGGCAGCAAGCAGGGCCGCCTCGATTTGCGGCTGTTCATCAGGGACCAGCACCGGGGAAAGCAGGGTGAAGCCCCGGGCATTCAAATACTCCGCCAGGGCCGGGCCGGACAGATCCTCCCGCTCGCCCCGGAAGCAGCGGTCGGAGACCGTGATGATGATGGCAGTATAAGACAAAACTGTTTGACCTCCGTTCGGTTGGAATTGAGCGGCAAGCAGTAAGAATTATCGGTATTTTGCAGATTGCTGTCTGCAAAATGGAACGGATCGAACGTCTTTCCTTCGGACGAGGCACCACCTCATCCGCCCCAGTGTGCGCACTGGGGCACCTTCCCCTCAAGGGGAAGGCTTTGGAGGCGGGCTGCGGAGCGTTTTCCGTTCCCCGGCTCTTTTTCAAGAATTCTTCATTTGAACGCCGGAAGCTTTCAAACCTCCCAGCCGGACAGGTAGGCTTCCTGCTCGGGGGTCAGCTTGTCGATCTCCATGCCAATGCCGTGGAGCTTATGGGCGGAAACTTCGTCGTCGATGGACTGGGGGATCTCATAGACGTCCGGCGCCATATTGCGGCCGTGGTTCTTCATGTATTCGAGCGCCAGGGCCTGGATGGAGAAGCTCATGTCCATGATCTCCGCCGGGTGACCGTTGCCGGAAGCCAGGTTCACCAGACGGCCCTCGGCCAACAGGTTCAGCACGCGGCCGTCCGGCATCTCATAGCCGACGATCTCGTTGCGGCGCGGGAAGGAGCGCACGGCCATTTTCGCCAATTCTTCCCCGTTGACTTCCACGTTGAAATGGCCTGCGTTGGAGAGGAAGGCGTTGTGTTTCATCACGGCAAAGTGGCGGCCCACAATGACGTCGCGGCAGCCGGTGGTGGTGACGAAGAGGTCGCCCAGGGGCGCCGCCTGGTCCATGGGCATGACCCGCATGCCCTCCATGCTGGCCTCCAGGGCCTTGATGGGATCGATCTCGGTGACGATCACGTTGGCTCCCATGCCCTTGGCCCGCATGGCCACGCCCCGGCCGCAGTAGCCGTAACCGGCCACGACCACGGTTTTGCCCGCAACCAGCAGATTGGTGGTGTGCATGATGGCGTCCCAGACGGACTGGCCGGTGCCGTACTTGTTGTCATAGTAGTGCTTGCACTTGGCGTCGTTGACGTTCATCATCGGGAAGGGCAGCTTGCCGGCCTTGGCTCTCGCCTTGAGACGGTGGATGCCGGTGGTGGTCTCCTCGCCGCCGCCGATCAGGCGGTCGGCCAGGTGGCTGTATTCCCCGGTCAGCAGCTCCACCAGATCGCCGCCGTCGTCAATGATCAGATCCGGGTGGCAGGACAGGGCCGCAACCAGCAGGTTTTTGTATTCCTCGGTGCTGACGCCGTGGATCGCGTAGGTCTCCACACCGAGAGAGGCCAGGCCGGCCGCCACATCGTCCTGGGTGGACAGCGGATTGCAGCCCGTGGCGTGGACCTCGGCGCCCGCGGCTTGCAGGCAGGTCGCCAGATAGGCGGTTTTGGCCTCCATGTGGATGGAAAGCGTAATCTTCATTCCCGCAAAGGGCTTCTCCCGCTCCATCCGCTCCCGGATCGCACCAAGGGCAGGCATGAAGTCCTTGACCCAGGCGATTTTCATACGGCCGTATTCGGCCAGGGACATGTCTTTTACAATACTCATAGAGTTCTCCTTTTGTTTGTCAAGCAGGGGCCGATGCCGACATCGGCCCCTGCGGTTGTTTGGTCAGTCGTCGTGGGTCAGGGTGACCACCAGCACGTCCTTGCCGCCGACGCTGTCCGTCGTGGAGCTCTCACCGGAGAAGAGCAGGGTCCATGCGCCGGCGGGAAGCTCTGCGGGGACTGCCGAAGGATTGGGGTTGATGAGCGCCGCGGCTGCAGTCTCGCCTTCCATGGTCCAGACCACCCGGATCACGTTGTTGTCCAGAACCTCGCAGGCGGGCTCGCCCCTGGTAAAGAAGGCGTTGTCCCGGCGTATGGCGATCAGCGCCTTGATCAGCTCGTGCATCCGCATTTGCAGGCTGCCCTCGGTTAGGGAATCCCAGTCCAGGTTATTGATCGCGTCGGAGGATTTGTAGGAGTTGTGGTCGCCCTGCTTGGTGCGGAGCAGCTCCTCGCCCGCCAGGAGGAAGGGCGTGCCCCTGCCCAGGAAAAGGATCTCCTCGCCCAGGCGGTTCATGGCGAAGCGTTCCTCGTCGGAGGCGTTGGGATTGGATTCGAGCAGCTTGTCCCAAATGGTATTGTTGTCATGGCAGGCCATATAGTTGATGACCATGTCGTTCTCCGCCGACCAGCTCACGCCGCCGGTCCGCTGCCCGCCCGTAAGGCCGAAGACGACCTTCGCGGCCGTGCCGGGGTTGGCCTTGCCGTTGATATAGCCCTGATCCTTGGCGTCAAAGACGGAGCCCTTGAGGCCGTCGCGGATCGCGTCGTTGAAGACCGCCACAGCGCCGATGCCCTCACCGGTGGGGGTGATCTTTTTGATATTGGTTTGGTTGGCCTGGAGATTGTCCCGGAGCTCGGAGCTGCCGCCGGTCCAGCCCTCGCCGTAGAGAATCGCCTTGGGATTGATCGCGTGGACCGCAGCCTCGATCGCCTGCATGGTCTCAACGTCATGGAGGGCCATCAGGTCGAAGCGGAAGCCGTCGATATGGTATTCCTTGGCCCAGTAGGACACGGAGTCCACCATATACTTCCGGAACATGACCCGGTCGGAGGCGGTCTCGTTGCCGCAGCCGGAGCCGTTGGAGGGCACGCCGGAGGCGTTGTAGCGGTAGTAGTAATAGGGCACAACCTTGTTCAGGCAGGAGTTGATGTCGTAGGTGTGGTTATAGACCACGTCCATGACCACGGCCATGCCGTTTTGGTGCAGCGCCTGCACCATCTGCTTGAGCTCGTTGATCCGGACCTCGCCGTGGTAGGGGTCGGTGGAATAGGAGCCCTCGGGGGCGTTGTAGTTTTTTGGATCGTAGCCCCAGTTGAACTGCGCCGCGTCGGAGCTCTCGTCCACGGTGGCGTAGTCGTAGATGGGCTGGAAGTGGACGTGGGTCACACCCAGATCTTTCAGGTAATCCACGCCGACCGGCTGTCCGGCCGCGTTGGTCAGACCGGTCTCGGTGAAGGCAAGGTACTTGCCGGGGTATTGGCTGCCCGCGATCCGGTTGGAGAAGTCCCGCACGTGGACCTCCCAGATCACGGCTTCGTTGTAGACGCTGATGCCGTCAAAGTATTTGTCCGCGGCAAAGCCCGCCGGATCGGTGGAGGCCAGGTCAACGACCATGCCCCGGTCGCCGTTGACGCCGACGGCCCTGGCGTAGGGGTCCACCGCCTCCTGCGTTCCCACGGAGGTGGTGACGGTGTAGGTATAATAGGTCCCGTGGCCGCATTCGACGGCTGCGGACCAGACGCCCTTCTCGCCGCGCTCCATTTGGATCCTGTCATAGGGATCGCCGCCGTTGCCCTCCCGGAAGAGGTTCAGCACGACTGCGCTCGCAGTGGGCGCCCAGAGCTTGAAGACGGTCTCGCTTCCGTGAATCACGGCGCCGAGGTCGTCCCCGTCGTAGGTATAGCGTTCCAGGAAGGCCGCCGAGTCGAAGACCTTGGTGGGAACGGCGTTCTGGGGCTCAAAGCCCTCCAGCACGACGGTATAAGTTTTGGAGAAATCCAGCTCCTCCGCCAGGGTGATGGTTCCGGAAATCACCTCGTTGTCCAGGCTGGACAGGTCTTCGATCTTCAATTCCCGGTCCCCGTCCAGGACCTTGACCTGGCTCAGAGAGGTAAACCGGGTGGCCGGTGTAACGTGGTAGCGGATCTGATTCAGCTCCACGATATCCGCCAGGGTGAATTTCTTGCTTTGGCTCAAGGTTTTCCCTCCGTCCTCGCTGACGTACTGGGCGCCGTCGCCCGGCAGCAAATAGATTACGGTCTCCTCGCCGGCAATGACGGCGAAACGGTCGTTTTCAAAGTCCTTCGTCGCGTCGCCCCAGCTCGTACCGCCGGGGTCGGAGCAGTTCTTGCGGACGATAAAGCCCACCTCGGTGATGTCCTCCGGGACGTTCAGCACGACCTTGCCGCCAAAGTCGCAGGGGTGGAAGAGATAGCCCTTTCCGTCTGCGTTGGGAAACCAGATCCACATATCGCATTTGCTGAGGTCCACGTCCTTCGCCTTCCAATAGAAGGTCAACTGATTCATGCCGGGTTCCCGGGCCAGGGTATATTCCCCGGTGGACTCCGGCTCGCTCTCCGGCGCAGCCGTGGTCTGCGGCTCCGGGCTCTGCGGCGCAGTCGTCGCCGCGCCTTCCGTCGTCCGTTCCATGCCCGGGCCGTCCAGGGGCTGCACGCAGCCGGCAAAAGCAGTCAGGAGCAGAACCGCGCACAGGAAAACTGCAAGGGTACGTTTCATATCGAATCCTCCCTTTTTGTACTTCCGCAGTTTCATACAATAACAACAATAACAGCAGAATGCTGTCCGCATTCTGCTGTTATTGTATCGGTTTTTCAGAAAAATGTCAATGCCCGGATCACGGTTTCGCTTCCGTGGTTTCCGTCGTTTCCGCGGTCTCTGTGGTTTCCGTCGTCTCGGTTCCCGTTTCTTCCGGCTCGATGGGTTCCAGCTCCACTTCCTCCGGCGGCTGTACGCCCATACCCGGCGCGGCGAAAATCAGTACGTCCTTACCGCCGATCCGCTCGGAATCAGAGGTCTCGCCGGTGAACAGGACTTCCCAGCGTCCGCTGGGCAGCGCAGCGGATACGTAATTGTTATTGGGATTGATGAATCCGACTGCAATCACCGACCTGCCGACGGTCCAAGTCAGCCGGATCACATTCGCGCTCAGCAGCTCGCACTCGACCGTGCCGTCGGTGAAGAAGGAATTGACCTTGCGAAGCGCAATCAGCTTCCGCACGAGGTTTCGCATCCGGATCTGCAGGCTGGAGGAAGTCAGCGCATTCCAGTCGATGTTGTTGATCGCATCGGAGGATTTATAGGAGTTGCTGTCGCCGCGCTTGGTTCGCAGCATTTCTTCGCCCGCCAGCATAAGGGGCGTGCCGCCGCTCATCATCAGGATTTCTTCTCCCAGACGGAGCATCGCATAGCGTTCGGCTTCGGAAGCCGACGAATTGGACTGCTGGAGCTTATCCCAACCGGTGGAGCTGAGGTGGCTGGACACATAGTTGATTACCATGTTGTTCTCGACGGACCAGTTCACGGCGTTGTTCTTGGCGCCGCCTGCGAGACCGAAGATGACCTTCGCAGAATTACTGTCGTCTGACGCGCCGTTGATGTAGCCCTGGCTTCTTCCGTCAAAGCTCGAGCCTCTGAGTCCATCCCGGAACGCATCGTTCATCAGCGCCACGCCGCCGATGGCGTTTCCGCTCGCCTCGATCTTCTGGATGTTTGACTGGTTGGCCTGTTGACCTGCAGAAAGCACCGTGCTGCCGCCGGTCCTGCTCTCGCCGTAGAGAATGGCATTGGGATTGATGGCGTGAATCGCCTTTTCAGCGGTCTGAATGGTATCCACGTCGTAGAGAGACATCATGTCGAAGCGGAATCCGTCGATATGATACTCCCGCGCCCAGTGGCATAGAGATTCCACGATGAATTTGCGGAACATGGGCCGGTCGGTGGCAGTCTCGTTGCCGAAGCCGGAGCCGTTGGAGGGCGCGCCGGAGGAGGTATAGCGATAATAGTAATACGGAACGATCTTATTCAGGTTGGAGTTGATGTCATAGGTGTGATTATAGGACACGTCCATCACCACGCCGATGCCATTGCTGTGCAGGGCCTGAACCATCTGCTTGACCTCTTTCACACGGACTTCCCCGTGGAAGGGATCGGTGGAATAGCTTCCCTCGGGCGCGTTGAAGTTTTTGGCGTCAAAGCCCCAGTTGAACTTCGCGCCGGTGTATTTGGAATCCCGAACGGCATCCTCGTCAATCGAAGCAAAGTCAAAAATCGGCTGAAGCTGAACGTGGGTGATCCCCAGGTTTTTCAGATAGTCCAAGCCGATGCTCTGGCCGGAGTTGTTGGTCAGGCCAGTCTCGGTAAAGGCCAGATATTTGCCGGGATACTGGCTGGTGCTGATCGCATTGGAGAAATCGCGCACGTGGACGTCCCAAATCACAGCCTGATTGTAGGATTTGATGCCGGTATAGAACTGATCCTCGTCAAAGCCTTCCGGATTCGTGGCAGCCGATTCGACCACCATGCCGCGTTCGCCGTTGACGCCCACGGACTTTGCATAGGGATCCACCGCTTTCTGCGTGCCCTGGGCGGTGGTGACGTGGTAGAGGTAGTAGGTTCCGTTGCCGCATTTGACCGTGGCCGACCATACGCCCTTTTCCCCCTGGGTCATATTGATGCGGTTGATGGCGTTGCCGCCGTTGCCGACCTGGAAGAGCTCCAGCAGGACCTTGCTGGCCGTCGGCGCCCAAAGCTTGAAGGTCGTCTCGCCGTCGCGTACCGTGGCGCCGAGGTCGTCTCCGTTGTAGAAATAACGGTCCAGGAAGGCCTGGGTATCAAAGACCTTCATGGGGATCGCTCTCTGGGGATCGAAACCGTCCAGGGCCACCGTATAGGCCTTGGTGAGATCCAACTCCTCGTCGAGCGTAATGACGCCGGAGGTGGAATCCTTGTTCAGGCTGGAAACGCCGTGAATCGGCAGCTCCCGCTCTCCGTCCAGAACCTTGATCTGATCCAGCGAGGTAAAGCAGGCAGACGTGGTGAGGCTGTAGCTGATCTGCTTCAGATCGTCGATTGCGGCGAGCGAAAGCTTTTTGCACTGGATCAGGGTTTTTCCGCCGTCCGTGCTGTAATACTGAGAGCTGTCCTGCGGCTTCAGCCAGAGCTCGGTGCTGCTGCCGGTGATGGTTGCATAGCGGTCGATATCGACGTCTCTGATGGCTTCGCCCCAGCTCGTGCCGCCCGGATCGGAGCAGTTCTTGCGGACGATGAAGCCGACTTCGGTCACGTCCAGCGGGACGTTCAGCATTACCTTGCCGCCCTTTTTCGTTTCATGGAAGGCGTAGCCGCGCGGCTCGACGTTCTGATACCAGATCCACATGTCACACTTGGAATAGTCAACGCCGTCCGCGACCCAGTAGAAGGTAAGCTGGTTGGTATTGATTTCACGGGCAAGCGTATATTCCCCGTCAGCCTGCGTCATGACGACCTCTTGGGTTTCACTTGTCCCGGTTTCTTCCGTCTTTCCGCCGCAGCCGGCAAAGGCGGTCAGGAGCAAGCCCAGACACAGGAAAAGCGCAATCGTTCGTTTCAAGGGAATCCCTCCTTTATCATTCATGATCGCCCTGCAAGCACAATAACGGCAGGGCATACTGTCCTACCGTTATTGTATCAAATAATATGCTGAATTGTCAATAATAATTCGAATATTCCCGCAGCTCACGGTATAATTTGGACCGGATCGCCGCTTCCTTTGCCCTGCCCCGCCCCGTCGGGCCGGGGCTTGGGGGCCCGCCGGCGGATCCTCGCACCGTTGTCGGCTTCCAAAAGCGGCGGAGCGCCCTGGGTTTCGGCTCTCAGGCGTAGCTGTGGACGCCGGGCAGCAGGGTATTGACGCCCACGTAGGTGAACAGGACGCAGACGAAGCCCACCACCGCGAAAATGGCGGCGGCCTTTCCCTTCCAGCCCCGGCGGATCCGCAAGTGCAGGTAGGTGGCGTAGATCAGCCAGGTCACCAGGGACCAGGTCTCCTTGGGGTCCCAGGACCAATAGGAGCCCCAGGCCTGCTCGGCCCAGATGGCCCCGGTGATGATGGTGAAGCTCAAAAAGAGCAGTCCCAGGCAGACGCTGCGGTAGGAGATCAGATCCAGCTTTTCCCGGGCGGGGACGTGCAGGTCCCAGAAGCCCCGGTCCCGCATCCGCTCCCGCAGCAGGAAAATCAGCCCCAGCACCGCGCTGACCCCAAAGGAGCCGTAAGCGATGATGGCGGTGGAGACATGGAAGCCCAGCCAACTGGAGCGCAGGGCGGGCATCAGGGCCCGGACCTCCCGGCTCTGCATGGCGGCGTAGCCGATCACCAGCAGGATGACCGGAGCCGCGAAGGCCCCCAGCACGGGGAATTTGAATCTGTGAATGAAGATCAGACTCACCAGGCAGAGGCCCCAGGCGAAGCTGGCGGCAAACTCATATTGATTGGTCAGGGGCAGACGGCCCGCCCCGAGGCCCCGGCAGACCAGGGCGGCGGTATGCAGAGCCAGGCCGAGGGTCTGGATTAGGATGGCGGCCTTGCCCAGGGCGTCCCTTTTCAGCCCGATGAACAGAAAATAGCACAAGGTCGCCAGGAAATACAGGCAGATGACGATATAAAACAGGACGTTTTCCAGGTTTAACAGCGCAGTCATGCTTCACCAGCTTTCAGGATCGTTTCGTTTCGGCTTCTCGGGCCGCTTCCCGCAGACGTTCGGCAAAGAGCGCGCCGCCCTTGGGGGAGCTGCCCCGGAGGGTCCAGCTGCCGTCCGCCTCCCGGACGGCCCAGAGCTTGCAGGTTTGGAGATAGAAGGCCAGGAAGAGGCCCAGCAGGGTGATCAGGCCCCCCAGCAGGGCCAGGGGGGTGAAGCGGTCCCGCTTCATCTGGATCAGGGTATATGCCCGGGCCTGGGAAAAGCTGACCTGGTAGGGCTGAAAATCCGGGATGAGATCTCCCTCCCATTGGACGTTCCGGTCGTAGAGCTCCTCCCCCACGTAGATCTGGTAGCCGTAGCCCACCGCCTCCCCCTCCCGGATCACGGAACCCAGCAGCAGAGCCAAAGGCGTATCCATCAGGGTGGCGTGCTCCCCCACGCAGAGGACCGTCTCCTGGACGGTCTCCCCGTCCCAGCGGACCGTGAGGGTGGCGGCGTCTCCCATGGAGTTCTGATAGAGCTTGAAGCCGAAGGCGGAGCCGGGGTGGTTGACGCTGGCGGTGGTGTCCACGGCAAGGGGGTCCCCCGGGTCGCTCAGGTCCAGCACCGTCAGCTCCGCGCTGTACTGGGCCACGGCGCCGTCCGCCTCCCGCTCCACCCGGAAGTCCCGGATGCACAGGGCGTAGGGGCTATCCCCTACCTGCTTGGTCTGGCCGGGGACCCCGTAGACGGTGTATTCCTCCTTGGTGGCCTGGCCCAGGGCGAAGCCCAGGATCAGCAGCAGGATCCCCAGGTGGCAGACCCAGGCCCCCCAGAGGCCCACGGGGTTTTTCACCGACCAGCGCAGGGTACGGCCCTGGGGGTCGGCGCCCTCCCGGGGCTTTGGCATCCGAAGCGCTGCGAAGACCGGGTCGGGGTCCCGGAGGCCCTCCAGGGTGACGCTTGGCGCGCTCAGTTGGGCGGGGTCGGCAGCGGCTTTGGTGCGCTTCATCAACTGGGGCAGGCGGCTCAGATTGCACAGCAGCAGATTGCCGCAGAGGAAGGCCGTCAGCAGCAGGAACCACCAGCAATGGAACACGTCCTCCAGCCCCAGGGCCAGGATCAGCCCGGCGGTCCGCTCCGAATAGCGGGCGGCGTAGGCCTGGAAGTCCAGCCCCTGGGGGATGAAGCTGCCCCCGGCGCAGGCCGCCGCCAGGATCACCAGCAGGAGGATGGCAAAGCGCATGGAGCCCAGGAATTTCCAGAGTTTTTTCATGGAAAAATATCCTTTCAAATCAACAGCAGGGCGCGGGATCACGCTCTGCTGTTATTGTATTGATTTTAGGGGAAAATGTCAATCAGCTTTTTCTGCCCGGGAGAAGGGCCGATGTGGGCATCGGCCCCTACGGCGCAACGAATGCCTGCTCATTTTCCCAGCAGGGCCATGCCCTCGGCGATCTTCTGCTCGGCGGTGTCCAGGCAGCGGGTGGCCAGGTCGGCGTTGTGGGCGCCCTCGGAGTTCTCCACATAGTCGAAGTCGAAGAACCACTGGGCCTCCCGGTAGAGCTTACGGATGGCGTCCAGCTCCTCCTGGGTCTTGGCTCCGGGTGCCTCCTCCTCGGCGGCCTTGACGGCTTCGGCCAGGGCGTCCTTGAAGGCGGAGAGCTTGTTGCCCACCTCGGTCTCCCGGGCGGTGATCCGGGCCTGGAGCTTGTGGACGAAGTCCACCATGTCGGTGCCGTCGTTGTGGCACGCCACGCAGGTGGAGAGGATGGTCGGATCGTTCAGGGGGCTGTCGATGTAGTGGCTGTGGTAGATGGTGCCGTCCTCCTCCTGGACGATGGCCATGTGGCAGTCGGCACAGCTCATGCCCAGAGCGGCGTGCTTGCCGGAGAGAAAGGTCTCCAGCTCCGGGTGCTGGGCCTTCAGCATCTTCGCGCCGGTGGAGGGCTGGATCCAGTCATAGAAGCCCAGCTCCCTGTCCTTGTTTTGGATGCTGTCATAGTAGGCCAGGATGGCCTCGGGCGTCATGGCCTCCACGCTGCCGTAGGGCATCATGGTCTCCGCGTCCGCCACGGTAAAGTAGTATTCGATGTGGCATTGGCCGCAGCTCAGCAGGCTTTGGTTGATAGCGTCGGCGTTGCTGCCCAGGGCCTTTTTCACGTAGGAATGGGTAATGGTGATCTTGCCCTCGCTGCCTGCGTCGTTGCCGTGGCAGGTATAGCAGGAGACGTTCTCCTCCATCCGGTCCAGGGCCTCCTGGAAGTCCCATTTATAGACCTCCACGCCGTTGTCGTTCACCAGCTTGGTGAAGTTGGGGGTCTTGCAGGTGAGGCAGTTGGCCAGGGGGTGGGGCCGCTCCGTCTTGCTCACGTCGGTGAGGCAGTACGCGTGGCCCCGGGCGGAGCCGTAGTCCTTGGCAAAGCCGTAGCCCTCGTAGATGTTTTTCAAATAGGGGTCCTGGGCCAGATAGTCCACCACGGCGTCGTTCTCCTCGTTGGCCTTCATGCTCTTGGCGATGTAGGGAAAGACGCTCTCCCAGTCCTTCGCGCTGACGGTTCCGTCCCTGGAGCTGGCGGCGGGGGCCGCCACGGTCTGATATTGGATGTCGCTCCGGGTCAGGGGGCCCAGCGCGCCCCGGTCTCTGAGGTGGTACATGACGTCGCCCTTCAGCACGCCGCTCAGCAGCAGCACCGCCGCGGCGACGATCAGAATGCCGCAGATCAGCTTCCAGACGATGGTTCGTTTATCCATAGGTTCTCCTTTCTCAGGTGCTTCCGCAAAATCCCGTCATAGGGCCGATGTGGGCATCGGCCCCTACGGCTTCCGCACGATCCCTCTCAGGGTCGATGTGGGCATCGACCCCTACGGCTTCCGCACGATCCCTCCCAGGGTCGATGTGGGCATCGGCCCCTACGGGTCGCTTACGGCTCGGCGGGCGGCGTGATGACCTTGGCGGGGCACTTCTCCACGCACTTGCCGCACTGGGTACAGGTCCCGTAGTCAATATGGGCCAGGTTGTTCTCCACGGTGATGGCCCCGGCCTCGCATTGGCGGGTACAGAGCATACAGCCGATGCAGCCTGCGGAGCAGACCTGCTTCACCTGGGGGCCCTTGTCCCGGTTGGAGCATTGGACCATGACCCGGTTCTGCTCGGGCACCAGCTCGATCAGGCCCTTGGGGCAGGCTTTGGCGCAGAGGCCGCAGCCCACGCAGCGCTTCCGGTTCACCATGGCCACGCCGTCCTTGACGGTGATGGCGTGCTCGGGGCAGACCTTCACGCAGGTGCCCAGGCCCACGCAGCCGTAGTCGCAGTCCGTTAGGGCCAGGCCCGCCCGGACCGCGCTGGCGCAGTCCTGGATGCCGACGTAGTTGCCCTGGTTCCTGGTGACCTCGCAGGAGCCCTTGCAGCGGACAAAGGCAATCTTCCGCTGAACGGCCCCGGCCTCAGTGCCCATGATGGCGCCGATCCTGGCGGCCGCAGGCGCGCCGCCCACGGGACAGCCGTTGGCAGGGGCCTCGCCCTTGGCGATGGCCGCAGCCATGGCGTCACAGCCTGCAAAGCCGCAGGCGCCGCAGTTGTTTCCCGGCAGGGCCTCCCGGACGGCAGCTTCCCGCTGGTCCACCTCCACGTAGAACTTCTTTCCCGTGAAGACCAGGCCCGCGCCCACCACCAGACCGATGACCGTGATGACCGCTGTGGTAATCAAAATCAATTCCATGGCAGCCTCCTCAGAACGACAGGCCGGCGAAGCCCATGAACGCGATGGACATGAGCGCGGCGGAGATCAGAACGATGGGCGCGCCGCGGAGCGGAGCAGGCAGGTCCTCCTCCTTGATGCGGCTGCGGATGCCCGCCAGCAAAACGATGGCCAGGGTGAAGCCCAGGGCCGTGCCGAAGCCGGAGAGCACGGACTCGATGAAGTTGTAGTCGTTCTGCACGTTGGTCAGGGCCACGCCCAGAACGGCGCAGTTGGTGGTGATCAGGGGCAGGAAGATGCCCAGGGATTTATAGACCGCGGGAGATTTCTTTTTGAGGAACATTTCCACGATCTGCACCAGGGCCGCGATCACTAAGATAAAGACGATGGTCTTCATGAAATCCAGGCCCAGGGGCGCCAGGACGTTGGTGTAGAGCAGGTTGGCCACGGCGGAGGCGATGGTGATGACGAAGATGACCGCGCCCCCCAGGGAGGCGGAGGCCTTCATCTGCTGGGACACCCCCAGGAAGGAGCAAATACCGAGGAACTGGCTCAGCACCACGTTGTTGATGAGGGCGCCGGAAACGATGATCAAAAGCAGATTATGGTTCATTTCGCCGTCTCCTTTCCGGTCTCGCACTTGGCGGTGCAGCCGGCGCAGCAGCCGTCACAGCCGTTCTCCACCAGCTGGCGCTGGCGGGTCTTGATGCCGATGGCGTTCATGATGATGATGAACAGGGCGATCACCAGGAAGGCCCCGGGAGGCTGGACGAAGATGCCCATAGGCTCCACGGACTTGGGCAGCAGCTGCAGGCCGAAGAAGGTGCCGCTGCCCAGGATCTCCCGCACCGCGCCGGCCAGGGTCAGGGCGATGGTGAAGCCCAGGCCCATGCCGACGCCGTCAAAGACGGACAGCAGCGGCGTGTGCTTGTTGGCGTAGGCCTCGGCCCGGCCCAGGATGATGCAGTTCACCACGATCAGGGGGATGTAGATACCCAGGGCCTCGTAGACCGAGGGCAGATAGGCCTCGATCAGCAGCTCTGTGACTGTGACCAGGGAGGCCACGATGACGATGTAGGCCGGGAGCCGGACCTGATCCGGGATCACCTTGCGCAGCAGAGAGATGACCAGGTTGGACAGCACCAGCACCGCCAGGGTGGACAGGCCCATGCCGATGCCGTTGGAGGCCCGGGTGGAGACCGCCAGGGTGGGGCACATGCCCAGCATCAGGACCAGGGTGGGGTTCTCCTTGATGATGCCGTTGTACAGGCGTTCGACGTATTTGTTCATCTTACTCCCCCCTTATCTGCGTGTTGATAAAGTCCATGCCGGCGTTTACCGCGTTGGTCACGGCCTTGGAGGTGATGGTGACGCCGGTGATGCCGTCGATATCGGAGCCCAGGATCAGCTTCCCGGCGTCCTTGCCGGCGAACTGGTCCATAAAGGCGGGCTCCCCGCAGAGCATGCCCTTGCCCGGGGTCTCGTGGAGCTCGGTGAAGGAGATGGCGTTGATCTTGCCGTCGGTGCTGACGCCTACGGAGAGGGTGACGTTGCCGTCGTAGCCCTCGGCGGAGGTGACGGAGACCGCATAGCCCACCACGTTGCCGTTGGCGTCCTTGCCCACCAGGGCATCCTTGATGAAGACGCGGCCAAAGCCGGAGCCGTAGGGCTCGGTGCCCAGCTGCTCCACCTTGTCGGCGTAGGATTCGAAGCTCTCCGCCTGGGGCAGCACGGCCTTGTAGGCCTTATCTGCGGCGGCCTTCTTCTGGGCGTCGATGTTCTCCTTGGTCATGGAGTAGACCCCGGAGAGGGCCAGGCCCGCCAGCAGAGCGATGACGGTCAGGGCCACCACGGGCTTGGGGAATCGGAAGGGCTGCTTGCCCTCGGTGCGGAGCTTGATCATCCGCTTGCGGAAGGCGTAGGGCTTATCCACCACGTAGGTGTCGATCAGCGGAGTGAAGAGGTTCGCCACGATGACGGAATAGCTGAAGGAGTCGGCGGAAGCGCCATTCACCCGGAACAGGGCTCCCAGCACGCCGATCAGCACCCCGTAGAAGGTCTGACCCAGGCGGCTCATGGGAGAGGTGACGTAGTCCGTGGCCATGAAGAAGGCCCCCAGAATCACGCCGCCGCTGCAAAGATGGGCGGCCAGGAAGCCGGGGTCGAAGCCCTGACCTCCGAAGAGGGCCAGGAAGGCGGTGAAGCTGGCCAGGACGGAGATCCAAATCTGGCCGTGGATGATGTCAAAGGCCCAGAGGGCCAGGCCGCCGATCAGCAGGCCCAGGATGGAGCCGCCGATGACGCCGTTGGCGCTGCCCAGGAACATGGAGGTGATGTTCACCGCTCTGCCCGCAGCCAGTTCCGCGCAGGGGGTAGCGGAGGCCACGCCGTCAATGGCGTAGACGGTCATGGCGCCGGGGAAGGAGATCAGCAGGAAGCAGCGGGCCGCCAGGGCGGGGTTGACGAAGTTCTTGCCCAGGCCGCCGAAGCAGCACTTGACCACCAGGATCGCAAAGACGGAGCCGATGATGGGGGCGTAAAGCGGCGTCTGGGCCGAAATGGTCAGGGCCAGCATCAGACCTGTCACGGCTGCGGAGCCGTCCTTCCAGGTGTCGGGCTTGTGCGTGAGCTTGTCGAAGATCAGCTCCGTCAGAACGGCCGTGACGACCGATACCAGCACCACCCAAAGGGCGTCCAGGCCGAAGGTGATGATGCCGATGACCGTCGCAGGCATCAGCGCCAGCAGGACCATCCGCATGATAAAGGCGGTGGACCAGATATCACGGACGTGCGGGCCGGAAGAAAGATTCAGTTTCTGATTCATTTTTTCCCTCCTGCCTGCGCCGCCCGTTTCCGGGCCATGATCTCCGCCTTGGTCTGCTTGAACATCTGCGTCAGCGGCCTTCTGGCCGGGCAGATATAGGTGCAGGAGCCGCAGGCGATGCATTCCAAGCCGTAGAGCTTTTTCTCATAGCGCTCCCAGTTCTGCATGTTGATGGCGTCCGCCATCAGCGCGGGGACCAGTCCGTTGGGGCAGATCGTGGAGCAGCGGCCGCAGTGGAGGCAGGCTGTCTGCTCTTTTTCCGCCCGCTCGACCCGATCCTCGGCCAGCAGGGTCAGCGCGTTGGTATTCTTCTGAATGGGGACCTCCAGCCCGGCCACGGCCACGCCCATCATCGGGCCGCCGGAGAGGGCCTTCTTGGGTGTGACGCCGTCCTTGACGCCGCCGCAGGCCTCCAAAAGCTGAGCAAAGGTGCTGCCGTCTCGGGCGATGAAATTGCCCGGCTCCCGGACCGCCTCGCCGGTGACGGTGAGCACGTGCTCATAAAGCGGCTCGTTCCAGGCCACGGCCCGGCCGATCGCGTAGGCCGTGCCGACGTTCAGGACAATGCAGCCCACGTCCGCCGGGAGCATGGTCACGGGGAAATCCACCCCGGCAATGACCCGGATCAGGCTGCGCTCGCCGCCCTGCGGGTATTTGGTGTGCAGCGGCAGGACCCGCATGCGCTGCTTGCCCTCGACGGCCTTGCGCATGGAGGCGATGGCCTCTGGCTTATTGTCCTCGATGCCGATCACGCATTCGGCGTTCGGATAGAGCCGGAGCGTCAGCTCCAGGCCCTCCACGATCCCGGCCGCATTCGAGCGCATGAGCTGATCGTTGCAGGTGATGTAGGGCTCGCACTCGGCACCGTTGGCGATCAGATACTTGATCTTGTCCGGCTCCTTGGGGGCCAGCTTGACGTGCGTGGGGAAGCCCGCGCCGCCCAGGCCGACGATCCCGGCCTCTTTGACCCGGTTCAGGATGTCCTGATTGGTCAGGGCGGAAAGGTCCTGCCTGGTTCCAAGCCCCTCCATGGGGGTATAGGCGCCGTCGTTATCCACCACGACGCACTCGGTCATGGTGCCGGCGATGGTGCGCCGTTTTTCCACGGCCTTGACCTTGCCGGAGCAGGAGCTGATGACGCAGGCAGACACGAAGCCGTCGGCCTCGGCCAGCTTTTGTCCTACCAAAACAGGGTCGTTCTTTTTGACAATGGCTTTTGCGGGTTTTCCGATGTGCTGGGCCAAGGGGTATACCATCTCGCAGGGGCCCGGATCGAAGCGGCGCAGGGGGACTTCCCTGCTCAGCTCCTTCCGCCCCTTGGGATGGACTCCGCCGCGAAAGGTTAAGTTCACTGTTTTCTCCCTCCTGGTTTGGTGCAGCGCGCCTCGATGCGAAACGGCTTGCGCAGCTCCGCCTTTGGCGCTCTTAACGCATATTTTATCACACGCGCGGAGAAAAGGCAATGGAAAACTGTACAAACAGGATGGATTTTTAGTGTTGATTTTTGAACAGGTTATATGAAGGGAGGGTTCAGGGTTCGCAGGCCCACGACGCCCCGCTGCGCAGTTGAAAGTTGAAAGTTGAAAGTGAATGTATCGTTCAAATTGCCATTTGAACGATGAAGGAAAAGATATTCCGCTTTTCCGGCTGTTTTCATCGTTATTCCTTTTGCAGACAGCAATCTGCAAAACACCATCATTTTCAATTTTCAACGTATCTATTCAGTCGCATCTGCGCGGCCATGCCGCGGATTGCTGTTTCGGGGCTTTATGGCCGCGCAGGTGCGCGGCCACTACGACCCTACTGAACAGATACTTTTCAACTTTCAATTTTCAATTGTTCTCTGCTGCGCCCACGACGCCCCCTACACTCTGAACTCTGAACCGAAAAAAAAAAAATAAAAATAAAAAAACTTGTAACGAATTCTCGGTTTCTGTCATTAACGCACAGAACGGGGTTGAAAGCAGGCGCTTTCCTCCGGCGCGGTCCGTCCCGCTCGGGCCGTGTGATGAACGAAAAGAGAGGAGGCTGGCTGCCTTGCAAGCCATCAAAAACGGACTCAAAAGTGCACTGCGGACGCCGGGAAAGACCCTGCTGTTTCTGCTGATCCTTACGGTCACGGCAGCGCTGCTGACCGTATCGTGCAGCGTGTTCGGCGCGGTAAGAGGCTATCTGGGCAACTGCGAAGATTATTTCCACACCATTGCAGAGCTGGAGTACATCGGCCAGTATTATCCCAATCAATACGTCTATGACGAAGGCTTTGCCGCTGCGGTGGAGGAAAACCGGGACGCGCTTTCCGCCCTGATTACCGCCGAACCTGTGCTTGCCTGGGAGCCGGCCTCGAATGAATTGATGCTCTCGCCGCTGATCCACCGCTGGGATGAATTCGTCCCCGATCCCTACGCCGCTGTGCTGCGCGTAAAGCTCTACGGCTACGAGCCAAGCAGCGGCCTCTATTCCGCGATGGTGACCGAAACGCTCTATTCCCGCAGCGACGACACGAATAAGCTCATTCTGATCCGCGGCATCGACGGGGCGGAAAAACTGGACTGTCCCGCCTCTTATCTGGTCTCGGGCTATTTCTATTCCAACTTTCAGATCGAGCCTGTCTCCTTTCGCGACAACGGCGAGCTGATCGAGCTGCCGCCGCAGCTTCCGGAAGGCGCAAGCGAGGCGGAAGAGGCCGGCTTCCAGCGCTACGCCGATGCGCTGCACCGGATCAACGATTCCTGCCGCGTGATGCGCACCGCCTCGATGGAGGATCTCTACCCCTTCCATCAGCAGTTGATCACTCTGACCGGGGGGCGCGGCTTTACGCAGAAGGAATATGACGAAAAGGCCAAGGTATGCGTTGTCTCCGAGCGAATCGCGGGGATGTTGGGTCTGGAGCTGGGCGACAGCATTCCCTTCACGCTCTTCCGGGCCGAAGGCGATCTCTATGACGTCGCCAACCACGTCCAGATCGAGGAAGGCGATTACAAAATCGTCGGGATCGTGAGCCACTCGGAGGACTATCCCTACTGCGTCTTTTTGCCGGACGCGGACGTGAGCAAAGAGATCTATGCAGTGAACGGCTACACACTGGGCCAGTTCCGGCTGAAAAACAATGCGGTTCCGGCCTTTTTGGAGGCTGCGGCTCCCCTGCTGGAGCACGGCTTCCGTCTGAACGTCTACGACCAGGGCTATGCCGCCGCCACGGAGCCCATGGAAGAGCTGCTGTTCATCTCCGGCGTCTTTCTGGCCGTCTGTCTTCTGCTGGCCTGCTGCGCGCTGGCCATGCAGAGCCATATCTTCATCTCCCGGCAGCGGGAGACCGGCAGGACGATGTACAGTCTCGGCAGCGGCCGCACCCACGTGTGCGTCTACTTTCTCAGCGCTGCGCTGGCCCTGACCGTTCCCGCCGCCGTGTTCGGCGCCGGCATCAGCAAGCTGACCGAGGGCAGCGTCTACAAAGTCCTGCAGCGCTTTACCTCGCAGTACGCAGAGCAGGATCTCCGCTTCTCCGCCACGCGGATCGCCGTCACCCGGACCTTGGAGTTCAACCCGATCTCTTCGATGCGGACCTATCTGACCGCCGCTGCGATTCTGGTCGGCGGCACACTGATTTTCACGCTGCTCTTTGCCCTGCTCAGCCTGCGGGAGCGGAAAATCACAAAGAAAAAATCCGTCCGGCAGTACGCTCCCAAGCGAGCAGGCCGTATTTCCCGGCTTTCCGGCGTCTTCAAATACGGCCTGCTCTCCCTGCTCCGGGGCCGCGGCCGCACGGTCGCCGTGCTGTTGCTGGGCGTGGCCGCAGCCATGTTCTTCGGACATCTGACCAACTCCCGGATCGGCTATCAGGAGCAGCTTGCCGCCTACCAGAAAAACGCCGTCATCACTGGCACCGCCACGGACTACTACGCCAAGCGGATCAGCGGTCTGAACGTCAAGGGCCGCCCCGTTTCGTTGCTCAGCACCTCTGATCTTTTAGAGGATTTCTGCGTGACCACACGCCTGGGCCACATCAAATTCCTCGGCGTGGAGGGTCAGGAGCAGCTCCCCTTCGATTGGCCGGAATACGGCGGTTACGCCTACGAAACCGTTTTCTACCTGTTGAGCAAGGAGCCCGTCTGGACCGGCACCTCCTCCATCTCCGACAGCCCGCTGTTCCATTTTTCCGACGGCGGTTCCGTGGAGTGGCTGGACGGGTGGAGCGAAGCGGATTTCATCCGGCTGGACGACAAATCCTTTTCCGCCTACAGTTCCGCTTGGGAGAGCTGGTATTACGGTTCCTATCGAAGCGGTCCCGCCGTCTGCGCCCTGCCCAAATCCATGATGGAAGAGAACGGCATCCGGCTCGGCGATCGGATCAACACCGCCGTCGCCTATTATCACCCCCACTGGGATTTCGTCGTGATTCCCGTACAGCTTCAGGTCGTTGCGTCCTACGTGGCTCCCACGGAAAGCACCGTCGTTTTCTCCCCGGTGACCTACGTGCGCGACGGACTGCAGTCGGAAAACCTTTTCCCGATTTTCAACGAGAACGACGCCGATTGCTGGATCGGCCGCGACAGCTACTCTCCCGCGGATCTGGCCAAATACCAGGCCAAAGGCCTCACGCCTTCTCTCGACTATTCCAGCTATACCTTCACGCTGAAGGACGCCGCCCGGCTGGACGAGCTCCGCGCAGCCATGGACGAAGCAGGCTTTACCTGGGTCCGCTCCGGGGATCGCATCAAGCCCTACGCCATGATCGAGGATGAAGTCTATCTGAACACCGTCCACTCCATGGAGCGCCAGATCCAGTACGTCAGCGTCCTCTACGGCGCTCTGTATCTGCTGGCCGGCGTGATCGGCTTCGCCCTGGCCTGGCTGCTGATCCAGTCCAGGCGGCGGGAAATTGCCGTCATGCGGGCCCTCGGCACGCAGCACGGTCGGATCATCGGAAACTTCCTGCTCGAACAGCTCCTGCTGATGGCAGCGGGTCTGGGAATCGGCGTCCTGCTCGCCCGACTGACCGGCATCCGTATGAACCAGACCCAGCTTTTGCTCACCCTCGCCTTTTTGAGTGTCTGGACGGTCTCTGCTCTGATCTGTCTGAACGCAGGGCTGCGAAAGCAGTCGTTTGCGGCTCTTACCGAACCGGAATAAGGAGGAAATGATCCATGGCCATTTTAGAAGTCAAAAACGTGACCTTTCAGTACCGAAATAAATACCAGACCGTCAACGCCCTGAACGGTGTGGATTGCGCCTTTGAAGAAGGAAAGCTCTACGCCCTGGTGGGCAAATCCGGCTCCGGCAAGAGCACCCTGCTCTCCCTTATGGCCGGGCTGATGCTGCCGACCTCGGGCGAGATCTGCTTCGAGGGAAAGCCCACCTCCCAGATCAACCTCAACCGCTACCGCCGGGAAAACGCGGCAGTCATCTATCAGAGCTTCCGTCTGCTGCCGCTGCTGACGGTCTCCGAGAACGTCACCTATCCGATGGAGCTGCGCGGCTTCAAGGGCAAACCGGCCCGTGAGAAGGCGGAGGAACTGATTCAGCGCGTGGGCCTGCCTGCAACGGTCCTGCCCCGCTTCCCGGACATGCTCTCCGGCGGCGAACAGCAGCGCGTGGCCGTGGCCCGCGCCATGAGCATGGACACCAAGCTCCTGCTGGCCGACGAGCCCACCGGCAATCTGGACACCGAGAACAGCCGCCGCATCATCGAGCTGCTGCTCAAACTCGCCCACGAGGACGGCTACTGCGTCATCGTGGTCACCCACGACCTAGACATCGCTGCCCGCGCCGACCTGGTCTATCGGATGCGTGACGGAAAGCTGCAAGGAGGATACGACGATGCAGGCTGCGAACAACGGGCTTAAAAGCACGCTGCGGACGCCCGGGAAAACCCTGCTGTTCGTACTGATTCTCACAGTAACCGCCGCCCTGCTGATGGTTTCCTGTTGTGTTTATAGCGTTGTGCGGGGGTATCTGGACGACTGCAACAATTTTTTTCATACCATCGCAGAGCTGGAGTACGTCGGTCAGGACTATCCGGATCAAACGATCTACGACGAAAGCTTTGCCAACGCGGTGGAAGCCAACCGAGAAACCATCTCCCGGCTGATTGCTTCGGACGCTGTGCTTGGCTGGGAGCCTGCCTCCTCGGAGCTGATGCTCTCCTCCGAGATCCGCCGCTGGGACGAGGCCGTCCCCATGCCCGACGCAGCCGTGCTGCGGGTCAAGCTCTACACCTATGAGAAACAATACGGGCTGTACACCGGGGTCGTGAACGAAACGCTTTACTCCCGCAGCGATTTCACAAACCGTGTTGTCATGTTTCGCGGCATAGATGGGGCGCCCCCGATGGAATACCCCGCTGAGTATCTCTTCGTCGGACGCTTCTACTACTCCGGTTACAGCGGCTTCTACACCTTTCAGCCGGAAGACGTCAGCTTCCTGGACCAGGACAGCGTAACAGAGCTTCCTGCACTGCTTCCGGGCGGAGCCAGTGAAGCAGACGAGGCCCCCTATCGGCGCTATGCCGAGATTCTGCACTTAAAAAATGACGCCTGCCGGGTCAGCCGCACGGCAGATATTGAAGACCTCTATCCCTTCCACCAGCAGTTGAGCTCGTTGACGGAAGGCCGTTTCTTCACACAGGAGGAATACGACACCAAAGCCAAGGTCTGCATCGTCTCTGAGCGCATTGCAGGCATGCTGGGACGGAAGGTTGGGGACATGATCCCCTGTACGCTGCTCCACGCGGAGGGAGACCTCTACGAGCCAAGGAATCACAGGCAGATCGACGAAGGAGATTATCAAATCGTCGGCATTGTCAGTGAAACGGAAAGTTATCCCTTCTGGGTCTTTTTACCGGATGCCGACATCGGTCAGGAGATCCATCCCGTAAACGGTTATACGCTGGGACAGTTCCGGCTGGAAAACAGTCAGGTTACCGGCTTCCTGGAGGCCGCCGAGCCCCTGCTGACGCAGGGCTTTCGGCTGAACGTCTACGATCAGGGCTACGCCGCCGCAACGGAGCCCATGGAGGAGCTGCAATTTATCTCCGGCATCTTCCTGGTCGTGTGCCTGCTTCTGGCTGCCTGCGCCATGGCAATGCAGAGTCACCTGTTCATCTCCCGTCAGCGGGAGGCCGCCCGGACCATGTACGCCATGGGCAGCGGCAGGATCCACGTGTACGTCTACTTCCTAAGTGCTGCTATGGCCCTGACCCTCTTTGGCGCAGTCTTCGGCGCCATGCTCAGCAAAGCAGCCGAAAGCTGGGTCTTTGGCGTTTTGCAGCGCTTCGCCGACCAGTTTGCAGAGCAAGACCTTCGCTTCTCCGCGACCCGGCTTGCCATTACCCGAATCCTGGAATTTGATCCCAGCTCTCCTTCGGGGGCTTACTTCAGCGCCGTCGGAATCCTGCTGTGCGGAACCCTGCTCTTTACGCTGGTCTTTGCGTCGCTCAGTCTGCGGGAGCGGAAAACGAAACAGAAAAAAGCGGTCAAGCAGATCGCGCCAAAACGGGCAGCTCGCGTTTCCAGGCTTTCCTGCAAACTCAAATACGGTTTGCTCTCTCTGCTTCGCGGCAGGAGCCGCACCACGGCCGTGCTGCTCCTGGGTCTGGCTGTCGCCCTGTTCTTCTCGCATCTGACCTCCTCCCTGAACAGCTACAAGGAGCAACTGGACGCTTACAAAAATAACGCAGTAATCTCCGGCAACGCCACAGATTACTACGGCAAGCGGATCAGCGGGCTGAGGCTTAATAGTTCCGCCGTTGGGGCGCTTGTCACATCTGATCTGGTAGAAGACTTTTGCGTCACCACCAACTTGGGCCATATCAAGCTCCTCGGAGCAGAGGGCAAAGAGCAGATTCCGTTTGACTGGCCCATTGAGGGCAGTTATGCCTATGAATCCGTTCTTTTTTTCCTGAGCAAGGAAGCCAGTTGGGCAGGTACCTCCTCCATTTCTGATTCCCCCCTTTTCCATTTCTCTGACAGCGGCTCCGTGGAGTGGCTTGCGGGTTGGAGCGAGGCGGACTTCATCCGCATAGATGCTGCGAAACCCGGTCAGCCCGTGCCTTGCGCCATGCCGCAAGCCATGATGGAACGATACGGGATCTCACTCGGCGACATTGTCAACACTGCCGTTTCTTATTACCATGCCGGAAAAAACACGGATAAGCTGAAACCGCAGCAGTTGCTGATCGTTGCTTCCTATCTGGCGCCGGTGGACAGCAACACCTTTTTCTCCCCGGTGACCTTCACGCATCAAAACATTTTCAGTTCCGTGAGCAGCTACAACGACGACCAGCAATACTGGGTCGGAAATACGCCCTATATGGGAAAATACCTGAACAATCTTCTGGCAAACGGGCTCTCTCCCTTGCTCACTTATTCCAGCTTCACTTTCACGCTGAAGGACGCCGCCCGGCTGGACGAGCTCCGCGCAGCCATGGACGAGGCGGGCTTTACCTGGGTCCGCTCCGGGGATCGCATCAAGCCCTACGCCATGATCGAGGATGAAGTCTATCTGAACACCGTCCACTCCATGGAGCGCCAGATCCAGTACGTCAGCGTCCTCTACGGCGCTCTGTATCTGCTGGCCGGCGTGATCGGCTTCGCCCTGGCCTGGCTGCTGATCCAGTCCAGGCGGCGGGAAATTGCCGTCATGCGGGCCCTCGGCACGCAGCACGGTCGGATCATCGGAAACTTCCTGCTCGAACAGCTCCTGCTGATGGCAGCGGGTCTGGGAATCGGCGTCCTGCTCGCCCGACTGACCGGCATCCGTATGAACCAGACCCAGCTTTTGCTCACCCTCGCCTTTTTGAGTGTCTGGACGGTCTCTGCTCTGATCTGTCTGAACGCAGGGCTGCGAAAGCAGTCGTTTGCGGCTCTTACCGAACCGGAATAAGGAGGAAATGATCCATGGCCATTTTAGAAGTCAAAAACGTGACCTTTCAGTACCGAAATAAATACCAGA
>CAMKED010000007.1 GCA_946411475.1 uncultured Clostridia bacterium | reverse complement strand
AGCTGCTGGACGCTGACGACTACGAGGCCCTTTGCGCCGAGGAGGGCTAAATGGGAAGCTACGTTCCCGGGACGCTCTCGGAACGGCAGCAAATGCTGAAGGCCATCGGCATGGAGCGCGAGGACGCGCTCTATGCCGACGTGCCCGCGCAGATGCTTCTGACTGAGCCCCTGAATATCCCCTCCGGCATGTCTGAGCTGGAGGTTCGCTCCAAAATGGAGGCCCTGGCCGCCGAGAATAAGGTCTTCAAGACCGTGCTGCGCGGCGCAGGCGCATACGATCACTACATTCCCAGCATTGTCAAGTACGTTCCCAACAAGGAAGAGTTCCTGACGGCTTACACCCCCTATCAGGCCGAGATGAGCCAGGGTATTTTGCAGTCCATCTTCGAGTACCAGACCATGATCTGCCAGCTCACCGGCATGGACGTGTCCAACGCCTCCGTCTACGACGGCGCTACCGCCGCCGCTGAGGCCGCCTCCATGTGCCGCGACCGCAAGCGCAGCGTCACCCTGGTTTCCGCCGCGGTCCATCCCGACACCATCAACACCATCCGCACCTACTGCTACGGCGCCAACGCCGAGCTGCGGATCGTGCCCTGCAAGGACGGCAAGACCGACCTGGCTGCCCTCAAGGAAATGCTGACCCCCGACGTGGCCTCCCTGATTCTCCAGCAGCCCAACTTCTACGGCCAGTTAGAAGACGCCAAGGCCATCGGCGAGGCAGTCCACGAAGCCAAGGCCATGTTCGTGCTCTCCTGCGACCCGCTGAGCCTCGCCATCCTGCCCACGCCCAAGGAAGTCGGCGCGGACGTCATGGTGGGCGAGGGCCAGTGCCTGGGCCTGCCCATTGCCTGGGGCGGTCCCTACCTCGGCATCATGGCCACCACCGAGAAGCACATGCGCAAGCTGCCCGGCCGTATCGTTGGCGAGACCCACGATCACGACGGCAACAAGGCTTACGTCCTTTCCCTGCAGGCCCGCGAGCAGCACATCCGCCGCGAGAAGGCCAGCTCCAACATCTGCTCCAACGAGGCGCTCTGCGCCCTGACCGCCGGCCTGTATATGGCCACCATGGGTCCCGAGGGCATGAAGGAAGCCGCCCGGCAGACTACTGCCAAGGCCCACTATTTGAAGTCTGAGCTCTGCAAGCTCTCCGGCGTCAAGGCCAAGTACGCGGGCGAGTTCTATCAGGAGTTCGTCACCGTTCAGCCCAAGCGCGACGCCGTCCTGGCTGCGCTCGAGGAGAACGGCATCCTCGGCGGCCTGCCCATGGGCGAGGATGAGATCCTCTGGTGCGCCACCGAGAAGAACACCAAGGCCGAGCTCGACAGAGCGGTTGCCATCGTAAAGGAGGTGCTGGCGAAATGAAGCTGATTTTTGAGAAGAGCGTTCCCGGTCGTCACAGCAGCCTTCTGCCCGCCTGCGACGTTCCTGCTTACGAGCTGCCCGAGAAGCGCCAGGAGTCCCTGGACCTGCCCGAGCTGTGCGAGAATGACGTTTCCCGTCACTACACCCAGCTTTGCCAGCGCGTCCACGGCGTCAACTGCGGCTTCTACCCCCTGGGCTCCTGCACCATGAAGTACAATCCCCGCATCGACGAGGAAATGGCTGCGCTGCCCGGCTTCACCAACGTCCATCCCCTGGCTCCCGCTGCTTCCGTGAAGGGCAGCAAGGAGGTCCTGGACCTGGCTGCCAAGTATCTGTGCGAGATCTCCGGCATGGACGGCATGACCTTCCAGCCTGCTGCCGGCGCGCACGGTGAGTTCACCGGCGTGCTGCTGATCAAGCAGTACCATCAGTCCCGCGGCGATACCGCCAGAACCAAGATCATCGTGCCCGATTCCGCCCACGGCACCAACCCCGCCACGGCTGCCATGTGCGGCTATGACGTGGTGAACGTGGCTTCCGCCCCCGACGGCTGCGTCGATCTGGAGGCCCTCAAGGCCGCCCTCGGTCCCGATACCGCCGGTCTGATGCTGACCAACCCCAACACCGTTGGCATCTTCGACAAGAACATTCTCGAGATCACCCGTCTGGTGCATGAGGCCGGCGGCCTGTGCTACTACGACGGCGCCAACCTGAACGCTGTCATGGGCCACGTCCGTCCCGGCGACATGGGCTTCGACTGCATCCACATGAACCTGCACAAGACCTTCGCTACCCCGCACGGCGGCGGCGGCCCCGGCGCAGGCGCAGTCGGCTGCAAGGAGTTCCTGAAGCAGTTCCTGCCCCAGTCCGCTCTGATGCAGGGCGAGGGCCACATCCAGGTCCGCGGCTTTGCCGGCAACTTCCTGGTTGTTGTTCGCGCGCTGACCTACCTCATGACCCTTGGCAAGGAGGGCATTCCCGAGGCCTCCACCAACGCGGTCCTGAACGCCAACTATCTGATGCAGAAGATCAAGGGCACCTTCACGCCTGCCTTTGACCGCGTCTGCATGCATGAGTTCGTGCTGGATCTGTCCGAGTTCAAGAAGGAGACCGGCGTGTCCGCGCTGGACGTCGCCAAGACCCTGATCGACAACGGCATGCATCCGCCCACAATGTACTTCCCGCTCATCGTCCACGAGGCCCTCATGCTGGAGCCCACCGAGACCGAGAGCAAGGAGACCCTGGACGAGGCCGCGGAGATCTTCCGCAAGCTGTTTGACCTGGCCCACAAGGATCCCGAGTACATGCACAACGCACCCCATCACGCCCAGATCGGCCGTCCCGACGAGGTTGCCGCAGCCCGGAACCCCATCGTCCGCTGGACCAAGGCATGATCGAACGGCTGCTTGTATGCCGGAGC
Source organism: uncultured Clostridia bacterium (assembly GCA_946411475.1). Taxonomy (GTDB): domain Bacteria; phylum Bacillota; class Clostridia; order Oscillospirales; family Oscillospiraceae; genus JAFRPC01. The sequence goes on along the minus strand of CAMKED010000007.1, from coordinate 42,936 downwards.
GAAAGCTATGATCCCTACCACAACCTGGCCTTGGAAGAAGCGCTGCTGAACCGGGTCGGGAAGGGGGAGCTGATCCTCTACCTCTGGCAGAATGAACGCACCGTGGTCATCGGAAAAAATCAGAATCCCTGGAAGGAATGCAGAACCGCCCTCCTCAACGAGGAGGGCGGCCACCTGGCCCGCCGCCTTTCCGGCGGCGGTGCTGTTTTTCATGACCTCGGAAACCTGAACTTTACCTTTCTGATGTCTGCGGAGGACTATGATCTGTCCCGGCAGCTCACGGTCATTGAAAAAGCTTGTCAAAGCCTGGGCATCCCTGCCCAGCGCTCCGGCCGGAACGACCTGCTGGCCGACGGCCGGAAATTCTCCGGCAACGCCTTCTATTCCCACGCGGGCAAGTCCTACCACCACGGCACCCTGATGGTGGACGTGGATATGGAGAAGGTCCAGCGCTACCTGAGCCCCTCCAAGGCCAAGCTGGCCGCCAAGGGCGTGGACTCTGTCCGCTCCCGGGTGGTGAATTTGAAGGAATTTGTCCCGGAGCTCACCATCGAGCGCCTTTCCGAGGCTCTGATCGCCGCGCTTACCCAGGTCTATGTCGTAGGGGGCGGCGTCCCCGACGCCCCGAACCTCTCAATGACGGGTACACACGGGCTGTCGCGGACGCCAGCCCCTACGCAAATACCCCCCGTCCGGACGCTCAGCCCCGACGAATTCGACCTGCAAGACCTGACCGCCAAATACGCCTCCGACGCCTGGCTCTACGGGCAAAAGCTCCCCTTCACCGCATCGGTGGAGGACCGCTTCCCCCCCTGGGGCGGTGTGGAAATCCAACTGGACGTCAACGAGGGCGTGATCCGCACTGCCAAGGTCTACACCGACGCCATGGACGATACTCTGGCCCCCAGAGTGGAGGCTGTGCTGTCTGGCATTGCCTACCGTGCGGAAGCGCTGCATCGTGCGCTTACAAGCCTCTCCCTGCCCGCAGAGCAGGCGGAGCAGCTGTTGACGCTTCTGGAAACGGCGCTTTAACTCTGCAGCGCAGGCACTTGCTTTGCGTGGCTGCCCGCGCTGCACAACTTTGCAATGATTGATAAGGAGAAGCCATGAAGCTAATCGTAATGGACATGCAAAAGGGGATCACGGTCGACGCGCTCTACAATTACGACCACTTTATCGAAAACACCGTGAATATCCTCAAGGCGGCCAGAGAAAATCAAATCGAAGTGATCTATGTTCAGCACGACAACGGCCCAGGCTCCGGCTTCAGCCAAGGGGACGAGGCCTTTGAGATCGCCGACCAAGTCGCGCCCCACCCGGGAGAAAAGCGCTTTGTCAAGCATCACGGAAGCTGCTTCGGCAACAAGGACTTCACGAAATATTTAGAGGACGCCGGGGAAGACACCCTGATCATCATGGGATTGCTGACCAATTTTTGCGTCAATACAACGGTGCAGAGCGCCTTTGAACGGGGCTACAAGGTCATCATTCCAGAAGGCACAAATTCGACCTTTGACAACCAATACATGACCGGAGAAACGGCCTATAAATTCTTCAATGAAGCGACCTGGGCGGATTATTTCGCGAAATGTCTTTCTGTTGAAGAGACCATGGAGTTGATGAAAAAGCAAAATCTGTGATCCCTGCACAGGGAAGAGAATAAGGAGGATTTATGAAGCTGATCGTCATCGATATGCAAAAGGAGCTCTTAGTGGAAGAGCTGTACAACGTGGACAAGGTGATCGCCAATGTCGCCAGGCTCATCGCGGCCGCCAGAGAGTACGGGATCGAAGTCATCTACGTCCAGCACGACGCCGGCGAGGGATCCGGCTTCTCCGTGGGCGACGAGGGCTTTGAGATCGCCGACGCCGTCGCCCCGAAGCCTGGCGAAAAGGTCTTCGTCAAGACCATCAACAGCGCCTTCGGAAACAAGGACTTTGCCGCTTACCTGGAAGCCTCGAAGGAGGAAGACTTGATGATCGTGGGTTTGCAGACCAATTTCTGCATCGATGCCACGGTGAAATCCGCCTTTGAGCGGGGCTACTACGTCGCCGTTCCCGAAAACGCCCATTCCACCTTCGACAACACCTATATGACCGGCGAGACCACCTGCGCCTACTACAACCGCGAGGTCTGGCCCGGCCTCTTTGCGGACGTTGTCTCCATGGACGACGCCCTGGAGATGCTGAAAAACCCGGATCAGGAATAAAGCCGGCTCCTACTTCCCCTTACACCTGTAGCGCGGGCATTCTGCCCGCCGTTCCCGTTTCGGATACATTGTTTTGCGGGCAGATTGCCCGCGCTACATTATAAAAAGGAGACAATCCGATGAGTAACTATGATCTGATCGTCATCGGCGCGGGCCCCGGCGGCTATGAGGCTGCCCTGCACGCCGCCAAGCTGGGTCTGAAAACTGCGCTGGTCGAGCGCCGCGATGTGGGCGGTACCTGCCTCAACCGGGGCTGCATCCCCACCAAGACCCTGCTCCACTCCGCCGAGGTCTACCATGAGGCCCAGGAGGCCGAGACCTTTGGCATCCACACCGAAAACGTGAGTTTCAACCTGCCCGCCGTCTTCGCCCGGAAACAGGCTGTGGTGGAAAAGCTGCGCGGGGGCGTGGAGTCCCTGCTGAAATCCGCCAAGGTGGACGTCCTGCGCGGCACCGGCACCATCCTCGGCACCGGCAAGGTCCGGGTGACCAATGCTGAGGGCAGCACGGAATATGAATGCACGAACATTCTGGCCGCCACCGGTTCCGTGCCCGCCCGTCCCCCCATTCCCGGCCTGGAGTTGGCCATGACCTCCGATGAGCTGTTGGACGGGGCAGAGACCCTCTACAAGAGCCTCATCATCATCGGCGGCGGCGTCATCGGCGTCGAGCTCGCCACCTTCTACGCCGACCTCGGCTGCCCCGTCACCATCGTCGAGGGTCTGGATCGCCTCCTGCCCAACATGGATAAGGAGCTGGGCCAGAACCTTGCCATGCTGCTGAAAAAGCGCGGCGTCACCATCCAAACCGGCGCCATGGTCAAGGGCGTCGAGAAGAGCGAGAACGGCCTGACTGTCCGCTTTGAGCAGAAGGGAACTCCCGGCGCGGTTGAGGCCGAGGCCGTCCTCTGCGCGATCGGCCGCTCTCCCTACAGCCAGGACCTCTTTGCCGAGGGCCTCGAGGTGGCCTACGACCGCCGTCGGCTCCATGTGGACGAGCACTTCCGCACCTCCATTCCCGGCGTCTACGCGATTGGCGACGTGTCCTCTCCCGTGCAGCTCGCGCACGTGGCGACGGCGCAGGGACTTGCCTGCGTAGACGAGATCGCGGGCCGCAAGCCCGGCCAGGACCTGAGCCTGGTGCCCGGCTGTGTCTACACCCGGCCTGAGATCGCCACCGTCGGCATCACCGAGGCCGAGGCCAAGGACAAGGGCATCCCGGTCAAGACCGCCAAGGGTCTGATGTCCGCCAACGGCCGTACGATGATTTTAGAGGGCGAGCGCGGCTTCATGAAGCTGGTCGCCAACGCCGAGTCCGGCAAGCTGATCGGCGCGGCCTTTATGTGCGAGCGGGCGACCGACATGATCTCCCAGCTCACCGCAGCAATGGCAAACGGCCTCACCGTCAAGCAGATGCTGGGCTTCATCCGCCCCCATCCCACCTTCGAGGAAGCCATGGGCGCGGCACTGGAAGAGCTGGCCAAGAAGCTGGAAGGCTGATCCGAATCTCATACTGTTATCCGATAAAATGCTTGAAAAAGATTTGCGAGGCAGATTTGCGTCAGACGAGGCGGAGGACGCAGACGGGCTTGACGCCCGGCAAGGACGACAACGATGTATGGCTCAGATCTGGCCGCAAAGATATGAAATGGTTTTATCGGATAATAGTATCCCACATACAAAGAGGGACGACCCTGTGCGGGTCGTCCCTTTGACGTTCGGGAGGATATGCGAGCGGTCTGCCGTCAATAAGGCCCGTCATAGCTTTGCAGGAGCTCAGAAATTGCATACTCAAACGCTTCCACACAGCCGGAACAGAGAAACTCGTCAAAGCTGACGATCTCTTGCGGCAACTCCAACAGGCAACTGTCATAGCCCTCCTCATAGGCCGCCCAGGCGCTGAAATACCCCTGAGAGCCGGAAAACGTGGCATAGCTATTGCCGCTGAACTGATGCGCAAACGCCTGGTAAATGGAACCGTCGCCGCTGGAGGTTATGATCTGAGAATACCAGCCGTGGGTGTCGATGAGGATGTTGTAGCCGGAGCCCTTGACCTGGGTGACAAAGTCGGCCAGCGCCTCAGCCTCCCGGCAGGCCAGTGGCGTTTCGCCGGTGTAGTTTCGAGCGCTCCAAGACGGCGAGAACGCATAAGGGAAACAGCGGTTCATGTCAATGCCGTGGGCATCGGACAGCTTTCCGTTATCGTCGTAACAGCAGGTCGTGCAGCGGCCAGGTCCGTCACAGCTTGTGCCAAGGTAGAGCCCGTCTGGATTCAGACAGGGGAGAACATAGACCGTCCAATCTCCGTCCGTTACCAGTTCGTCGTTGTCTGAAAGATAGTTCGTGACTTGCTCAGCCAGATAGACCAGCGCCTCACCGTCTCCGTCCCAGTGATCTTCCCAGCCGTGAAGGGCAAAGCTGAGTATCATAACATTTTCGCCGTCGCCCAGTTGATAGGCGTTCAGCGGATATTTTCCGGAGCCGCTGGTGCCATACTGGATCGTGCGGACGGCGCTCTGGGCCTGATCGCCGGAGGCCAACTGTGGCAGGAGCTTTATTGACAGAAAGAGTACAAAGAGAAACAGGAAAGAGTAGAAAAGTAGCTTGGTAATACGTGTCACGGTTTTATCCGCCCTTGTATGTTTTTTCGGGGCTTGGCTTGATCAGGTATTCAGTTCTTTGGATGCAAATGCTTGGGGGTGCAGCTTCACGGAGGGGCCGATGTCCAGCACGGACAGCTTCTCGCAGCCCGCGAAGGCCCAGGCGTGGATCGTTTTCATGCCTGATCCGCATTTCAGCCGGGTCAGGTTCTTGCAATCCTTGAAGCAGAAGGAGGGAATGGAGCGCACCCCGTCCGGGATCGTCAGCTCTTCCAGTCCGCAGCGGACAAAGGTATAGCCCCAGAACCGTTCCAGTGCGGCGGGCAGTTGGAGCTGCCGCAGATTGACGCAGCCATCGAGGATAAACTCCCCGAGATCCGTGATGCCGTCGGGAAGCTTGAGCTCTGTGAGCTCTGCGTGGCCGCTGAACAGGCCATCGCCAATCACTGTGATCGGCAGCCCGTCCGCCTCGGCCGGGACCTCCACGACCGCCTCGTTTCCCATGTAGCCGCTGACGCAGAGCGTGCCGTCGTCTACCGTCTTATATTCAAATTCTACCATTTCGTTTTTTCCTCCATGTTTTTGTATCCGTTTTTCGCTGATTCTATCATAGCATGCTTTCCTGACAATTCCATTATCCGAATCTTACAATTTCGTCACGTGTCAAATTCTAAAAATCTGCTTGCAGTTGGGGACTTGCGCGGCTGGGATCGGTATAGTATAATCAGATGAAAGTATTCCGAATGGAAAGAGGAGACCACAATGGAGCTGCTGCGCTTTGAAAACTTGGAGACGATGGATTTTCCAAAGCTGATGAAGGTCTACCGGGAGGGAAATATCCAGACCATTCCCTACTTCTTCCCCAATGAGACAGATTTAGAGCGGGGGCTGCGCGGCGTAGAGGAAAAGTTTTACGAATATTTCCGAACAGATTTCTTTGCCCAGTCGGGCAGACGCTATTACGTCCTGGCGGACGGAGACCAATGGGTCAGCGCCGTTCGTCTCTTTCCGGTGCCGGAGCAGCTGGGAGCCTGGCACGCGGAGGCACTGGCTACCGCGCCGGGCTGCCGCAGAAGGGGATACGCCAAAAATCTGTTCCGGCTGATCTTCCGGGACCTGGCAGCGGACGGCCCCTTTGTTTTGACGGACACTGTCCGCCGGGACAACGCCGCCTCTCTTGCGCTCCACGAGGCCTGCGGCTTTGAACGCTTCCAGAATGAGGCTGTCTGTCCCCTGAACGGGAAGCGGATTCCCAATCACTACGGAATGCGTTACTGCGGCGAAATGCGAGAAAGGGATTGAAGAAAATGAATTATGTTAACCTGTCAAATCGCTATGCCGTCCGCCCTTTGACGGAGGCGGACATCCCAATCATGCTTGCGCTCTTCCGGAGCAACCCGCTGTTCTATCAGCACTGCCCGCCGCCGCCGAGCACGGAGACTGCCCGGGAGGCCATGCACGCGCTCCCGCCCCGGAAAACCATGGCGGACAAGCACTTCCTCGGCTTCTTTGATGGAGAAACGCTTGCGGCGGTGTTGGATCTGATCACAGGCTTTCCCACGCCGGAGATCGCCTTCTGGGGCCTTTTCATGCTCGACGCTGCCATGCAGGGACAGGGAAGGGGCACGGCGCTGGTCTCTGAGCTCTGTGCGGCCCTGCAGCAGCGGGGCTTTCGGGCCGTCCGCCTGGGCTGGGTCAAGACCAACCCGCAGGCGGAGCACTTCTGGAAGAAGAACGGATTTCAAGAGACGGGAGTCAGCTACGAAACCGACGGCTATACGGTCGTCGTTGCACAGCGGGAGTTGACATAATATTAAGGGACGGCTCTGTCGGAGCCGTCCCTTTGCATGATGGAGCTAGTTTCCGTTCAGTTCAATATCCGCTTTTTCAGAGACGCTCTTGGTAGCGTTCGGGCCGTTGTAGTGCTGCAGCAGATCGGCAATGGCTGATTCATATTTGCCGATGCAGCCGGCGTTAAGGAAGGCCTCGTAGCTGTAGACAGCGGGCAGCTCCAACAGACAACTGTCATAATTCAGCTCATAGGCGGTCCAACTGCTGAAATATCCGCTTGCGCCATACAGGGAGGCATAGGAGTTTGAGGTGAACTGATTGTGGAACGCATCGTAGATGGTTCCCTTTCCGTTGGAGGTTATGATCTGACCGTACCAGCCGTGGGTGTCGATCAGGATATTAAAGCCGGAGCCCTTGACCTTGGTAACGAAATCTGCCGCAGCCCGGGCTTCCGCGCAGGCCAGCGGTTCGGAACCGTTGAAATTCCGGCTTCCGGTGTAGGAACGGAAGCAGTAGGGGAAGCAGCGATTCATGTCGATGCCCTTGTCGGTCATCAATTCGCCGTCAGCGTTGTAATAGGTCGTCGTGCAGCGCCCGGGGCCGTTGCAGGTGGTTCCGAGATAGAGGCCGTCCGGATTCATGCAGCGAAGGATATAGACGGTCCAATTGCCGTTTTTCACCAAATCATAGTTGGCGTCCAAATAGGCGCTGAGCTTGTCAGCCAGCTCGACCAACGCCTCGCCGTCCCGGTTCCAGTTATCCTCCCAGCCGTGGAGCGCAAAGCTCAGGACCATGACGTTGCTGCCGTCTCCGATCTGATAGGCGTTGAGCGGATATGTGCCGGAGCCGCTCGTTCCGTATCGGACGGTGCGGAAGATCTTGGTCGGAAGCGAGAAGGAGACCCGTTTGGAGACGCGTTCCAGCCGTGTCAGCAACTCAGCCAGCTCGCTGACGGTCAACGGTTCAGAGATACAGGCGTTGTGTTCTTCGCCGGAACCGGTCATTACGCCGGCCCGGTAGAGGCTCAGCACGCAGCGATAACAGGGGTTGGACGCGTCGACGTCCGGAAGTTTGGGAATGTCGTTGATGGCGTCCAGCGTTCTGCCGCGGAGCGCACGCCAGAGATAGATGGCAGTGTCGCCGCGATTGGCGGGCTGATCGTAGGAGGCTTTGACCTGATCGAGGATGCCGTACTCCAGCGCTTTGCTGATATAGTCTTGTATGTCGTTGGAGTGAATGGGGTATTCTACCCGGAAATAGGCCTCGTACACGCGAACTGCGGCACGCAGAACGTCTGCTGTTGTTGCGTTCGAGTTGCCGGTGGCGGTGGCTTCAGGGGTGAGCGTTTGAGAGAAGACTGACAGATCAATGCCGTTGAGATTGAGCTTGGTCCAATCCTCAACGATGCAGCGACCGCTGGCGCCGGTGCAGGTGTAGCTCACACCGTTGCAAGTGCCGGTGCAGGCGGTATGCAGGATATAACCGTCCTTCGCGGCATAGAGATGGCCGGCTTTGAGATACAGACCATCCAAATACCCGCCGGGAGAAGCGATCGGCCTTCCGCCGGAGAGCAGAACCAGATCTCCGTTGACCAGAGGAAGGACCTCGGTCTGGGCGGTGCAGATGCCAGACTTGCCGGAGCAGGTATAGGTAATGTTGTTCAGCGTATGAGTTCCCGCGGTCCGAACGTATACGCCGTTTTCCACGGCAAAGATGTTTCCGTAGAAGAGGTAGAAGCCGTCAGAGAACTGAGACGTATAACCGGGCTGCGGATCAATCCAATGCTCCATCGGATCATTCGGTTCATAGTGGGCGGTATGTGCGGTAGCGGCTTCCACGACGGCGTAATAGTACCAGCATCCGATCTCTACGTCAGGGAAAAAGCGTACGCTGTCGCTGCTGTCGATGGTATACAAGTCCGGCGTGCGGCCCGTGAATCTGTTGATCAGCACGACGGTCTCGGCGCGGGAAATGGACCGTTCCGGACCGAAGGTGCCGTCGGGGTAGCCTGCGACCCAGCCCTTTTCCTGGGCCAAAGCGATGGCGTCGTATGCCCAGTAGTCTTCAGGAACGTCACTGAAGGTTGGGGCTGTGGTATAGGTCTCGCCGGAGATGGTTGCAAGCCAGTATGCCAACTGTGCGCGGGTCGTATACTCACCGGGATGGAAGCCCCCGTCCGGGTAGGGTTCTAAGATTCCTGCTGCCGCCAGAGCGTTGACCTGGACGGTATACCAACTGTCGTCAGGAATATCGGAGAAACAAGCCGGACCGGGCTCATACGAACCCAGCGCATACAGGAGAACGGCCATCTCCGCCCGGGAGATGGGCAGGGCCGGGTAGAAGCCGCCGTCCGGGAAGCCGCTGATAAAGGGCTTGTGGTACGTATCCGGTTGGACTTCCGGTTCCTCCGCGGCAGGCTCGGTTGCAACAGGGTCCGTTGCAGCGGGTTCCGTGGACGCAGTCTCCGCTGTCATCTCCGCCGGGCTGTCAGCGAAGACAGCCGACTGAAGCGACAGCAGAAGGTTGAAGATCAGAAAAAAGCAGGCAAGACGTTTCATAGGGTATTCCTCCGCAAAATGGGGTAAAAGTGATATGGAAGAATCGCGGCGCCGCGCGCATGACGCGTGTGCGAAAATCAGCGGCAGCTTTCCTCTCTGCTATAAAGATACCGGAAAAAGGAAAAAGGTTTAAAAGAAAAATAAAAATTATACCACGTTGACGCCGTTGATCTCAATTCCTTCGTCGGCGGCGATGACGACGCAGCGAACGCCGCCCAGCTCCCGAACCTGAATCAGATCCTGCCGGTCGGGATTCACCTTGATGACCACGTCCGGGGTTTTGTATTCAAGCTGGGCTGTGTTGATCAGGTTTTGGGGCGGCATGGAGGCGTCCACGCCGAAGGCCTCTTCATACTTGACCCGGAAGGCGGCCATCTTCGGCTCAGAGATGCCGGTATGCTCCAATACCTCGCTCAGCTCTTCACAGGAGACGGTCAGCGGTTCCGGCACTCTGGCCTCCTTGTGTACGGCAGCCATTTCCCGGAGCTGGGTGTGGACCGTCTGAACGACCTCCGGTTTGCATTCTTCCTCCAGGGCATCTACCAGGACCTCCCGGAAGGTGTCCTTCTGGACGCCGACGGCCATGGGAGGACGGGTGCGGAACACCGCCTCAATGAATTCGTCGTAACTCTGTTCTTTGGAGCGGTTATACAGCAGCGCGCCGTAGAGATTGGTTGCGCGGTCGTCAAAGGCGGGGAAAAGGAAGCCCAGCTCGGGGTTGCCTGCCATACAGTCCACACCGCGGCCGTGGAAGCTTTTCTCTGCGGGGTCGTAGCGAAGGCCGGGCTTTGTTTCCTTGACGGGACAGACGGCGCAGACCAGATAGGGGAACTGCGTGTCGCCGGAATCGGCGTGGAGGCTGCCGTCCTTCCCCCGGAAAGGCACGTCGTAGACGTCCGCAGCCAAGAGGATCAGATAGCCGGTCTCCGGCAGGCGAAGGCTGCCGGCAATTTTGGCAAACAGCGTGTGGCGGGACTCTGCAGCGGAAAGCCGTTCGCCGAGCAGCTTCATCAGCAGACCGTGTTCTTCCCCGCTCTGGACCTGGGCCGTGGAAAAGCTCAGCTCGGAGAGAGTCCTGCCCAGCGTTCCGGAGATGCCCTTTCGAAGCAGCTCCAAGTATTTTTCCTGCTCCGCGACGGGGAGCAGGGTCAGTGATTCATCAAATTCAGCGAGGATCTCGCCAATGGGACTGACGTAGCAGCCGTAGATGTGCGTAATGGCCGTGCGGTCGGTCCGAAAGCGCCGCCGCAGCTCAGAAAGCTCTTTGTCGATCAAGAGAAGGCCTCCGTTGAAAAAGTTTAATACATTATAACACATCTTCCGGAAAAAAGCCAGTCTAATATATATACGATTACATGTGATAAAAAGTTGCAAAACCGATTGACTTTCTATTTTGAGCGCCTTATAATAAAATCAAGAATGAAACAGAGAGGAGCCTGCGTATGAGTAACGACGTTCGAGTCAACCGGTCAGAAATCAACCGACTGACCAAGGCCATTGCCGAGGAGGAGCAGAACATCAACTACGCCTTCCAGCTCATCGGCCAGACCTATTTTGCTTCCCACCGCCAGGATGCGGAGGAATCTCAAAAGGCCAATATCCAGGCCGTACTGGACGCAATGCAGCGCGCTGCCACCTACAAGGACCAGATCAACATATGCCGCGGCATTGCGATCTGCCCGAACTGCAAGGCTGAGGTAGACATCAACGCGGCCTTCTGCAGTTGCTGCGGGACCAAGATGCCCGTGCAGGCGCCTCCTGCCGCGCCGACTGCCCCCGGTGCTCTGATCTGCCCGAGCTGCGGCAACGTCTGTGAGCCCGGGACCAGGTTCTGCAATCAGTGCGGCTCCCGGCTCCCGGAGGCTGCTCCGGCCGCGCCTGCTCCGAATTATGCGCCGGCCCCGAGCTACGCAGGGGCTCCGTCCTTCGCGCCGCCTTCCGAGCCCGCATCGGCACCGACTTACGCGCCGATCCCCGAGCCCGCACCGGCGCCGACTTACGCGCCGATCCCCGAACCCGCACCCGCTCCGAGCTATGCGCCGATTCCTGAGCCTGTCGCAGAGCCTGCCCCGGCCTATTCGCCCATTCCGGAGCCGGTATTCCAAGCGCCGCAAAATCCGGCTCAGTCGCCCGTGTTCAACGCCGGAATGGAGTATGAGTTCGTTGCACCCGCGTCGGAACCTGCTCCTGCGCCGGAACCCGCCCCTGTCCCGGAACCTGCTCCGGCCCCGGAACCTGCTCCGGCTGAGGAGCCCGTGCCTGCACCCGAGCAGCCTGCCGCTCCGGCTCAGAAATTCTGCGCCAACTGCGGCACACCGCTGGACCCCGATTACCGCTTCTGCCTGGAATGCGGTACGCCGGTACAATAATCAGAAACAGCGCTCCCCCGGCGGTCCGAAAGGACCGTCGGGGGAGTTTTTTGCCTTACAGGGTTTCCTGTTTCAGCGCGTCGATGGGGTTGTCTTTTTTAATCTTGCTTGTGGCGTAGAGCATGGTGGCGAACACGACCAGGAAGACCGAAACTGCCGCAATGCCGATGGCGGTCCACGGCATACGGTACGAGCCGATGAAGGCGTTGCTTACTGCCTGCCAGATCAGCCAGCTAATGCCTGCGGACACGGGGATCCCCAAGAGCAGGGCCTTGGTGCCGTACAGCAGGCACTCAAAGCGCATCATCCGGCCGAAGGCCTTGTTGCCCATGCCGACGGATTTCAGGGTGGCGAATTCGCGCCGCCGCAAGGCCACGTTGGTGGAGATGGTGTTGAAGACGTTGGCCGCCGCGATCAGGGAGATCAGGGTGATAAAGCCAAAGGTGAAGACGTCCAGCACCAGCAGGAAGGCCAGAATATTATCCTTGTCATCCCGGGTGTCATAGACGGAATAGTCTTCGTTCAGCTCCTGGCCCTGCAGGAGTTCTTCTGCTTCCCTTTTTGCGGCATCGTGCTCCGGGGCTTCCAGGAAAACTGCCTCTGACAGGGTGTTGTCATAGGGATGGGAAGCCTGCCACAGCTTCTCCGTTCCGGAAACGGGCAGATAGACGGTCAGACTGTGTCCGCCAGAGGCCAGTGGCCGTTCCTTGAGCAGTCCGCCGATGGTCAACTCGACCTGTTCGGTGGCCTCCGCCGGGGGGATCATAACGCAATTCTTCATGGTGTAGCCATAACCGGCGTCCACATCCTCCGCGGGAATGAAATCGTAGCCCAGAATCTCGCCTTCATCTTCCATGCCGTTGAAATCGTCACACGGCTCATATTCCGGCCCTATGTAGACCATGCCATCCCGGGGCTTGACGACGTTGAGCTGGAAGGTCAGGGGAATGGCGCCGTCCCGGAACAGGGACAGAATCTGATAGGTTCTGCCGTTCTCAGTCCAGGTCACAAGTCGTTCCTTTGCGTAGGCAACGGCCTGGCGGGTTTCCGGTTTTACTCCGGCCTTGGCGCAGAGAGCGCGATAATCTTTTTCTGAGAGGAAAACGAACTCGGCAATCGGAAAATAGGTTTCATCGTTGCCGCGCAGCACGGAGTCCTTTGCCTCCTGGCTGATGACGGAGGCGGGACAGCGGAGCTGTTCATGATAGATGACGCACCACATTGCGTCTTCCACATGATCTAAGGCGAGAAGCTGCTTCGCCAGTTCCTCCGCCTGCGCAGGATCGGCTGCAGATTTGCCCTCCTCCTGATAAACGACCACGTCAGGCACATAGTCTTCCACGTTATCCGCCACGTCTTCCCGCAGGTAGTCTGAAAAGCTGAAGGCCGAGACGAAGAGAACGATGCTCATAAAGAGGGAAATGACCGTAGAACGGTACTGCTTGCGGCTGCGCTTGAAGTTCTTCGCGGCAAGGGTCCCGGGGAAGCCGAACAGCTTGCCCGTGAGGGGGGAGACCTTGACCTCCCTGGCCCGCACCTTCACGTCTGCGCTCTGCCGGATGGCGGAGATGGGGGAGAGGCGGGTGGCCCGCTTCGCCGGGATCCAGGCGGAGACCAGGGCCGTGAACAGGCCGATTCCACCGGCCAGAAGCAGAGAAGGGGCGTGGAGGACGAGCCGGATGGTTACGGTATCTTCACTGAGGATGTTGGCCATCCGGGAAAAGGCGGGCTGCAAAAGCCGCAGGGTCAGGCCAATGCCTCCGCAGCCCACCAGCAGACCCAGGGGAATGCCGATGATACAAAGCAGCATGGCCTCCACTAAAACGGTCCGGCGAATCTGCCGGTTTGTGGCGCCGATGGATTTCAGCAGACCGAACTGCTTGGTTCGCTCGGAGACGGAGATGGAGAAGGAGTTGTAGATCAGAGCTACGGAGCCCAGGAAGATCAGCCCGAAGAGAATGGCCACAAGACCGGTGAAAACGTTCTTTAAGCCCTCGTTATCGGAGGAACCGGCAAAGAGCAGCAGGTCCTCATTGTGATAGTAGTAGTTTCCGTAGCTGTGCTCCGCCATAAAGTCCAGCGTGTCGCGAAGATCGTCCAGGGTGAAGAAGGCCTTGTGGTCCGTACCGGTCCCGCCTACGGTCAGCGCCAGAGAACCGGGCATTTCATAGCTTTCTATCCTGTTCCCAAGCCGATGGTACATGCCTACGATGGTCCAACTGTCCTCAAATGCATCGGCAAGCTGTCCGTCCTCATCGATCAGGAACTCGTGCTCTCCCAGAGGCTTGCCGTCCTTGTCCACTCGCTGACCCACCGAGAGGGTCAGAGTTTGCCCGACGCTCAGCGTCGCGCCGGTGGTGACGGAAGCCCGGTCGGAAATCAGCAGCTCCCGGTCATTTTGCGGCATCCGCCCCTCCAGAAGCTGAAGGGAAACCAGGTCTGTAAAGTTCTCGGACATGGAGCGAATGCGCAGATAGGGAGCCATACGGGAGTTATCTCCCACCATGGCCCAGCCGATCCCGTCCAGCGTGGCGATTTGCGTCACCTCTTTCTGGGACCGAAGATCTGCCAGTTCCGCGTCGCTGATCTCGTCATACATGCCGTGATAGCTGCCTTCATTGATAATGGCAACGTCCATCAGATATTGCTGCCCGGAATACGCGCCCTCGGCCACAGCCGTGAACAGGGCCACGGAGAGGATGATGCCCACGATGGTTACCAGGGTCCGCACCCGGTTCTCCTTCAGGCAGCGCAGGGTGTAGTGTGTCAGGATATTCATCGTCTCATCCTCTCGTCCCGGACGATTTTTCCGTCCTCGATGGCAATGATCCGGTCGGCCTGCAGGGCGATGGATTCATCGTGGGTAATGACGATCAAGGTCTGCCCGTAGCGGCGGTTGGAGAGCTTGAGCAGCTCCACGATCTCCTGGCTGTTTTTGGAGTCCAGGTTGCCGGTCGGCTCGTCCGCCAATACCACCGCCGGGGCGTTCATCAGCGCCCGGCCGATGGAGACGCGCTGCTGCTGGCCGCCGGAGAGCTGGTTGGGCAGGTTTTTCCGCCGCTCCTTGAGTCCGAGCGTGTCCAGCAGCTCCTCCAGCCGTTCCTTGTTGATCTCCCGGCCGTCCAGCAGGACGGGAAGGGTAATGTTCTCCTGGGCAGTGAGCACCGGGATCAGATTGTAAAACTGATAGATCAGCCCCACCTGGCGGCGGCGGAAGACGGCCAGCGCCTCGTCGTTCTGCGCGTAGACGTCCGTGCCATCCACAAAGACCTTGCCCGCCGTGGGCCGGTCTACGCCGCCCAGAATGTGCAGCAGCGTGGATTTGCCGGAGCCGGAGGGCCCGATGATGGCCAGAAACTCGCCCTTCTCCACGGAGAAGGAGACGTCGTCCACGGCCTTGACGAGATTTTCCCCGCTGCCGTAGTGCTTGGATAAGTGTTCTACCTTTAAGATTTCCATGTGATTCATCCTCTCTTGGATTTTATGGTCCCATTCTAACACGCGAATGTGACAGTTGGGTGACAAATGCATAAGCGATTTGTCACCCAACTGTCAGTCATATCTGTCTTTTTAAGAACTATCACACCGTTCCGACATAGAACCGCAGCGTGAACCGTGCGCCGCCGGCGGGGGCGTTTGCAGCCTGGATAATGCCGTTCTGGGCCGCTATGATCTGCCGCGCCAGGGCCAGGCCGATGCCGATGCTGGTTTCGCTGGCGTCCTTGCCCCGATAGAAGCGCTCAAACAGCCGCGGCAGGTCCTCCGGGTCGATGCCGGGGCCGGTGTCATGGACGGTGATTTCCGTGTAGATCGGCGTTTGACGGGCTGCGACGGTCAGCGTCCCGCCTGCCGGGGTGTGCTCTACGCAGTTTTTCAGCACGTTCCCCAACGCCTCGGCAGTCCAGGCAGGATCCACGTTCAGCGCAGCGTCCCCAAGCTCCAAAACCAACTGCTGCTCCCGCAGCTCCATGGGGATGCGGAGACTGCGGACAGCCCGCTCCGTCAGCGCCGCCGCCGTGATCGGCTCCGCTTCAAAGCGCACCACACCGGCGTCCAGCTTGGAGAGCTTCAGCAGAGTTTCCACCAGCCAGTCGATCCGTTCCAGAGAGCGCTTCAATTCCCGTGTCAGCCGGAGTCGCTGTGCGTCCTCGTTTGCGCTGGGCAGGAGGGATACCGTCAGATTTATCGAGGTCAGCGGCGTGCGGAGCTGGTGAGAGATGTCCGCCAGCGCCTCGGAAAGCTCCGCTTTGTCCTGCTGCAGCAGGTCCGCGGATTCACGGAGCCGGAGCGTCATCTTTCGGATCTCGCTGCGCAGGATCGCCAACTCGCCCTCGGCGCTGTCATCCAAAAGCTGGTCCTGTCCGTGCAGAACACGGTCGATCGAACGGCTGAGCGCCGCAATCTCGTTGTAGCGCCGGTGTTGAAACAGCCAATGCAGCGCGCCGCCAACCAGCGCAGCCACAAGGCCCAAAAACGCAGCAGCCGAGGAAACGAAAAACCCCAGAGCGAAAAAAAGCAGCGCCGTGAGACCGTATAAGTACAATTCCCGTTTCAATTCCGGGTTTTTTAAGTCTTTCATCTATCTATCCTTGATTCTGCATTCGCATCTTGCATTCTGCATGGCAGAGCGTTACTCGTCCATCCGATAGCCAACGCCGCGAACCGTTTTGAACAGCACAGGATTCTGCGGGTCGTCCTCCAACTTCTCCCGCAGTCGCTTCATGTACACGGTCAGCGTATTGTCGTTTACATAATCTCCTGCCACGTCCCAAATCTCCTCCAAAAGACGTGCCCGGGTCAGCACCCGGCCCCGGTTGGAGAGAAAGACCAGGAGAATGCGGTATTCCAGTGCGGAGAGGGAGAGCTCGCGGCCGTTTTTTGTGACGACGGCTTTGTCTGCGTCCACGCGGACGTTGCCGATGCTGACGACGCTTTGACTGCCGCAGCGACGCAGAACGCTTCGAACGCGGGAAACCAGCTCACGTGGGCGGAAGGGCTTGGCGATATAGTCGTCCGCACCCATATCCAGACCGGCCACCACGGAGCTTTCGTCGCCCGAGGCAGTCACGAAAATCACGGGCAGACCGTACTGCTTGGCGCACGCGCAGACACCGTAGCCGCTGCCGTCAGAAAGAGAGACGTCTACCAGCAGCAAATCAAAGGCACCTGGACCAAGAAGCTGTTCGGCCTCGCGCTGTCCCGTCACGCTTTGGATCGCGAAGCCTTCGCTGTGCAGGAATTCCACCATGGAACGGGCAATCGCCGGATCATCCTCGACCAGTAAGATGCGCGGCATAAAAACACCCCCCTTGCTTTGGGCCTATTATACCCGAAGCAGGGGAGGATTGCAAGCCATAATGTAGCGCGGGCAATCTGTCCGCCGTTCCTGAACGAGATTGCGCGTTTTGCAGGCAGATTGCCTGCGCTACTTCTCTCGCGAGGGGAACACCACCGCTGCCAGTGTGCCGAACAGGACGGCGGCGGTGATGCCGCCGGCTGCGGCGGTGAGAGGGCCGGTCAGCGCACCGAGCAGGCCGTCTTGTTCCACGGCTTTTCGTGTGCCTTCCGCCAAAAGGTTGCCGAAGCCGGTTAGGGGGACGGTCGCGCCTGCGCCTGCCCAATCGACCAGACGGGGGTAGATACCGACTGCGCCGAGGGCAACGCCCGTCACCACGCAGCCCGTCAGGATCCGCGCCGGAGTCAACGCCGTTTTGTCGATCATTATTTGGCAGATCACGCAGATCAATCCGCCGACGAGAAACGCTCTCAAATATTCCATTGCTGTTTCCTTTCCTGAATATCCGCAGGGCGGGCGGAGCGCTGCCCGCTGTCATGCTCGTTGCGGCGGATAGGGGTCTGGCCGCCCTGCGTCTCAACTCTCAATTGCCACCGCGTGGCAGATCGCCGGAATGCTTCGTTTCTGTTGGACCGTGGTGGGGGAGAGCAGCGCGCCGGTGCCGCAGAACAGGATCCGTTTCCACTCCCCGGAGGCGAGGCCGGGCAAAAGGCGGGCGGCCAGAACGCTTGCGCTGCACCCTGCTCCGGAGCCGCCGCAGTGGACGTCCTGCGCCTCCGGGTCATAGATCAGCACGCCGCAATCGGTGTAGCGATTGCCGAGCCGGATTCCGTCTTTCTCGAAGAACTCCCGCACCATGTTGCTGCCCAGACTGCCAAGATCGCCGGTGACGATCTGATCATAGTCCTCCGGGCTTCGGCTCAGATCCTCTAAATTGGCACGGATCGTGCGGTAGGCCGCCCAGGCCATGGCCGCGCCCATATTGTTGGCGTCGGTGATCCCCTTGTCCTCTACGGTCCCAACGGTGGCCCCGGTGAGGACGGGCCCATCTCCTTCCGCGGAGGCCAGGATCGCCCCGGCTCCCGTGACGGTCCATTGCGCCGTGGGCGTGCGCTGGCCGCCGTAGGCCAGCGGGAAGCGGTATTGCCGTTCTGCCGCCGCAAAGTGGGAAGAGGAGAGGGCTGCTGCCTGCTGCACGTAACCCGCGTTCACAGCCACCCCCGCCAGCAGCAGCCCCTCCGCCATGGTGGAGCAGGCTCCGTAGAGCCCCAGCGCGGGAAGACCGGAACCGCGCAGCGCATAGCTCGATCCGACGCACTGATTCAGCAGGTCGCCGGAGAAGACAAGTTCCGGCGCGGGAATCTCCTCCCCGGCCTTTTCCAGCAGCAGCTCCATGGCGGCCTGCTGGAAGTGCGTTTCCGCCTGCTCCCAGGTCTTTTCCCCGAACTTTCCGTCCGGGACGACCAAATCAAAGCGTTTGCCCAACGGACCTTCTCCTTCCTTTTTCCCCACTACGGAGGCCCAGGCTGTGACGACGGGCCGGTTGGGGAAGATCATGCTCTGTTTTCCGCGGTGCAGTGACGTCATTGCTCCCACCTTCTTTTCGTTTTTCATAGTGTGCCCCGGAAAGACGGAAAAATACCCGGTATTCCGAAGAATACCGGGTATTGAAAGGAAATCAAATTATCCGATGTGAATGCCGCACAGGAAACGGGAGGCGTAGAAATCGTTGCTGAAGCTTGTAACGACGACGCCGGAGCGGGAGTTCGCAGCGTGAATGAATTTTCCGTTGCCAATGTAAATCGCGGAGTGGGTCGCGGGGAAATCGGCGGCATAGGTGCGCGTAAAGATGATGATGTCGCCGGGCTGGAGCTCGCTGCGGCTCACGTGGGGATAACCGTTTTCGTACTGGCAAGTGCTGGTGCGGCCGACGTTGTAGCCGAACTGATTGTAGATGTAGTAGACCATGCCGGAGCAGTCAAAGCCGGTGGAGGGAGAAGCTCCGCCGTAGACGTATCTGTAACCCTCAAACTGCATGGCGTAAGCTGCGACCTTTTCGCCCAGCGTGTTGGAGCTGGAGGAGCTGGAAGAGCTGCCGGAGGAAGAGGAGCTGCTGCCGGAAGAAGAGCTGCCGGAGGAAGAGGAGCTGCCTTCGTGATAGGTGTTACCCTTGCTGCCGGAGTTGGAATAGGGAAGCTCAAGCAGAGTCAGAAGATCGGAACGGACGTAGCCGATCTGACCGTTAAAGCTGACCTTGTACCATCCGCAGTTGAAGCCGATGATGAAGCAGGTCTCACCCTTGGGAGCCTGGGCTACGACGCCGTTGCTGGTGCTGGGACCTTTCCGGACGTTGCTGCAGGTATCAAACATGGCATAACCGAGTTTGATGTTCTTTCTCTCGTTGAACTCAATGTAATCCTTGTGCATGTAGCCGATGTCCAGGTTGTAATTGACCAGATACCAGTCACCGACCTGGCGAATGATAACTACACTGTCACCGTAGGAGGCGGTGGAGAGGATCTTGCTGTCCACGGAGGCCGCAGCGCGAAGGCGCAGCGCAGAGGCAGTCACAACGCCAATGCCGGTTTTCAGTTCTGTCGCATGAGCCGGAAGGGCAAAGCCGGCCAGCATGGCAACGGTCAGAAGCAATGCAATCAGTTTGGTGGTAAAACGTTTCATATGTACCCTCGCTTTCCGAATCACTTACCGGCTAAGGCCCGCTCGAGCCAGACACAACCTACGTCCAGAGCTGTGTAGAAGCCGTCTTTTTCACCCTTCTTAACGATGCGGTCCTTGGGCCTGACCGTTTGGTCAGTCAACTGGAGCTGGACCGAAACCTTCGTCGCCAGGCTGACGTCCTGGAAATCCTTGGCTTCAAGGATTTGAAGAATGATGATATATGGATCTGCCATTGAGCCGTAGTAGACAAGATTATCCTTTCGCATCAAGGGATGACCCTTGTACGTCAGGCCGTTTTGTTCAGCCAATGGAACACCTCCTCATTGGAAATGTAACCAAATTGTAACTCATTGCAATGAGTTTGTCAACCCCTGAGACGAAAAATTTACAAGTTTTTTGCCTGATTGTCAGGAATTGACGGCTTTTGGTCCGAAAAGACGTGATTTGCGGGGAGAGTCGGAAAGCGGGGTACCTATGAAATTGTAACAAAGGCGGCGGACAACTGTCCGCCGGCCTGACAAAACAGGGAGCCTGCGCCGCAGGCTCCCCGCGCTGTCCGTTTGACGGGACCGGTCAGTTAAACAGATAATTGCGCACCAACTCAGAGAGCAGCTCGTCCCGGTCCAGACGGCAGATCATGGCTCTGGCGTTGTTGTGGTTGGTGATGTAGGTGGGGTCCTCAGAGAGAAGATAACCTACAATTTGGTTGACGGGATTATAGCCTTTTTCGGTGAGTGAGGAATAAACGGAGGATAGGATCCGCTTCATTTCCTCGTGATCCTCCGAGGGAACACGATACTTGATGGTATGGTCTTCCATATTGCCTTCCTCCTTGCTTCGTTTCTCTTATCATACCCCATTTGAGGGGATTTGTAAAGCGCTTATTTGTAAAATTATTTCTGCTTCCGCACGAAAAACAGACCGAAAGTATTTGGCCCGCAGTGGGTGGAGATCGCGGAGCAGGCAGGGTACTCGATGAACTGTTTGCAGCCGGTTTTCTCGCGGACGAAGGTCTTCAATTCCTCCAAAAAGGCGGGATCCTCTATGGTGTGGTTCATGTACACGATATCGGTTTCCAGCTCGGGCAGAAGGGCGAATTTATCCTCCAGGAACTGATAGACGCATTTGCGGTAGACGCCGCGGTATTTCTTGCCGACCCGCATGATGCCGTTTTCAAAGACGATCTCGGGGCGGAGCTTCAGAATGTTGGCGCCCATCGCGGCCAGCGTGGAGCAGCGGCCGCCCTTGTGCAGGAACTCCAGCGTTTCGATGATGAAACTGCCGTCGATCCGGTTCCGGTATTCTTCCATAAAGGCTGCCACCTCGGCGGGGTCCTCCAGGTCGGTGTTCAGGGCGGCAAGAATGGTCAGGCTGGTGCCGCCTGCGAGGCATTTGGAGTCTACCACCCAAACGTTGCCGACTTCACTGGCCGCCATACAGGCGTTCTGATAACAGGAAGAAACGCCGGCGCTTTTTGCGACGTGGATGACAGGCTTCCCCTCGGCGGTGAGCTTGCGGAACCATTTTTCATAGTCGTCGGGATTCGCCGCGCTGGTTTTTGCCAACTGGCCGGACTGCCGAACGTAGTCGAGCAGGTCCTTCTGCGTGAGATCAGGCCAGTCGTCCACAGTCTTTTCGCCCATGGTCACGTAGCTGGCGATGGGACGGATGTCGTAGCGCCGGAGCAGCTCCTCCGGCATATCCAGCGTACTGTCCGCGCTGATGATATAAGGCTTCATATTCTGTTTCTCCTCTCAACGGCTATCTTCTGACGGCATTCAGATTCCGCTCCAATGCTTGCAAAACTTCGCCCATGGCGGGTTCAATGTCGGCGTCGGTGAGGGTGCGGTCCTCGGCGCGGAAGGTCAGGGAGAAGGCGACGCTCTTCTTGCCGGGGAGGATGCCTGCGCCGCGGTAGACGTCAAAGAGCTTGATCTCGCGGAGCAGCTCGCCCGCGGCGGCGGTGATGCAGGCTTCCAGCGAGCCAACGGTGACGGTCTCGTCACAGACAACGGCGAGGTCGCGGCTGGTGGCCGGGAAGCGGGGAAGAGCCTTGAAGGTCTTTTCGGGAGCCAGCACGGTGAGCAGCTCGGTGAAGTTCAGCTCGGCGCAGTAGACCTCGCAGTCCATGCCGTAATTCGCAGCGGCCAGAGGATGAACCTGACCCAGCAGGCCAATCCGCTTGCCGTCCACCAGCAGGGCCGCGCAGCGGCCGGGGTGGAAGCTGGGGTTGTCCGTAACGGCTTCAAAGGAAACGGGCAGGGTGTTGAGCTGCGCGAGAATGCCCTCCACGGCACCCTTGAGCGTGTAGAAGTCTTCGCCGGGACCGTAGCTGCCCAGCATCAGCAGCTTGGGCTCGCGGGGCAGAGGCTCGCCCTCCACCGGCAGGTAGATCTTTGCCAGTTCATAGAGCCGGGCTGCCTTGTTGTGATAGGCATAGTTCCGGGCCAGAATGTCCAGCATGGAGGGAAGACCCGTGGTGCGCATGACGGAGCTGTCCTCGCCGAGCGGGTTCAGCAGCTTGATCTGCTTACGGCGCGGGTCGTCCTTGGGGGCGCGAATCATATCCATTCCGGAAGGGGAGACGAAGGAGTAGGTGATGATCTCGCTGTACCCCATGGCCCGGGCCGCTGTGCCGGCCTTGTTTTCCAGCTTCTGACTGGGAGAATAACCGCCGCGGGTGGTGGCGCCGCGCATCAGCGTGGTTGGGATTTCGTTGTAGCCGTAAAAGCGGGCGACTTCCTCGGCCACGTCAGCCATCCGCCGCAGGTCGGGCCGCCAGGTGGGGACGATGATCTTGCCGTCTGATACGGTGATCTGCTCACGGCGCAGATAGTCGATCATGTCGGCCTCGGGGATCTGCGTGCCCAGCAGGGCGTTGATCCGCTCGGGCTCCAGAGGCAGGACGACGGGCTGGGGGATATAGTTCAGAATGTCGATCACGCCGTCGAGCACTTCACCGGCGCCCAGCAGCTCCACCAGCTCACAGGCACGGTTGACGGCGGGCAGGGTCAGCATCGGGTCGATGTTCTTCTCAAATTTTGCGGAGGCCTCGGTGCGCATGCCCAGGGCCAGCGCAGT
Source organism: uncultured Clostridia bacterium (assembly GCA_946411475.1). GTDB lineage: Bacteria > Bacillota > Clostridia > Oscillospirales > Oscillospiraceae > JAFRPC01. The sequence goes on along the minus strand of CAMKED010000007.1, from coordinate 20,354 downwards.
CTTGCGGATGGAGGTGCCGTCGAAGTTGGCGGATTCGAAGACTACGTCCACGGTGTCGGGGGCGATCTCGGAGTTTTCGCCTCCCATGACGCCGGCCAGACCTACGGGACGGGTTTCGTCGGCAATGACCAGCATATCAGGCGTCAGATTGCGGACGTTGCCGTCCAAGGTGGTCAGGGTCTTGTCTGCCCCGGCCCGGCGAACGATGATCTTGCCGCCGCCGACGTAGCGATAGTCAAAGGCGTGCATGGGCTGACCGTACTCCACCATGACGTAGTTGGTAATATCGACGATGTTGTTGATGGGCCGGATCCCGGCGGCGCGCAGACGCTGGCGCATCCACTTTGGGGAGGGGCCGATCTTCACGTTCCGGACCATCCGGGCCGTGTAGCGCAGGCAGAGATCGGGGTCGGGGGTCTCCACGTCGAGCAGTTCCATCAGCTCGCCGGGGCCGCCGCCCTTGACTACGGGCTCGTGGAGCTTGAGCGGGACGTTGAAGGCCGCCGCCGTCTCCCGGGCCAGACCGATCAGGCTGTAACAGTCGGGACGGTTGTTGGTGATCTCGAATTCCACCACGGCGTCGTCGTTTCCGATGACCTCGTTGATGTCCTGGCCCACGTGCGCGCCCTCGTCGTTGAGGATCCAGATGCCGTCCTGACAGGCGTCGGGGAAGTCGTTGTGGGTCAGACCCAGCTCCTGGATGGAGCAGAGCATGCCGTTGGATTCCTCACCGCGCAGCATGCCTCTGGTGATATGGACGCCGCCTGCCAGGTAGGAGTCATGCAGCGCGGCGGGGACCAGGTCGCCCTGGCGGACGTTCTGCGCGCCGGTGACGATCTGGATCGGCACGGCCTCGCCGACGTCGATCTGGCAGACCCACATGTGGTCGGAATTCTCATGGCGGACGATGGAGAGCACCTTGCCCACCTTGACGTTTTTGATTTCCGCGTCGAGCCGGGCGGTGGTCTCCACCTTCTGCCCGGCGACGGTCATAATCTCGGCATACTCCCGGTCGGAGGCTTCGATGTCAACAAACTCTTTGAGCCATTTTCTGGAGAGATTCATATTCGTTTGCCTCCTTTCTCAGAACTGCCGCAGGAAGCGGACGTCGTTTTCGAAAATCAGTCGCAGATCGGAGATCTGGAAGCGGCGCATGGCCATACGCTCCAGGCCGATGCCGAAGGCGAAGCCGGAGTAGACGTTGGGGTCGATCCCGCAGCCCTCGAGCACCTTGGGATGCACCATGCCGGCGCCCAGCAGCTCGATCCAGCCCTCGCCCTTGCAAGTGGGACAGCCGGCGCCCTTGCACTTGAAGCACTGCACGTCCACCTCGCAGCTCGGCTCGGTAAAAGGGAAGTGGTGGGGGCGGAAACGAACCACGGAGTCCTCGCCGTAGAGGGACTTGACCAGGGTTTCCAGCGTGCCCTTGAGGTCAGCCATCGTAATGCCTTTGTCGATGACCAGACCTTCGATCTGGTGGAACATGGGGGAGTGGGTGGCGTCCACTTCGTCCTTGCGGTAGACACGGCCCGGAGCCAAAATGCGGATGGGCGGATTCTTGATGGCCTCCATGGCCCGGATCTGCATGGGAGAGGTTTGCGTCCGCAGCAGAACGGAGCTGTCCTCCTGAATATAGAAGGTATCGGACCAGTCGCGGGCGGGATGGCCTTCTTCCGTGTTCAGCTTGGTGAAGTTATATTCGGCCAGCTCGACCTCGGGCCCCTCCAAAATCTGGAAGCCCATGCCGATGAAGATCTCCTTGGCCTCGTCCAGTGCGATGTTCATGGGATGCTTGTGGCCCAGCGTCGGGGCGGTGCCGGGGACCGTGACGTCGAGCGCCTCGGCTGCAAGCTTTTGCTCCATGGCAGCGGCCGCCAACTCGGCCTTCCGGGTTTCCAGCCGTTCCTCAATCGCGGCGCGGACGGAGTTGGCGAGCTGCCCCATCACGGGACGCTCCTCGGCGGAGAGCTTGCCCATCATTTTCAATACGGCGGTGAGCTCACCTTTTTTGCCCAGCAGGCTGACCCGCAGATTCTCCAGCTCGGCGGATTCTTTCGCCGCTTCAAGAGCTGCAAGCGCCCTGGACCGGATTTGTTCCAGTTGGTCTTTCATATACTATCTCCTTGTATAGAATTACAAAACAAAAAAAGCCTTTCCTCCCAGCAATCTGGGACGAAAGACAATGCTTCCGCGGTACCACCCGCATTCGCCGGAGCCCCGGCGCACTCTCGGACCTTAACGCGATCCCCACGGCAAGCCCTACGCAAGGGGACATACTGCCTCAGACGGTCAAAGGACTGTATGCACCCGCGTTGCAGGGAAACATACGAAGTTAAGAATTGAGAGTTGAAAATTGAAAATGGAGGAGTTTTTCAAATTGACATTTGAAAAACAGAAGGAAAACATCCGATCCCGCAAGATTCCGATTCTTTTCATCGTTCAAATAGCAATTTGAACGATACCACAACTTTCAACCTTCAATTGTCAACTTTTTTGACGCGCTGCGGCGGCGCACCCGCCTCTTCAGGTCTGCGGCTCCCGGTCGAAAGCCCCTGCCTCTGCGGGGAGTGCTCGCAGCAACCGCACCCTCTCTGAACCCGCCTGTGAGACACGGACAAACCGTTCCAAGCCTGTCACTGATGAAATCGCAAACAGTATAGCATAGTTTCTCTTGATTTGCAAGGTTTTTCTTTCCATTTTGCCGGTTTTTTTTCTGCCTGCAAGTTAGGATTTTCCTTGACAATGAAGGCAGTTTTGTATATGATGAATGCCGAAAACCGTCGCGCTTTGTGACGGGAATGCACGGTCATTATGACCGCAAAAGGAGAGAAACATGAGTACATTTAAAGCGTTCCTCAAAAAGCAGGACATTGAGTTGTCCCCCAAGCGCTATTTCATCGACGCCATGAGCGCGATGGCCCAGGGACTCTTTGCATCCCTGCTGATCGGCACCATCATCAAAACGCTCGGACAGCAGCTCGGCGTGGACCTGCTGGTCCAGGTCGGCGACTACGCCTTCCAGATGTGCGGCCCGGCTATTGCCGTCGCCATCGGCTATGCGCTGCACGCCTCGCCCCTCGTCCTGTTCTCTCTGGTGGGCGTCGGTTTTGCCGGCAACAGCCTCGGCGGCGCCGGCGGCCCCCTTGCCGTCTACGTCATCGCCATCATCGCCTGTGAGTGCGGCAAGCTGGTCTCCAAGCGCACCAAGGTGGACATCCTTGTCACCCCGGCGGTCACGACCCTCGTCGGTGTTCTGCTTGCCATTCTGATCGCGCCTCCCATCGGCAAGGGTGCAAGCTATGTGGGCGATCTGATCAAATGGGCGACGAACCTCCAGCCCTTCTTCATGGGCATTCTGGTTTCCGTGCTGGTGGGCATTGCATTGACCCTGCCGATTTCCTCTGCTGCGATCTGCGCGGCCCTCAGCCTGACCGGTTTGGCCGGCGGCGCTGCAGTAGCAGGCTGCTGCGCCCAGATGGTGGGCTTCGCGGTCATGAGCTTCCGCGAGAACCGCTGGGGCGGTCTGGTCAGCCAGGGCATCGGCACTTCCATGCTCCAAATGCCGAATATCATCAAGAACCCCCGTATCTGGATCCCGCCCATCCTGGCCTCTGCCATCACCGGCCCGCTGGCGACCTGCCTCTTCCACCTGGAGAACAACGGCCCCGCCGTGGCCTCCGGCATGGGCACCTGCGGATTCGTGGGGCAGATCGGCGTCTATACCGGCTGGGTCAATACAAAGGAAGCCATCGGTGCAATGGATTGGATCGGTATGCTGCTGATCTGCTTCGTGCTGCCCGCCGTGCTGAGCTTCGTCTTCTGCGAAATCGAGCGCAAGCTCGGCTGGATCAAGCAGGATGATCTGAAGCTGTAATTCAACAATCGAACAAGGGGAGGAACGCACTATGGACACCGGCTTATTCGTTTCCTATCGCGACCGGCTCCTGGAGAGCTGCGGGAAGGTGATCCTCGGCAAGGACGAGGTCATCCGGCGCATCGGCGTCTGCCTGCTTGCGCCCGGCCACGTGCTTTTAGAGGATCTGCCCGGCACGGGAAAGACCATGCTGCTGCGCGCCTTTGCAAGGTGCATCGGCGGCGAATTCCGACGCATCCAGTTCACCCCTGATCTGCTGCCCTCCGATCTGACGGGCATCCACTTCTACAACCAGAAGCGCGGCGAATTTGAGTTCCGCAAGGGGCCTCTGTTTGCCAACGTCGTTCTGGCGGACGAGATCAACCGCGCCGTGCCCCGCAGCCAGTCCGCGCTGCTGGAGGTCATGGAGGAGCGGCAGATCTCCATCGACGGCCAGACCTACCCGCTGGGCGAGCCCTACATCGTCATGGCGACGCAAAACCCCATCGAGTCCTACGGCACCTTCCCGCTGCCGGAGGCACAGCTCGATCGCTTCTTCATGAAGCTTTCCCTGGGCTATATGGAGCCGGAGCAGGAGAAGGAAGTCCTGCGCCGCGCCGATACCCGGGACATTGTTGAAACCCTTTCTCCCATCGTGACGGCGGACGAACTGGCAACGCTGCGCAGGCAGAGCCGTGCAGTGACGGTGCGTGACGAGGTGACGGATTACATCATGTCCATCATCAGCGCCACGCGGCAGGAGGAGCGCCTGGCCTGCGGCGTCAGCACCCGCGGCTCCATTGCGCTCTACCGCGCCGCGCAGATCAGCGCCGCGATGGATGGCCGGGATTACGTGCTGCCCGAGGACGTGAAGGACAACGTCGTCCCCGTGCTGGCGCACCGGATCAGCGTCGTCACAGGCAGCCACCTGGACGCTGCAAGCCTGCTCAGGCAGCTGCTGGAAGAGCTGCCTGTGCCGGTGGAATAAGCCATGCCGGCGGAGGAGTTTGCTCTGATCGTTTTCGGCGTGCTGCTCGGCCTCGGCCTTGCGCAGCTTCTGAGCCTGCTGCTGGACAACCGGCACGTTGCGCTTCAGTACGAACTGGATAAGAGCATCACGGAGCCCGGCGAGCTCGTGACGCTGAGCTACCGGGTTCAGAATAACGGAATCTGGCCGCTGTTTTTCATCAGCCTGTCCCTTGACTTCGAGGAGGGCTTGGAGCTCCGGGAGAGCGAGGCCTGGAAGCAGGAATACAGCATCCAGGAGAAATTCCTGACGACAGTCAGGACGACAGTCAGATTCAGACTGAGTCTGATGCCGCGGCGTGCTGTTCGGGGCAGGATCCGCCTGTCCGCCCAAAGGCGCGGCCTCTACGTTCTCGGGAATGGCGCGCTGGAAACCGGTGATTTTTTGGGCTTCAGCGGCCGCGTTCGTCCGTTCAGCTTCTCCCGGAAGCTCGTTTGTACCGCGTCGCGCCTGCAGGACGATCCGGCGCTCCAAGCGGCCTGCGGCTTTCTGGGCGAGCTCTCAACCCGGCGCTTCATCTTAGAGGATCCGAGCCTGGTGCTCGGCTTCCGGGACTATACAGGCGCGGAGCCCATGAAACGAATCTCCTGGCTCCAGACGGCTCGCACCGGCCGACTGACGGTCAAGAATCACGACTTCACGGTGGACGCTGACGTGGCTGTTCTGGTGGATGAGGAGGATTGCGCCGAGGAGCAGATCGAGCATTGCCTGTCGATGCTCCGGACAGTCTGCGATCTGCTGGAGGCTGCCCGGATCCCCTACGCCGTGATCTCCAACGGAGACTTGTCTGTCATGCGCAAGGGCGCCGGAAGCAAGCACAGCCTCGAGCTCCAGCGCCGCATCGGCCTGTCCCGCTTTACCCGCTATCGCCGCTTCGAGACGATCGCGGAGCAGTGCGCGGCGGGCGAGCTGATTCCCCGCGGCTGGATCGTGATCGCGCCGCGGGCGGACACTTCGGTGCAGGCTGCCGTTGCCCGGCTGCGAGCGGCTGCCAATGGGCAGCTCTGCCTGCTGAGCGGAGAGGAGGCGAGGCCGCATGCGTAGCTTCTTCTCGTTTCGCCTTTCGGCGCAGCTCTGCCTCGTTTCCGGCCTGCTCTGCACGCTTCCCGTCTTCCGGGGAGACTGGCGGATGCTTGTGCTGCTCGCGCTGCTGAGCTTTTTTGCGTGCTGCTTCGCCGTCCGCGTTTCGCAGCTGGGCGGCCGCCTGTTCCTGGGAATGCTCCCGCTGGCGGTGCTGCCGCTGGCCTCCGGTACGCCCAGTCTTGTCGCCTGCGGTCTGCTTGCCGGATACGCCGCGCTGAGCCTAACGCTCGGCCGCTTCACGCAGGAACACTGGCGCTATCGCAAGGAGGCCGCGCTGACGCTCCTCGTCTGCGGGCTCGCCGAGCTGCTTACCGTGGTGAACGAGCCGATCTACAATCTGCCGAGCTGCCTGTTCTTCCTTGCCGCTGCGCTGGGAACCATCGTTGCGCTCCGCTCGCTGCGGATTGGCTTTGCGCACAGGATCGGCTGGCAGTTGGGGAGCCCCGTTGCGGTTCTGAGCCTTGCGACGCTTGGCGTGGGCTTGACTGTGTTTGGCCTGCCGCTGCTCAAAGCGCTGTTTCTGCCGTTCGGCTCGGTTCTGACGGTGCTGCTGAGGCTGCTTTCGAGCGGGATGACAGCCTTCTTCAGGCTGATTTTCGGGGACGCGAACGTGTTTGAAGCTGAGGCGGAGACCGTTGTGCCCACAGTGGAGACCGACTGGGTTCCCGAGACGGTGCAGCCCCGTGTTACGAGGGAGGACGGTTGGCTGCTCTCGATCGATGTGGCCGAGCTGGGAAAATGGATCGCGTTCGCGCTGGCGTGCGCTGCCATGCTGTTGCTGGTCGTCTGGCTTCTCCGCCGCAGCGTCAGACTGGAAAAGACGAAGCAGCCTGTGGCGGATCTCCGGGAGGAGAGGGCGCAGCCCGTCACAGCTGAGCCACGGCGCCGCCGCAGAACACGCGGGACGGAGCAATCGCGGAACCGTCGCCGCATCCGCGCCGCCTACCGCGAGTATCTCGCGTATCTGCGCCGAAATCAGATTGACGTTCGCACGAGCGACACGACGGCGGAGATCACCGACCGTACCAGTGCGGAGCTGCTGCAATCGGACGAAACACTCCGTTCGATCTACCGCCTCGCCCGCTATTCCGACGCCGAGCCGGACGACGCAGCCGTCGCCGCCGCGGAGGCAGCCTTGGCCGCGCTGACGACGAAAAAGAAAACGGAATAAAAATCGACGCAGGAGATCATGAACAATCTCCTGCGTCGTTCTTTTCAATTATTCTCCGGGCTTGAAGCTGTCCTTCAGGCTGACGCTGCGGTTGAAGACCAGATGGCCTTCACGGCTGTCCTTGCTGTCCAGGCAGAAGTAGCCCAGACGCATGAACTGGAAGTGGCCCGGAGGCGTCACGCCGGCCAGGGAGGCCTCCACCTTGCAGCCGGTCAGAACCTCGAGGGAATCGGGGTTCAGGCATTCGAGGAAGTCCTTATCGGCGCCGTCGGGATCGGGATCGGAGAAGAGATTGTCGTAGAGCCGCACCTCGGCGTCCTTGGCGGTCTTGGCGTCCACCCAGTGGATCGTCGCGCCCTTGACCTTTCGCCCGTCGGCGGGGTTGCCGCCCCGGGATTCGGGATCATATTCGGCATAGATCTCTGCGACGGAGCCGTCGGGGTTCTTCTTGCAGCCGGTGCAGGTGACCAGATAGGCGCCCTTGAGCCGGACCTCGTTGCCGGGGTAGAGCCGCTTGTACTTGGGAATGGGGGTCTCGAGGAAATCCTCGTCCTCGACCCAGAGCTCGCGGGAGAAGCTGACCTTCCGCATGCCGTCTTCAGGACGGTTGGGGTTGTTCTCCACGTCGAATTCCTCGACCTGACCCTCGGGGTAGTTGGTGATGACGAGCTTTACCGGGTGCAGGACGGCCATCACACGCTGGGCGCTCTCGTTCAGATCCTCGCGCAGGCAGTGCTCCAGGAAGGCGTACTCCACCGTGGAGGGATTCTTGGCGACGCCGATGCGCTCGCAAAAGTTGCGGATGGACTGCGGCGTATAGCCGCGGCGGCGCAGGCCGCAGAGGGTCGGCATCCGGGGATCGTCCCAACCGGAGACCCGCCCATCCTCGACCAGCTTGCGCAGCTTGCGCTTGGACATGACGGTGTGATCAATGCCGAGTCGGGCAAATTCGATCTGCCGGGGCTTGTGGTAGGGGATGGAGACGTTGCTCACGACCCAATCGTACAGGGGCCGGTGCTCCTCGTATTCGAGCGAGCAGAGAGAGTGAGTGATGCCCTCCAGCGCGTCCTGGATCGGGTGGGCAAAGTCGTACATCGGGAAGATGCACCACTTGGTTCCCTGACGGTGGTGGTCGATATAGCGGATGCGGTACATGACCGGGTCGCGCATGTTGAAATTGCCGCTGGACAGGTCGATCTTGGCGCGCAGGGTGCGGCTGCCCTCGGGGAACTCCCCGGCGCGCATCCGCTGGAAGAGATCGAGGTTTTCCTCGATCGGGCGGTCGCGGTAGGGGGAGACGGCGGGCACGCCGATGCTGCCGCGGTTGGCCCTGAACTCCTCGGGGGAGAGGTCGCAGACGTAGGCCAGACCATTTTTGATCAGTTCAATGGCGAACTGGTAGGTCTGTTCAAAATAGTCGCTGCCATAAAAGAAGCGGTCGCCCCAGTCGAAACCCAGCCAGTGGATGTCTTCCTGAATGGCCTCGACGAACTCGGTATCCTCCTTGGCGGGGTTGGTGTCGTCCATGCGCAGATTGCACAGGCCGCCGAATTTTTCCGCCGTGCCGAAGTCGATGATCAGGGCCTTGCAGTGGCCGATGTGCAGATAGCCGTTGGGTTCGGGCGGGAAGCGGGTGTGAACCTGCATTCCGGCGAACTGTCCGCCTTCGGCGATGTCCTCTTCCACAAAGGCGTGAATAAAGTTTTTGGATTCATTGGACTTGACTTCTTCTTCCATTGCGTTTCACCTCGCGAAAAATTTTCTCTATTATACAACAAGGAAAGCATGATTGCAAGAAAGAATATACGACGGGGGTGAAAAAAGCGGCCACCGGGGCGGTGACCGCTTTTTGCAGCGCATTATCGCATGTCGACGTAGAGGTAAACCTTCCCATCCTCGCTGCGCCCAAGTCTGCAAATCGTGTGGGACGCGATGCTGTGGTTCTGCAGATAGGTTTCCAGGGAATCAGAGGAAGACACAGACCCGCCGGGGCCGAGGACGACCGGCGTAGTTCCGTCCAGCGAGACCCAATCCTCGTTCACGACGGTTTCGATCCGGGTCGTGACGCCGCCGACTTCCTTGGCGAAGAGATAAACGTCGCCAGCCTGGTAAACACCATAATAATCATGCCCATGCTGTGTTTCTATAACGACGACACGCCCGCCGAGCTCTTCGATGCTGAAATAGCCCTCGCTCCATCCCATCCATTCGTTGAACTGCGTCTGAGATTCGGTATAGCGGTATTCCTGTCCGTTCAGGGTGATTGTACCGGTCTGCTTTGCCTGGGCCAGCTCCACCTCGGTGGCGGTCAGGGCTGCGGCGCGAACGACCTTTGCCAGGAAACGTCCGTTGATCTGAAGGATCGTGGAGACTTTTGTGACAGCGCCCAGTTCTCTGCTCCAGCTTCCGTCCAGCCCGGTGCGATCTGCCTCGTCCTGCGCCATCCGTTCAAAAATGACATCAAGTCCGGTTGTGGAAACGGCGTTTGAATCAACAAAGGAAAAACCGTTTTCGTTGGCGTAGCGCTCCGCCGCGGAGCCTGTGACGCCGATGATGGTAAAGCCCTCCACCTTTTCAGATCCGGAATATGGATCCAGGTAACCAAACGCATACTCGCCGATGCTCGTCACACTGTCCGGAATGACGACGATCGTCATCATGTCACAGCGGGAGAACGCCTTTTCTCCGATACTCGTCACGCTGTTGGGAATCGTCACACTCGTCAGGGAGCGGCAACCGTAGAACGCGGACTGCCCGATGTCTGTCACACCCTCGGAAATCGTCACGCTCGTCAGAGCATCGCATTCGCCAAACGCGCCGTCGATTTTACTCACGCTGCCGGGGATCGTCACGTTGGTCAAAGCGGTAACCGAGAAGGCCCTGCTGCCAATGGTGGTCACGCTGTTGGGGATCGTCACGCTATTCAGCGTATCGCAGGTCTCAAAGGCGCAGGTGCCGATCTCGGTCACACCCTCGGGAATCGTCAGCTCGGACAGGGAATAGCAGCCCTGGAAGCAATGTCTGCCAATGCTCGTCAGACCGTCCGGCAGACTGACAGATCTGATTTCTTCATCGAAGCGTTCCCAGGGAGAATCGTAACTTCCAACTTTATCCGTGGAAGCGACCGCGTCGTCCATTGCGCCGCTGCCCTCGATGGTCAGCAGGCCGGTGTCGGGATTGAAATACCAGCTCAGATTGTCTCCGCAGCTTCCGGACGGCCAATCCGGGTTCACAGTTGCCTCGGTGGGCTCCGTGGGAACAGGCTCGGTGACCACGGGGCGGTTCTCGACGGTCTCCGTCAGTCCCTCTGCGGTATCGGCCCCGGCCAGACGCTCAGTTGTCTCAGCGGTCGTGGGCTGATAGGGCGCGTCGGTGTTGTTGGATTTCAGCAGCTTCGCGCCGCCCCAGATACCGCCGCCGATCAGCGCCACGGCCAGCGTGCCCGCGAGCAGTCTGCCCGCCAGCACCTGACCAAAGGTCTTGGCCGCAACGGGAACAGCCGCAGCCGCAACGGCGTCAACGGAGCCCTTTGTCACGACGGCCTTGACGGCGGCCTGCTTTGCGGTTTCAACGGCGGTCGGCTCTGCGCGGCGCATCAACGCCATCAGGAAGGCGACGGGGGACAGGCCGTAGAGTTTGACGCCCTGCTTTTCAAGTGCGCGGACGGCGGTCTCCACCTTCTTCCGGCCGTGGAAGAGCTGGGCCTTGACTGCGCCGGTGGAGAGCTTTAAGGTCTCGGCAATTTCCTTGACGCTGAGCTCGTCATAGTAGTGCATACCGACGATGAGCTGCTGCTCCTCCGGCAGCTTGGACAGGATCTCCTGCACCAGGCGGGAGGTCTCCTTCCGGTCCAGCGACAGCTCCGGCTGGTTCTCCACGTTGAGATCGGGCAGCTCGGGCGTCGCGTCGTCATCCTCGTCGGCGGCAAGCTCCGTGAAGGTCAGCGCGCGCTGCTTCCGCATGTGAGATACGGTGCCGTTTACGGCGATCCGCCGCAGCCAGGGGAAGAAGACGTCGTTGTTTTCCAGTGTGTTCAGGCTTTGATAAGCTTTGAGGTAGGCGTCCTGCTGAATGTCCCAGGTCAGATCCTCGTCGCGGGTCATGGCGCGGATGCAGCGGTAGAGCTCCGGGGCGGTGCGATCATAGAGTTCGGTAAAGGCAGCCTGATCGCCGGTCTTAGCCTTGGCGACCAGGGCGGAAAGATCTTCGTTGACGATATGATTGGTGGTTTTCATTTCTTTTATTCTCCTTTTTCTTCCACGGAATGGATTGTATCATACTTTTTTGTTTGTGTCCACAGTCGTTTTTCTTCGGTCGGAGGACTGTGGGCTGCGAGCTGTGCGACGAGATTGCCGCGGGTGCGTGTAAGCGACTCCGGATCTGCTTCAAAGTTTCGCTCCATGAGCTTCCGGTATAAAACCGCAAAATCGGTGTTGTTTGGCATCCTTGCTCCTCCTTTCGCTGCGTTCTGCCCTATAGACGCGGGAGCGGGCGGAAAGGTTTAACGAGATTTGAAAAAAAGTAATTTTTTTTTTCGGGGAAAAAATATTCCGGATTCCTGAAAATTTTAGTTGTCTTTCGGATAAAAATACTGTAAAATAATAGCAATGTATTTCAAAGGAGTGTTTCTCATGGCTGAGATCAAATACAAACGCGTGCTTTTGAAGGTCAGCGGCGAGGCTCTGGCGGGCGACGCCCACCGCGGTCTGGACTTTGACGTGATCGGCGAGGTCTGCGCGGTCATCAAGCGCTGTGTGGCCGAAGGCGTCCAGGTCGGCGTCGTGGTCGGCGGCGGAAACTTCTGGCGCGGCATCAAGGACGGCGGAGACCGGATGCAGCGCGTCCGGGCGGACCACATGGGTATGCTGGCCACCGTTATCAACGCCTTGGCCGTAGCTGACCGTCTCGAGCAGCAGGGCGTTCCCGCCCGCGTCATGACCGCCATCGATATGCCTCGCGTGGCCGAGCCCTATATCCGGGATAAGGCCGTCCGGCATTTGGAGAAGGGCAGGGTCGTCGTCTTTGGCTGCGGCACCGGCAATCCCTTCTTCTCCACCGACACCGGTGCGGTTCTGAAAGCCGTGGAGATTGGCGCGGACGCCATCCTGCTGGCGAAAAACATCGACGGCGTCTACTCCGCAGATCCTGCAAAGGACCCCGGCGCCGTCCGCTTTGACCGGATCACGTTTGACGAGGTCCTGGCCCGCCGTCTCGGCGTCATGGACTCCACCGCCACCAGCCTCGCCATGGATAACCACATGCCCATTCTTGTCTTTGCGCTCAAGGACCCGGAGAACATCTACCGGGTCGTCACCGGCGCGGAGATCGGAACCCTTGTCACCGACTAATCAGTAAGGAGGAATTAAAAATGGCAGTTGACTTCAAAGAATTCACGAGAAAGATGGACCGTACCCTGGAGGTGCTCCAGGAGGACTTCGGCGCCATTCGCGCCGGCCGCGCCAACGCCCGTGTTTTGGACCGGATCGTCGTCCCCTATTACGGTGTGGACACCCCGGTCGGCCAGGTCGGCACCATCAGCTCTCCCGACCCCAGAACGCTGGTGATCCAGCCCTGGGACGGCAGCCTGCTCAAGCCCATCGAGAAGGCAATCCAGGCCTCTGACCTGGGCATCAATCCCCAGAATGACGGCCGTGTGATCCGTCTGATCTTCCCCCAGCTCACCGAGGAGCGCCGCCGCGATCTGACCAAGCAGGTCAAGAACCTGGGCGAGGGCGGCAAGGTAGCCGTCCGCAACATCCGCCGCGACGCCATGGACTACATCAAGAAGCTGAAGAAGAACTCGGAAATCACCGAGGACGATCAGAAAAACGCCGAGAAGGACCTGCAGGAGCTCACCGACAAGTATATCAAGAAGGTGGATGACGCCTGCGCCGTCAAGGAAAAGGAGCTCATGGAGCTGTAATAAAAGGCGGGCTTCGGCCCGCCTTTTTTCAGGGATCAGGGATCAGAGTGCAGCGCGGGCCCTTGCTTCGCGTCGCTGCCCGCCGGGAGAAATCAGATGAAGAATAAAACGCCGCTGCTCCTCCTCGCGCTGTTGCTGTTCTGCCTTATTGCATGCTCAGAGCAAGGAACGCAGCAGGAAACGCAAATACAGAAGCATACAATCGAAGGGACGGATGAAGCTGTGCAATTCGCCTGCGACCTGGCCTTTTTTGGGGACTCCATCACGGCCGACAGTAATTTTGCAGAATATTTCCCGGATCGTACCATTGTCAATCTCGGCGTCTACGGCGATACGCTTACGGATCTGCTGGCTCGGGTGGACGAGGTCCGGGCGGCGAAGCCGAAGCAGATCTTTCTGCTGGGCGGCATCAACTGTCTGCGGCCGGACAACGTGGAGCGCTGTGCGGAGCAGTATGCCGCGCTGCTGGACGCGCTGCGTGAAGCCTGCCCCGACGCGGCGATCTGCGTGGAAAGCGTGCTCCCCGTGGGGGCGGAGCTGGATCCGGACGGCAGCGAGAACGACGCCGTTCGCCGCTTCAACGCCGCGCTTGTGACACTGGCCCAGGAAAAGGGCTGCGATTATGTCGATATTTACGCTGCCTACGAGCAGGACGGCGCGCTGAATCCTGCTCTGACCCGGGACGGAATCCACCTGAACTTTACCGCCTACGGCCCCTGGGCCGACTGCATCGCGCAATTTATCAATGCGGATAATTTCAAATAAGAAGGTATCTATTCAGCAGGGTCGTAGTGGCCGCGCACCTGCGCGGCCATAAATCCCCAGAAAAGCGATCCGCGCCATGGCCGCGCAGGTGCGCGGCCACTACGGAGCGGGTGCGACTGAATAGATACATAAGAAGTAAGAAGGAAAGGATCATTCATACCGCTTAATTCTTACCTCTTACCTTGTGAGATGAATTCAGAATAGAGGGAATATAATGCCTATCTTTTCAAAAAAGAGCGGAACTGCCCCCGCGACCATCCCCACCCATATTGCCATCATTATGGACGGCAACGGACGCTGGGCGAAAAAGCGCGGCCTTCCCCGGACAGCGGGGCACAAGGTCGGCGCAGAGGCCTTCCGCACCATCGCCAACTACGCGAAGTCCATCGGTCTGCAATATCTGACCGTCTACGCATTTTCCACCGAGAACTGGAAGCGCTCTGAGGAGGAGGTCAGCACCATCATGGGGCTGCTGGAAAAGTACCTGCGCGAGCTGCTGCGGGACATGGACAAGAACCGGGTGCGTTTCTGCTTCTTCGGCGACCTCTCGCCCCTGTCTCCCACGCTGCGGGAGGAGGCTGTGCAGGTGGCCGAGCGCTCCAAGCAGTACGAGGGCGTGCAGGTCAACTTCTGCATCAACTACGGCGGCCGGGATGAGATCCTGCGGGCGGCCCGTGCTTTTGCGGCCAAATGTGCAGCAGGGGAGGCCAAGCCGGAGGAACTGACCGAGACACATTTCTCAGATCTGCTCTGGTCGGCCGGGGTCCCGGACCCGGATCTGGTGATCCGGCCGAGCGGAGAGCAGCGCATCTCCAACTTCCTGCTCTGGCAGAGCGCCTATGCGGAATACTACTTCACTGACACCCTCTGGCCGGACTTCGGCCCCGCGGATCTCGACCTCGCCATCGAGGCATACAACAAACGAAACCGCCGTTTCGGCGGGGTAAAGTAAAGAGCACGGGGACGGTTCATGTGAAAAAAACCGTCCCCTTCTGATTTCCGTTCCGGGAAGAAATAGTCCTTGCTTTTTTTGTGGACCTGTAGTAAACTGGATACAATTATGACGAACCGTATGGCGCGGAGCGCGTTGCGCAGGAAAAGGCGGCGAAAACACCGAAATGATGAATCTTTTGACCGAATTGCAGCATACTTCCGAAATCTATCCTGACAAGCTCGCGGTAGCCGATGCTTTTGAGCACTACACCTTCTGTGAGCTTTGGGCACTGGTAGCTCGGCTTGGCTCTGCGCTGCTGAAGCTCCAGCCTGAGACACAACCGGTCGGCGTGCTGGTTGCGCGTAGCGCTTGTACCGTTGCGGAACTGTTTGCCGTTCTCTATGCGGGCTCACCATATGTGCCGCTCGACCCCGATATGCCGCTTGCCAAGCTGCAAACGATCCTGGAGGATGCGGAGATTGGCGTGCTGATGGGTGCGCCTTCCGATACAGAGCTGGCGCAGACGCTCGGCTTGCCGCTACTCACGCCGGACAAGGCTGATGCGGCGCTGCTTCCGCCACAGTCTGTCTCACCGGAGCAACCGTTCAGCTTGGTCTATACATCCGGCTCCACTGGAAAGCCAAAGGCTGTGGTCAAGTCGCACGCCGCAATGGGCAGCTTCCTGACCGCCTTTATCGAGACCTTCTCGCTGACTGCCGACGAAATCATCGGCAACCAGACACCTTTCTTCTTCGATGCGGCGGCAAAGGATCTGTATCTGATGAGTCGGCTCGGATGTACGCTCGAGATTATTCCGGCGGAGAAGTTTATCTTCCCGGTGCGGCTGATTGAATACCTCAATGAGCGGAAGATTAGCTACATCTGCTGGGTGCCGACGGCACTGGCCATCGTGACTCAGCTCGGGACCTTCCGGCAGATCATGCCGCAAACCCTGCATCGTGTCTTCTTTGTAGGTGAGCTCTTCCCGATTAAGCAGCTTCACCAATGGCTGCAGACGCTGCCGGAGCTGCAATATGTCAATCTCTACGGTTCAACAGAGCTGGCGGGCGTGTGCTGTTACTATGAGATCCCGCGTGGCACGCTGCCGGAGCGGTTGCCAATGGGAAGGCCCCTGCCGAACTGCCGGGTCTTTCTTGTCGGAAATGACGGTTTCGTGACCTCGCCCGACGAGGAGGGAGAGGTCTGGGTGCAGAGTGAAGCACTTGCGCTTTGCTACCACGGCGACCGGGAGAAAACAACTGCCGTCTTCTCCGAGCAGACGCTGCCGGACGGCAGTATGGCTCGCGTGCTGAAAACAGGCGATCTCGCCCGCTATGACAAGCTGGGCAACCTGCTGTTCTGCTCCCGCAAGGACTTTCAGATCAAGCACATGGGTCGGCGGATCGAGCTCGGCGAGATCGAGAGTATCACAGACAGCCTGCCGGAGATCGAACGCTGCTGCTGCCTGTATAACGAAAATAAAAAGCGCATTGAGCTGTTCTGCACGCTTCGTGTCGGTGTGTCGCTGGATGGTCGGCAGGTTCAAAGTTTGCTGCGTGGCCGGCTTTCAGACTATATGCTGCCAAGCAAGGTCTGGGTGCTTGATGCGCTGCCGCTCAACCGAAATGGAAAACTGGACCGTCAGGCATTGAAGGCCACCATGAAATAGAAAAAGAGGATAAAAAATGGACGAACTGTTGGAACTTTTGAACGACATTAATCCCGATGTGGATTACGAAACCGAGGACCAGTTGATCGACGGTAAGGTGCTCGATTCCTTTTCAATCATTACCCTGATCTCTAACATATCAGATACATTTGACATTGAACTCGGCCCCCAGTATCTGGTTCCCGAGAACTTCAACAGCGCCAAGGCGATGTGGGCGATGATCCAGCACATCCGCGAAGAAGACGAATGAGTATCCTGTCGGTTACATTCCTGCTTTTTGTAGCAGGGCTGCTCATCGTCTACTATCTTGTGCCAAAGAAGATACAGTGGTGTGTGTTGTTGGCAGCGAGCATGCTCTTTTACTGCCTCGGCGGTTGGCGCAGCGTTGGCTTCGTGATCGGTACGGCATTGGTTTCTTGGGCCTGTGCTCTTGGAATCCAGAAAAAAGCTGATGCGCAGAAGGCATACCTGAAGGAACATAAGGCTGACCTTGACAAGGCACAGAAGGACGCCTACAAAACTCAAATGAAGCGCAGTCGAAGGCGGCTTTTGATGCTCTGCCTGGTCTTCTGCGTCGCACTGCTCGCATTTTTCAAGTACACCCGGTTTTTGCTGGCGCAGTTTGGCGCGGAGAGCAGCGCCTTTGGAATCTGGGCTGACGACGCGATCCGCCTGCTGTTGCCGCTGGGCATCTCGTTCTACACCTTCCAGACCGTCGGCTATGTGGTCGATGTCTACTGGGGTAAGGTGAAAGCCGAGCGCAATCCTCTCAAGGTCCTGCTGTTCACATCTTTTTTTCCGCAGATCACGCAGGGCCCTATCAGTACATGGAGTGACCTTGCATGCCAGCTTTTTGCCGAACACCGCTTGGACTACACAAACTATGTGCGTGGCGCGGAGCGGATGATTTGGGGCTTTTTCAAGAAAATGGTCGTCGCAAACATCGTTGCGGGCTATGTGAAGGATGTGTTTACGAACTATCCTCAGTATGCGGGGCTGACTGCACTGGCTGGCGCGTTCTACTACAGCGTGCAGATCTATGCAGATTTCTCCGGCTACATGGACATCGTGTGCGGCCTGTGTCAAATGCTCGGCATCCGGCTTACCGAAAATTTTGATCGTCCGTATTTCTCCAAGTCCGTAGCGGAGTACTGGCGTCGCTGGCACAGCTCGCTCGGTGCGTGGTTCAAAACCTATATTTACTACCCCATTGCCGTCTCACGGTGGAACCAACGGCTCGGCAAATGGGCGAAACAGCGGCTCGGCAAGGCCTTCGGTGACTATTTGCCGGCTACGTTGGCGTTGGTGCTTGTCTGGTTCACGACTGGTCTGTGGCACGGGGCGAGTTGGGCGTACATTGCCTGGGGCGGCGTGAACGGCCTGTTCATTATCGTCTCAATGTGGATGGAGCGACCCTTTGCTAAGGTCAAAAACCTGTTGCACATTAATGAATCTGCCTGGCTTTGGCGTGCGTTTCAGGTACTGCGCACCTTTATCCTGGTCACTTTTATCAAGGTACTGCCCGAAGTTGGCACACTTCGCCAGGGTCTTGGCCTGTGGAAACGCATTTTCACGGAGCATACGATCCCGGCTTCGCTCGGCAGGCTCCTGCCATTTGCAACTGACCACGCCGCGTTTTTCGCGGCAGCTTTCGGCATCGTTCTGATGTTTGCTGTGAGTCTGCTGCAGCGAAAGGGTTCGGTGCGCGAGCTGCTCGAACGGCGGGTGCCATATGTACTGCGCCTGCTGCTGTTCGCAGTGCTTTTTTTCTTGATCGTCTATTTCGGCGTACCCGCATCCGGCGGGATCGGAGGGTTTTTGTATGCACAGTTTTAAGAAAATCCTGCGGACCTCGCTGCTGTTTTTGCTGATTATCGCCGTCATCAGCGTCGCTTTGATGGAGGCCTACTTCCGCTCAGAACGCGACTATTTTCAGGACGGCTCTGAACGAGCTGCACTTGCAGGTACGCTGGACACGGTGTTTCTCGGTGCATCCCACGCCTACCGTGCGTTTGACCCCACGGTGATCGATCCTATTCTCGGAACACACAGCTACAATCTGTCTGGCGCGCTGATGTCCATGCGCAGCCGCCTTCTGCTGTTGCAGGAGGAGGTTTCCCGTAACCCGGTCAAAACCGTGGTGCTTGAAGTCTCCTTTAACACGATGTCGCGGGTCCGACGAAATGAGGGCATCGAGGGCGATCTTTATACGATGTCCCGGCTCGACCGCTTTTCTGACCGCGTAAGCTTTTTCTTCGGTTTTTATTTTGACGAGTGGCCGGATGTTTATTACAAATTCGTATCTGAGGGTGTGAATGTTCTGGCTTCAAGGATCAAGGGCCAGTTTGTCCAAAAAAAGGGCGATCGGCGATTCGGTTTTGTGCCAACCGGTCCGGGAAACTACAAATTCACCGACAACTACCAAAGCATTTATCGTACCCGTTGGAAATGGATCAATGAATCCGTCGATGAGGAGAACCTCAGTTGCCTGGATCAAATCACTGCGCTTTGCAAAGAAAAGAACATCGAGCTCATCTTGGTCACTACGCCGATCAGTAAGGAGCAATTGTGTTCCTACGGCGACTATGACGTACCTTATCGCTGGTACTGTCAATATGCGGAGGCGCAAGGGCTGCGGTACGTTGATTTCAACCTCTATAAGGAAAAAGAGACACTCTTCCCGGACAGCGAAATGTTTTTTGATACACTGCATCTCAATACTGAGGGCGCCGAGCGTTTCAGCCGCTTGTTTGCCGAGTTGGAGCAGCGCATGCGCTCCGGCGAAGATCTGAGCGATCAGTTTTATGACAGTTATGCGGGACTCGCCGAAACATGGGGGCTGCAATAAAAATGTTGGAAGACAAGAGACGGTGCATTGCCTTGTTTCACAGGACAATGCACCGTCTCTTTTCCGCGCATACGCTGCGTTTGCTTTTTTCGTCGGCCTCTTTCGTTGACATCGATGCCCAATTATGCTACAATAAATAGCATCGTTAAAAGGGTATTTATGCGATCTTGTACCCGAAGGAGCTGAACCATAAATGAAAACTCGTATTCTCGTGGCGGCGGTGGGACTACCGCTGCTGCTGGCTGTCGTGCTTGCGCTGCCGGACTGGGCGACTGCGATCCTGGTGGCCGCCATGTGCGTTGTGGCGGTTTATGAGCTGCTGATCGGCGCGGGCTTCTGCACGCAGCGCCGCGTCGCGGTCTATGCCGCCTGGGCGGCGATCCTGGTCTGCTTTTTGAGCTGGCGGGCGCAGCCGGCCGTGTACGCGATGGCTGCCGCACTGGTCTTTTTTGCCGCCCTGTTCGGGGAGATGCTGGCCGCACACGCCAAGCTGAGTTTCCAGTCGATCTGCGTCGCCGTCTTTGCGGGGATCGTGATTCCCTGGCTGCTCGGCGCACTGATCCGGCTGCGGGTCATGGAGCACGGAAAGTTCTTCATCCTGACGGCCTTCGTCCTGACCATGGTTCCGGATTCCGGCGCCTACTTTGCCGGGCGCGCCTTCGGCAAGCACAAGCTCTGCCCGGTGATCAGTCCGCACAAGACCGTAGAGGGCGCGATCGGCGGCGTGGTCAGCACTGTGATTTTCATGGCGATCTATGCGCTGGTGCTGCAAAAGGCCTTTGATTTCCGGATCAACTATTTCTACGTGATCGTCTACGGCATTCTCGGCGCGGGCGCGTCCATGCTGGGCGATCTGACTTTCTCCGTCATCAAGCGTCAGGCCGGAATCAAGGATTACGGCAATCTCCTGCCCGGCCACGGCGGCGTCTTAGATCGCTTCGATTCGACGACGGTGGTCGCCCCGCTGGTGGAAGTGCTGCTGCTGACGATCCCGTTCGCGGTGAAGTAAATATTTAGAAATCAGAGGGTATCTGTTCAGTAGGGTCGTAGTGGCCGCGCACCTGCGCGGCCATAAAGCCCC
>CAMKED010000006.1 GCA_946411475.1 uncultured Clostridia bacterium | reverse complement strand
CGGCATGGCCGCGCAGGTGCGCGGCCACTACGGAGCAGATGCGACTGAATAGATATATCAGAGGTAAGAAGTATCTTGCTCGATCCCTTGATTTCTTACTTCTTACCTCTTACTTCTTCATTACAGGAGAACAATATGACGAAGATTCTTTCAATACTGGGTTCCACCGGCTCCATCGGACGCCAGACGCTGGACGTGGTGCGGCATTTGCCTGTCGAGGTTGCAGCTTTGACTGCCGGAACCAACGCGGAACGCATGGCGGAGCAGGTGCGCGAATTCCGCCCTCGCCTCGTCTCCATGGCGACGGAAGCTGCGGCAAAGGAGCTTCGAGCCCTGCTGCCTGACCCAAAGCCTGAAATCCTCTGGGGCGAGGCGGGCCTGCTGGCTGCCGCCTCGATCGATGAGGCCGACACGGTCGTTACCGCCGTGGTAGGCATGGTCGGCCTGCGGCCAACGCTGGCTGCCCTGGAACGTGGCAAGCGCATCGGTCTTGCCAACAAGGAGACCATGGTCTGCGCGGGCGAGCTGGTCATGCAGACAGCGCGGGTCCACGGCGCGGAGATCATCCCGGTGGATTCCGAGCACTCCGCAATTTTCCAATGCCTGATGGGCAGCCGCGGCCGGGAAGAGATCAAGCGTCTGCTGCTGACCTGCTCCGGCGGCCCCTTCTTCGGCAAGACCCGCGAAGAGCTCGCGCAGGTCACCCGGGACGACGCTCTGCGCCATCCCAACTGGAAGATGGGTGAAAAAATCACCATCGACTGTGCTACGCTGATGAACAAGGGGCTCGAGGTCATCGAGGCTATGCGGCTCTATGAGCTGCCGCCGGAGCAGGTGGACGTGGTGATCCATCGCCAGTCCATCGTCCACTCCCTGGTGGAGTTCGTGGACGGAGCGATGCTGGCCCAGCTCGGCGTGCCTGATATGCGCATCCCGATCCAGCTTGCCCTGACTTACCCGAACCGAACGGAAAATCCGGCTCCCGGTCTGGATCTGCTGTCCTGCCCGCCGCTGACCTTCGCAGCCCCCGATCCCGAGACCTTCCCCTGCTTTGCGATTGCAAGAGCTGTGGCAAAGATGGGCGGCAGCGCCTGCGCGGTCATGAACGGCGCAAATGAGGTGGCCGTGGCGAAGTTCCTTCGCCGGGAGATCGGATTCTACGACATTTCCGACCTGGTGCAAAAGGCGCTCGATACCGTACCGTTTGTAGAAAACCCGAGCCTGGACGAGATCCTGGAAGCGGACCGGCTTGCCCGGAGCGCCGTAATTCAATGAAAGGTTTCTTGAAACATGTCTGTATTCTATATTTTACTTGCCATTCTGATCTTTGGTTTTCTGATTTTCATCCACGAGCTGGGGCATTTTATCACGGCCAAGCTCTGCGGCGTTCGGGTCAATGAGTTTTCCATCAACATGGGTCCCAAGCTCTTTGGCTGGAAGCGCGGGGAGACCGACTATTCCTTCCGCCTGCTGCCCATCGGCGGTTACTGCGCCATGGAGGGCGAGGACGAGCAGACCGGCGACCCCCGGGCCTTTACCGCTGCCAAGTGGTGGAAACGACTGATCATCCTCTGCGCTGGTTCGTTCATGAACCTGCTGACGGGCTTCGTGGTCATTTGCCTGCTGCTGGGCTTTGCCTGGCCGGGCACCAGCACGGCGGAGATCACGGCCTTTGCCCCCGGCAACGTCATGGAGAGTCAGGGCCTGCAGGTGGGCGACACGCTCTACGCCATCAACGGCCGCCGGATTTATATGTTTTCCGACTTTTCCCTGCTGGAATCCAGACTGAACACGGAGCACTGCGAGCTTACGGTGCTGCGGAACGGGGAAAAGCTTGTGTTCGAGGACTTCTCCCTGATTCGTGCGGTCAAAACTGTGGATGAAGAGGGCAACGAAATCAAACTGTACGGCCTTTCGTTTGGCAAACGGGCGGAAAAGAGCTTCGGCTCCGTCCTGCGCTACGGAGCTTACAATTGCATTGACTTCACGCGCATGGTCTGGTACGGACTGACGGATCTATTTACCGGCAAGGTCGGGCTTAAGGATATGAGCGGCGCGGCAGGCGTGGTGGACATCATGGTCCAGTCCGGCGAAAGCGCCGAAACCGTGTCGGACGGCATTGAAAACGTCCTCTATATCGGCGCGTTTATCGCGGTCAATCTGGCCGTGATGAACATGCTGCCGATTCCCGCCCTGGACGGAGGCCGCGTGCTCTTCCTGCTGATCAACACGCTTTACACCGCAATCACCAAAAAGAAAATCAACCCCAAATATGAGGGCTATATCCATGCCGGCGCGATGGTCCTGCTCCTTGGCCTGATGGCCGTACTGTTGGTCAAGGACATCTGGATGATTGCGAGCCGCTGAGCCCAAACTGCTGCGTGAGGTGAAGATATGACAAAACAGATCAAGGTCGGCAGCGTCCCGGTGGGCGGCGGCGCGCCGGTTTCCGTTCAATCCATGTGCAACACCAAGACCACGGACGTGGAGGGGAGCCTTGCGCAGCTCAAGGCTCTGTACACGGCGGGCTGTGAGATTGCCCGCCTGACCGTTCCCAGTTTGGAGGCCGCCGAGGCCTTCGGGAAAATCGCGGCGCAGAGCCCTTTGCCGCTGGTGGCGGACATCCATTTTGACTATCGCTGCGCGATTGCCGCCGCCGAGCACGGCGCGGCCAAAATCCGCATCAATCCCGGCAACATCGGTGGGGAGGAGCGGGTCAAGGCGGTGGTGGACTGCTGCAAGGCTCACCATATCCCCATCCGCGTGGGCGTCAACGGCGGCAGTCTGGAAAAGGAACTGCTCGAAAAGTACGGACATCCCACGCCTGAGGCGCTGGTGGAATCGGCCTTCGGCCACATCCGCCTGCTGGAAAAGTACGGCTTCTACGATACCTGCGTGTCGATGAAATCCTCCAACGTGCCGCTGATGATGGCGGCCTACCGCCTCTTTGCATCTCAGTCCGACTATCCGCTGCACGTGGGCGTCACTGAGACCGGCACCGAGTATATGGGCACCGTCAAGTCCGCGATGGGCATCGGCGGCCTGCTCTGCATGGGCATCGGCGACACGATCCGCGTCTCCCTGACCGCCGACCCCGTCCGCGAGGTCGTGGCGGCCAAGGCCATCTTGAAAGCGGCTGGGCTGCGGAAGGACGGCGTCAACATCGTCTCCTGCCCCACCTGCGGCCGGACGCAGATCGACCTGATCGGTCTGGCGGGCCGGGTCGAGGATGCGCTCAAGGACTGTAAAAAGCCGCTGACCGTGGCCGTCATGGGCTGCGTGGTCAACGGCCCCGGCGAGGCGCGGGAGGCCGACGTCGGCATCGCGGGCGGCGACGGCTGCGGCGTGCTCTTCGTCAAGGGCGAACTGCGTGAAAAGCTGCCCTATGACGAGCTGCTGCCCGCCCTGCTGCGGTATGTGGACGAGATGTAAGCATATTTATGAACGAAAGTATTACTTTGCGCAACCTGTTCCCGGATATAGATCTCAGGGGCGAGGACGACGAGCTGTTACAACAGAATACTGTGGAGGACGTCGATCTGCGCGTAAAGGAGCGGGAGGTCACGGTCGTGCTTCGCAGCGCGGTCTATTTGCCGTTGCACCTGCTGGCGAGAGCTGAGCAGCAGATCCGGGCGTGCTATGATCTGCGGCAGGTCACGCTGGAGCCGCACTACGATCCCACGCTGCTGGCGGAGCTGGACTTCGCCGACCTGACCGGCCTGCTTTCTGGCTTTTTCCCGCCTGCCCCGGCGACGCTGGCGGGCTGCCGCTGGGAGGCGGAGGGAAGCACGCTCCATGCGCATCTGCGCGGTAATGGGCTTGCGGATCTGAAACCCCATCTCCGCCATGCGGAGGACTGGCTCTCCGCCTGCTTTGGCACGCCGATCCGGATCGAGCTGCACGGGGGAAAGGAACTGAGCGCCGAGGAGCTCTTTGCCGAGACCGAGCGCATCCGTCAAGAGGCGCAGGCCAACTTCCCGGCAGTGGAACACTCCGCTCCGGCGGAGCCTGCGGCGAGGGCACAGACGCCCCAGCCGGACGGCCTGATCTTCGGCAAGCCCAATTTTCAGGAGCCGATCCCAATGCGGGACCTCAACGTGGATATGTTCAAGGTCTGCGTGGAGGGTGAAGTCTTTGCCGTCAACCACAAGGAGCTGCCCAAGGCCAAGGCCTGGGTCGTCAGCTTCTATATGACTGACCACACCGGCTCCGTCTGCGTCAACCAGTATATGGAGGAGGCAAAGGCCAAGCCGATCCTGGAGGCTATTCATGAGCCAAACCCGAAGAAGCACAAGCCCGGCAGCTATATCCGGGTCTTCGGAAAGGTCACTGTCAGCCGCTACGACAACGAGCTGGTGCTGCAGCCCTTCTCCATTCAGGAGGCCAAGCGCCCGGTGCGGAAGGACAACGCCCCCGAGAAGCGCGTGGAGCTCCACCTGCACACGAAGATGTCCGCCATGGACGCCATCACCGTCACGTCCGACGCCATTGCGCAGGCGGCAAAATGGGGCCACCGGGCGATTGCCATTACCGACCACGGCGTGGCCCATTCCTTCACTGACGCGCTGGCCAACGCCAAGACCACGATTGCAGGAACGGAAGAGCCCATCAAGATCCTCTACGGCTGCGAGGGCTACTTCATCAACGACGTGGACACGGATCTGACGCCGGAACGCGCAAAGACCTATCGCCCCTGCGTCATCGGAGACCGGGACGGCCCGCTGAACGGCGAGTTTGTCGCATTCGACGTGGAGGCGACCGGCCTTTCCCCCGAACGCGACCGGCTCATCGAGATCGGCGCGGCGCGGATGCGCGGGGATCAGATCCTCGAAAAATTCAATACCTTTGTGGACCCCGAGTGTACGCTGTCGGAGACCATCGTGGAGCTGACCGGGATCACCGACGAGATGCTGGTCGGCGCGCCCTCGGAGCGGGAGGCCATCACCGCCTTCCTGGATTTCTGCGGAGAGCTGCCCCTGGTGGCCCACAACGCGAATTACGACCTGAGCATGATGAAGGCGGCCTGCCGCCGCCTCAAGCTGCCCTTTCATCCAACCTGCGTGGATACCCTGGGGCTGGCCTACGATCTGCTGCCCCAGTTCACCAAGCGCAAGCTGGACGTGCTGGCGGAATATTTCGAATTGCCGGACTTTGCCCACCACCGGGCCACCGACGACGCCGTTACCTGCGGTCTGCTCTACGACCGCTTTGCCCGGATGCTGTTGGAGCGGGGCGTGGATCGGCTCCAGGCGGTCAATTCAGCCGCGGGGAGTATGGACTTTGGCTCCCATCCCACGCCCAAAGATCAGCGCATCCACCATATCATCCTGTTTGCAAAGAATTCTCTCGGCCTGCGGAATCTCTACCGCCTGATTTCCTTCTCCAACCTCTATTACTTCCACACACGCCGCGGCGGCAACGGCGCGCCGGTGATCCCGAAGTCTGAGCTCCTGCGCTGGCGGGAGGGTTTGATCATCGGCTCCGCCTGCGAGGCGGGCGAGCTGTTCACGGCTATCGTGCAGAAAAAGCCCTGGGAGGAGCTGAAGCGGATCGCGGAATTCTACGATTTCTTAGAGGTTCAGCCGCTTGCCAACAACCGCTTTATGCTGCAAAACGGCATGGCCGAGACAGAGGAGGACTTGAAGGACTTCAACCGCACCGTGGTTCGTCTGGGCGAGGTGGTGGAAAAGCCCGTCTGCGCCACCGGCGACGTCCACTTTCTGAACCCCGAAGACGAAATCTTCCGTCGCATTTTGCTGGCTTCCAAGGGCTTTGAGGACTGCGACCGGCCGAATCCGCTTTATTTCCGCACGACCGACGAAATGCTCGAGGAATTCTCCTACCTCGGTCAGGAAAAAGCGCAGGAGATCGTGGTGAAGAACACGAACCTGATCGCCGATATGTGTGACTGGGTCCGTCCGACGCCGCACAATCTCTACGCGCCAAAGATCGAGAACTCTGTGGAGGACCTCAAATCTCTGGTCTACGGCAAGCTGCAGCGCCTCTACGGCGACAACCCGCCCGAGATCATCACCAAGCGCGTGGAGACCGAGCTCGGCGACATCATCAACTGCCATTACGACGTGATCTATATCTCCGCCCAGAAGCTGGTGCAAAACTCTTTGGAGCACGGTTATCTGGTCGGCTCCCGGGGCTCCGTGGGCTCGTCTTTGGTGGCGTTTCTTTCCGGCATCACGGAGGTCAACTCTCTGCCGCCGCACTACCGCTGCCCCAACCCGGACTGCAAGTACACGACGTTTGAGGTGCCCGCAGGCTGCAACTGCGGCGCGGATCTGCCGGACGCCGTCTGCCCCAAATGCAGGACGCCGTTCGAGAAGGACGGCTTCGCCATCCCGTTTGAGACTTTCCTGGGCTTCGGCGGCGACAAGGTTCCCGACATCGACCTGAACTTCTCCGGCGAATACCAGGCCAAAGCCCACGCTTACTGCGTGGAAATGTTCGGCAAGTCCCACGTCTTCCGCGCCGGCACGATCGGCGGCGTGGCGGACAAGACCGCCTTCGGCTACGTGAAAAAATACCTGTCCGAGCGGGGCTTGAAGGCCAGCCGCGCTGAGGAGACCCGGCTGGCCATGGGCTGCGTGGACGTCAAGCGCACCACGGGCCAGCACCCGGGCGGCCTCGTGGTCATCCCGCAGGAGAACCAGATCTGGGACTTCTGCCCGGTGCAGCACCCGGCGGACGACCACGAATCCGAGTGGATCACGACCCACTTCGACTACCACCCCATGGAGGAAAACCTGCTGAAGCTGGATATGCTGGGCCACGACGACCCGACTATGATCCGCATGCTGCAGGACATGACCGGGGTGGATCCCCAGAAAATCCCCCTCGACGACAAGGACACCATGTCCATCTTCACCTCCTCCAAGGTCCTTGGCTTCGAGGACGATCCGATCCTGGGCCAGACCGGAGCCGTGGCCATTCCTGAGTTTGGCACGGGTTTCACCCGAGGCATGCTCAAAGAGACCCAGCCGACGCAGTTTGACGTCTTGATCCGGCTCTCCGGTTTCTCCCACGGAACCGACGTCTGGCTGGGCAACGCCCGGGATTTGATTCTCTCCAAGACGGCCACCGTCTCCCAGGCCATCGGCTGCCGCGACGACATTATGAACTATCTGATCCAGTGCGGCATGCCGGACAAGCGCTCCTTCAAGATCATGGAGGCGGTCCGAAAGGGGAGAGGCCTTCCAGATGGGGCGGAGGAAGAAATGAAGGCGGCTGGCGTACCGGAATGGTACATCGGCTCCTGCAAGAAGATCAAGTATCTCTTCCCCAAGGCTCACGCCGCAGCCTACGTCATGATGGCCTTCCGGATTGCCTGGTTCAAGGTCCACGAGCCCCTGGCCTTCTACGCGGCCTACTTCTACCGCCGCAGCCAGAAGGGCGGCTTCGACGCCTCCGTCATGTGCAAGGGCAAGGAGGAATGCCTGGCCGCGCTCGAGGGCTTGCAGGCGATGGAGGACCGCAGCGACAAGGACGACCAGCTTTTGACCACGCTGGAGGCCGTCTATGAGTTCTATCTGCGCGGCTTTGAGTTCCTGCCTGTGTCCATTTATGAATCCGATGCGGTGAAATTTGTACCAAAGGACGGAAAACTGCTGCCCCCCTTCGTGGCAATTTCCGGCCTTGGTGAGAACGCGGCCAAGGACATTGCTGAGGGCCGCCGCGGCAAGACCTTTATCTCCATTGAGGAATTTTCCGCTGCCTGCCCCAAGGTTTCTCAGACCCATATTGAGACCCTGCGGGAAGCGGGTGCGTTCGGAAGTTTACCGATGACAAGTCAGGTTTCCCTGTTTGAACTGTAGGGGCGCAAAGTGTGCGCCCGCCCGCACATCACCGTAGGGGCGGCCATTGGCCGCCCGCCCAACTGAAAATGTTTGAAAGGAGTAACCACATGCAACAGCTTGAAAAGCAATTTCATATCCACTGCGTGGAAGGAGACGTGGGCCGATATGTGATTCTGCCGGGGGACCCGGGGCGCTGCGCGTCCATTGCCGCGCTCTTTGACGACGCCCATCACGTGGGTCAAAACCGCGAATACAACATCTACACCGGCTATCTGCTGGGTGAGAAGGTTTCCGTCTGCTCCACGGGCATCGGCGGCCCCTCGGCCTCTATCGCCATGGAGGAGCTGCACAACATCGGCGCGCATACCTTTATCCGCACCGGCACCTGTGGCGGCATTAACCTCAAGGTCAAATCCGGCGACATCGTCGTCGCCACCGGCGCGATCCGCTATGAGCATACCTCCTGCGAATACGCTCCGATCGAGTACCCCGCCGTGGCCAATCTGGACGTGACTTTGGCCCTGCGGGACGCCGCCCTTGCCCTCGGCAAGACTACCCACGTCGGCGTGGTGCAGTGCAAGGATGCCTTCTACGGCCAGCACAGCCCCAACAAAATGCCGGTTTCCTATGAGCTGCTGAACAAGTGGGAGGCCTGGAAAAAGCTGGGCGTTCTGGCCTCCGAGATGGAGTCCGCCGCGCTCTTCGTCGTGGCGGACGCGCTTGGCGTGCGCTGCGGCTCCTGTTTCCACGTGATTTGGAATCAGGAGCGGGAGGCTGCGGGCCTCGATCAGACCATGAACGAAGACACCTCCGCCTCCGTCCGCGTTTCCGTGGAGGCGCTCAAGCGCCTGATCGCGCAGGACAAGGCTTGATACTGAACTCCCATAGAAACCTTTAACCTGTTCCGGCAGGAATTGTGTCATACTTCGTTGTCGTCCTTGCCGGGCGTCAAGCCCGCCTGCGTCCTCCGCCTCGTCTGGCGCAATTCCTGCTCAGAACATTTTTCAATCTTTTTATGGGAGTTCAGTATGAACAAATAAAATAATGAGGCAGGAGGAGTTCCTCCTGTCTCATTTTCATGTCAGGTTTTATTCCAACAACATATCCGTGAAATCCATCAACGGGCCGTAGAGCCGGTGGGCTTCCCGTTTGAGCTGCGGGAAACAGAAGGGACACAGGGGCTCCCAACGGCGATTGAAGGAACGGCGGCGGATCAGAATGTGGATGCAACCGTGGCGGAAGATCACACAGAAGTCCGGATAACGGTCGATCATGGACAGAAGCTTTTCCGCCATTTCCACCGTGAGCAGGTTCCGAAACTCCTCGGGAGAATCTGCAAAGCAGCGGAACTGCTGGGCGAGCCCCTCGTGATCCGGCTGCAATTCTACCATCTGCCGGGCAAGGCCGCGGTGTGAAAAACGGTTTTTCGTCCCGCGGGCTTCCAGAATCACGATGCTTTCAAAGTCTGTGTTAAGGCGGATCGTCAGCCACTGGCCGCGTACCTTGACCTTGTGGCTGGTATAGTCGTCCTCGTAGACGCCGCCGCAGATGATCTCCTGGGACGCAACCCAGCAGTCACGGTACAGCCCCTCCAGCCGGTTCGCGGTGTAGTAGCGCTCCACAGTGCTGAGCAGGCCGACGTCGCAGAGAATTTCCTCCACGGCGCTGCGGCGTTTGGCTTCATAGGTGAAATCGGAGAAGGTTTGCTCCAGGACTTCCGGCATATATCGCTGCTTGAATTCGCGTTCCAATCTGCGCATGCAAAGCCTTGCAACAGTCAGCAGACCGATTCCCGCCGCAAGAATCACGGCGTGGCGGATCAACTGGGAGATGACCTCTTTTGCTGTCATGCCGGTGTTGAAGAAGCGGATATACTTGCCCAGAAAGGCCGCGCGATCCGGCAGGCCGTCTGCGATTTGCGTCAGGAGCTCCGAGCTGATACCGGATAGCGCATACTGAATGGCAAACCAGAGCAGCAGCGCGACTGTGTACCCAATAAAGGCCACGATGGCGATCTCTGCCAGAATCAGCAGCGCCTTCCCGACCTCGTACAGTACCATGCGTCTTGTCATAGGCAACCTCCGAAAACTCCATGTGCGAGCGCAGGGGACGGTTGACCGTCCCCTGCGTGAAATCCTGTGCTTTGGAAACGTCCTATCTTATATCAACGAACGTCTTCCAGAAGACCGTAATCGCCGTCGTTCCGCCGATAGACGACCGCAAACGCGCCATCGGCATCCTCATCGCGGAAGGCGAAGAAGCTGTGACCCAGCAGATTCATCTGCAGAATGGCCTCGTCGCGGCTCATGGGCATCATGGTGAACTCCTTGATACGGATGAGCTTATAATCCTCGGTGTCCTCCACGTCGGGAACGAAGGAGGTTTCCAGCTCGGCGCTGCGGACGAAGGCGTCCTGACGGATTCTGCGGGCCAGACGGGTCTTGTTCTTGCGGATCTGGCGCTCGATGTCGGATACGGCTGCGTCAATGGAGGCGAACATATCCGAGGTGCTCTCACTGGCGCGGAAGTAGGTGTTGGAGGCGTGAACGGTCAGCTCCACCACGTTGCGGTTCTTTTCAACGGAAAAAGCGACAAAGGCTTCCGCGTCGTCCCGGAAGTAACGCTCCAGCTTGGTGACCTTTTTCTCGGCGTAGGCGTGGACGTTCTTCGGAAGGGAGACCTTCTTCTCATTGATCTGGATTTTCATATTGCGTCGCTCCTTTCAAGTGCTTTGAGAAACCGACTGATCTCTCTGGTATTATTATACCACATTTTGGCATATAATCAAGGGGCATTTTCATCAACTTCATCTTTTGTCGTCAGAGTTTCGGTGATGAGCTGATAGAGCTTGTCCGCCTTGGCGGGGAAAGCCTTGGTCAGGAAGGCTGCCTGACGGGCGGAAGGGCAGGTGTATTCGATCGTAATCAGCGAGCCCATTTCGTCGTCCAGGTGCATGACGGCCAGGGCTTCGCCGTCGGGCCGCTCGAGTACCTCCGTGCGCACGAAGCTTTCGCGGCGTACCTCCCGGTTGAAGCGCTCCACGGCCCGGGCCGCCCGCTGGGTGACCGGATAAGCGAGAGAATCCTTGGTGATCTCGGCAGCCTCACGGCCCTTGTCGGTGATGACGAAACCGCCGTCTTTTTCTTCCAGATGGCCGGATTCCACCATCTGCGGCACCGCCTGCATCACGTCGAAATAGCTGAGCTTGTCATCCTGCAGGCAGAGCTCATAGAGCGTCTGTGTGTCCGCGGGATAAAGCAGACGGTTGGTGATGTACAGGATCAACAGCTTGACGTCCAGCATGTCGTTGATAAAACCATGGGGCATGGTCACACCTCCTCTTCGTCATTAGTATAAACCAAAACGGGGAAAAATACAAGCCCCGACAAAAAAACGGCAGGCAGACCGATCCGCTGCGGACGGTCTGCCTGCAATCATGATACCGCGGATCGATCAGCGCATATCCTTTTCGGTTTTTTTGGCTTCCTTTTCGCGGATTTTTTCTTCTCTGGCTTTCTGCGCGGCTTCCTTGGCCTCGGCAGCGCGCTTGCTCTTTTCCTTTTCGGCGGTATGGTTGGTCATGACGGCCCACTTCTGCATCTCGAGCCGAACCTGATCTTCGCCGATCTCCAGGATGATCTTGTCGTCCTTGATGTCGACGATCTTGCCCATGATGCCGCCGATGGTGGTGATCTTATCGCCCTTGTGCAGGGAGTTGCGCAGGGCCTCCTGCTCTTTCTTCTTCTTGTTCTCCGGACGAATGACCATGAAGTACATGACAGCGAACAGGCCCACCATCATAATCAGCATCGTGGTCATGGAACCGGAAGACGCATCTGTTGCCGTGGCAATGATTCTCAAAAATGATAACATTCAGAATACCTCCAGTTTGAAATCCTAAGTATTATACATGGGATCGGTCGATAATGCAAGTATGAAATCAGATTTTTCGGCTGAGTTTTTCTGAATACTCCGCCCGGAACGCGGCAAAGCGACCCTCGTCCAGCGCATCGCGGATCCGTTCCATGAGCTTGTTGTAGAAGTAGAGATTGTGCATCACGCTCAGCCGCAGCGCAAGAATTTCCTCGGCTTTGAACAGATGATGCAGATAGGCCCGGGAATAGCGGCGGCAGACGGGACAGTCGCACTGGGGGTCGATGGGCGTGTCGTCCAGCTCGTACTTTGCGTTTTTCAGGTTGATGGCGCCCTCCCAAGTGAAGAGCCGCGCATGGCGGGCGTTTCGGGCGGGCATGACGCAGTCGAAGAAGTCCACGCCGCGCCAGACGGCCTCAATGATATTCGACGGGGTCCCCACGCCCATCAGGTAGCGGGTTCGGTCCGCGGGCAGATAGGGCTCCACGGCCTCGATGATCTCATACATGACTTCTGTGGGTTCGCCCACGGCCAGCCCGCCGATCGCATAGCCCGGCAGATCCAGATCCGCGATCATCTTGGCGTGCTCGATGCGCAGGTCCGCGTAGGCGCCGCCCTGGTTGATGCCCCAGAGCATCTGCTGCGGGTTCACGGTGTCGGGCAGACTGTTGAGCCGGGCGTTCTCCGCCTTGCAGCGCAGCAGCCAGCGGTAGGTGAGAGCCATAGACTGCTTCACGTACTCGCGCGGCGAAGGGTTCTCCACGCACTCGTCGAAGGCCATGCAGATATCGGAGCCCAGGTTGGACTGGATCTGCATGCTCTGCTCCGGCCCCATGAAGATCTTCCGGCCGTCGATGTGAGAGGCGAAGTACACGCCCTCCTCCTTGATCTTTCGCAGACTGGCCAGGGAGAAGACCTGAAAGCCGCCGGAATCCGTCAGAATCGGCCCGTCCCAGGTCATAAACTTATGTAAACCGCCTAACTGCCGAACGATTTGGTCTCCGGGGCGCAGATGGAGGTGGTAGGTGTTGGAAAGCTCGACCTGGCAGCCGATGCGTTTCAGGTCCTCGGCGCTGAGACCGCCCTTGATGGCTGCCTGCGTGCCGACGTTCATAAACACCGGGGTCTGGACCGTGCCGTGGGCGCAGGTGAACACGCCGCGCCGGGCTTTTCCCTCGGTTTTCAAGCATTCAAACATGGTCGTCTCCTCAGTAGATAAACATCGCGTCGCCGAAGGAGAAGAAGCGGTAGCGCTCCTCGACGGCGATCTTGTAGGCGTTCAGCACGGTCTCCCGTCCGGCAAAGGCCGAAACGAGCATGATCAGCGTGCTTTCTGGCAGGTGGAAGTTGGTGATCAGGGCGTCCATGGCCTTGAAGCGGTAGCCCGGGTAGATGAAGATGTCGGTCCAGCCGGACTTCTCCGAGAAGCTCCCGTCGTCCGCGGCGAAGCTCTCAATGGTGCGGCAGGAGGTGGTGCCGACGCAGACGATCCGCCCGCCCGCCTGTCTGGTCTGGTTGAGCAGCGCCGCGGTCTCGGCGGAGAGCATGCAGAATTCCGCGTGCATGTGGTGGTCGGTGATCTCCTCAGCCTTGACGGGGCGGAAGGTGCCGAGTCCGACGTGGAGCGTGACCCAGGCCAGATTGACGCCCTTGGCCCGAATCGCGTCCAGCAGCTCCGGCGTGAAGTGGAGCCCTGCGGTCGGTGCGGCAGCGGAGCCGTTGACCTTGGAATAGACGGTCTGGTAGCGCTCCTGATCCTGCAGCTCCTCCTTGATATAGGGCGGCAGCGGCATCTTGCCGAGCTGTTCCAGGATCTCCAGGAAGATCCCCTGATAGTGGAACTGCACCAGCTTGTTGCCGTCCTCCCTGGCCTCGACGACAGTGGCCGTCAGCAGGCCCTCGCCGAAGGAGAGCTCCGCGCCGACGGGGGTCTTGCGGCCGGGTTTGGTCAGGCACTCCCAGACGTCGTTTCCGGTATCCTTGAGCAGCAGCACCTCCACGGCGCCGCCTGTGGCCCGCTTGCCGAGCAACCGGGCAGGAAGCACGCGGGAGTTGTTCAGCACCAGGCAGTCGCCGGGGCGCAGATAGTCAAGAATATCATGAAAATGCCGGTGCTCGACGGCGCCGGTGCTTTTGTTCAGGACCAGCAGCCGGGAGCTGTCCCGCTGCGCCAGCGGCGTCTGGGCGATCAGCTCCTGGGGAAGGTCATAGTAAAAGTCGTGGGTTTTCAAAGCAATCCCTCATTTTGATTCATAAGTGGTCGTATTATACATGGTTTTGAACGGTTCGTCAACGGTATATTTGCCGGAGCAGGACAATAGAATGAAGTATCGCTGACGCGATATGAAGTATTCCTGCGGAATATGAAGTATCCGCTGTTGCGGATATGAAGTATTGCCCGCGGCAATATGGACAAAGCGAGAAAGCTTCCCGTGATGTAAAATATGGTGCAGCCATACTTCATGTGCGCAGCACACTTCATACGCGCAGCATACTTCATATTTGCGTAAGCAAATACTTCATATCCAAATTATTATCGGAGGAACAAATATGAAACAACCCATCTTTCGCGGGACCTGTACGGCGCTGGTGACGCCGTTTGACAGCTACGGGATTGACTTTGCTGCCCTCGACCGGCTGCTGGAGCGGCAGTTGGAGGCCGGGGTGGAGGCCCTGGTCGCGGGCGGGACGACCGGGGAGGCTGCCACGCTGGAGCGGGCGGAGCTGCTGGCGCTGATTGCGCACTGTGTCCGCTTCTGCGACGGCAAGGCAAAGATTATAGCCGGAACCGGCGGCAATGATACCAGAGCCGCTGCCGAGACGGCCAAGGCCGCAGCCGCGCTCGGCGCGGACGCGCTGCTCTGCGTCACGCCCTACTACAACCGCTGCACGCAGGAGGGATTGCTTGCACACTATGAGACGGTCACGGAGGCGACGAAGCTGCCGATCCTGCTCTACAATGTGCCGTCCCGGACAAACGTGCGCATCGAGCCGGAGACCTGCGCGGCGCTGTCAAAGCTGGACACCGTGGCCGGGATCAAGGAGGCCGATCCGGACGTGGGGCGGGTGCTGACGCTGCACGCGCTCTGCGGGCCGGACTTCCCAATCTACTGCGGCTGCGACGACCGCATCCTGCCCTTTATGGTCTGCGGGGCGCTGGGCGTCGTTTCTGTGCTCTCCAACCTGCGGCCGAAGGAGGTCAAGTCCTTGACGGACGCTGCCCTGCGCGGGGAATATGCGCGGGCACTGAGCCTCCAACAGGAGCAGCAGCCTATGATCGAGGCGCTGTTCTCCACGGTGAACCCGATTCCCATCAAGGCGGCGCTGGCCCTGTCCGGCCTGGACTGCGGTCCCTGCCGCTTGCCGCTGACGCCTCCCGGGCTGGAACTGACCGAACGCCTGCGGGAGCTGCTGTAGGGGGCGCGGCACGCAGGGAAGAGCGAAGAATTAAGCAGTGCGTCGCTACGGAAGCCGGTGCGTGATCGGAACTCCACCTCATCCGTCATGGCTTCGCCGTGCCACCAGCGCTGAAGGTTTCCAGTTGCGCCAGCATAGCAGCCGCACTGGCGATAAAATCCACAACAGTCCCCCGGACTGTTGTGTCCCCTCAAGGGGAAGGCTTTCCTCGGATTCCTGATCCCTGGTGACTGGTGACTGTTGCCTTAGGCCGGCAGATTGCCGGCGCTACAGACTTCCCCGCCTGTCATTCTGACCGAAGGGAAGAATCCGCGTTCCCCGTCTCCTATTGCCTGATGCCTGCTGACGACTGTTGCTTTGGATTGGTCTTGACAGGGCTTTCCCCCGGTCGTATAATGCATGTAAAAGAAAATAACAGAGAGGGAAGCATCATGCGAAACGTCATGCGAAAGATCGTCAAGGCTCGCTTTGGACCATGCTGCGGCTCGGCGGAACTCCGCGCGCTGCGAAACGAATACATCGAAAAAGCGCAAACGGTCTATGACCGGGAGCACGCCGCCGGTGCGACAGAGCGGCAAGCCAGGGAGCTTGCCCTGGCTGCTATCTCCAATATGGAAGCGGATCTGCTGGCAAGGCACATCCCCGAACAGCAGATGCGATGGCGCAGCCGTGGCGCGATCGCGAGTTCCCGCGCATCGTCATGCTGCTGCGCTTGCTGTCGCCTTTGACAGACACAGATTCCGATATGGGGCAAATCTATTCAGTCGCACCAGCTCCGTAGTGGCTGCGCACCTGCGCGACCATGGCGCGTATCGCTTTTCTGGGGATTTATGGCCGCGCAGGTGCGCGGCCACTGCGACTACCGGGATCAGCTCGACCAGATTCAATCCGTTGAGCTGATCGAACTGACCAAGACGGCGGGGTTTGAGGATGAATTGGAATACCGGGTGCTCCGCGCCGTTGATCCGGCAGAATGGGAAGGGCTGATCGGCGACGTTGCGCGCCTGGATTATGAGTATTTCTTTCCTATGGGGGATGCAGCGATGAAAACTTGGTCTGGCGGCCCGACCAGACTGCTGATCCGCTTCGCCCCCGGGGAGGATGGGCTCTGTTTTGCCATCATTGGAGATAGTCCGGCCATTGGGGAAGCAAAGGGCTCCCGGGTAGGAATTATCGCCCTCCCCTCGTCCTGCAACGGCTGGGAGGATCTTTCGGAGAAATACGGCTTCCCGGTTCAGCCGCAGCAGTGAATAGGACATAGAAAAGCGCTCCTTGCGGGGCGCTTTTCTGACGATTGCGGGCAGACAGCGACGCGGAGATAGGACCACTGCTACAGGGCGTAGGGGACGGGTTTCTCGTCCCGAGGGACGCGGGGGACGGCGGGCAAATTGCCCGCGCTACGGTCGGGTGCGGATGGGGAACGGCTGGCGCACACTTAAGGGACGGCCCCAATATGCAAACCGTGGCGCAGCGTATTTGGCTGCCGGAACTTATGCAGAGCTGTGCGCCCCTACGGACTGGTGCAGGCTTATTCCCTATTCCCTTTTACCTCTTACCTGTTACCTGTCTATGACTCTTTCCGCGCACAGGCAGCGGCCGGTCTCGCTGTCCAGTGTGAAGAGCACGCCCTCTAACTTGCAGGGGCCGGGGGCTGTCTCATAGCGGGAGTTCAGCCCACCGCGGAAGGTCGTGATGGACTGCTCGACCCGGACGCCCAGCACGGAATGGACGGGGCCTGTCATGCCGAGGTCGGTCACGTAGCCGGTTCCGTTCGGGAGCACCTGATTGTCCGCCGTGGGGACGTGGGTGTGGGTGCCCCAAAGCGCGGAGACCTTCCCGTCCAAGTGGTAGCCCAGCGCGAGCTTTTCCGATGTGGCCTCCGCGTGGAAATCCACCAGAATGATTTTGGTGTCGATCTGCTTCAACAGGCGTTCCATCAGCAGGAAGGGGTTGTCCGGCCCAAAGGCCATGTTGCAGCGGCCAATCAGGTTCACGACGGTCACGGGTCCGATTTTTGTGTCGTAGACCCCGACGCCCCGGCCGGGGTAGAGCGGGGAATCGTTGGCAGGGCGAAGGATAAAGCGGCTGTCGTCCAGATAGTCCGCGATCGCCTTTTGGTTGTAGCTGTGGTTGCCGAGGGTGATGACGTCGGCCCCGGCGTCCAAAATCTGCTCCGCCTGTTTCGGCGTGATGCCGACCCCGGAGGCGTTTTCTCCGTTGACCACGCAGAAATCCACGCCGCGTTCCCGGCGGATCGTGCGCAGCCTCCGCTGCAAATAGTCCAGTCCTGTGCTGCCGCAGACGTCTCCGACGGCCAGTACACGGAATTCCATTTCGATGCGCCTCCTTGTTTTGCGTGTTTCGTTTATTATAGGGGGAGGCGGGGGAAAATGCAAGATGCAGAAAGCGTGTTAAAACAAACTCTCAGAACTATTTACAAAATATTCACCGATTTCAGCTTTCCTGCGCTATAATATCATTAGCGAATTATGTAAAGAAGAGAGGAGGCTTTTCCAATGGCGACAAAAGTTTTGATCGTAGAGGACGACAATAACATTGCCGATCTGCTTCGGCTGTATTTGGAAAAAGAGAATTATGAGGTGTGTATCGCCTCGGACGGCGGCAAGGGCCTGGAGGCATTCCGCCGTTTCCAGCCCGATCTGGTCCTGCTGGATCTGATGCTGCCGGTCATGGACGGCTGGGCCGTCTGCCGCGCGATTCGTGCGGAAGCAAAAACACCGATTATTATGTTAACTGCAAAGGGCGAGACGGAGGACAAGGTCAGCGGCTTGAAATCGGGGGCCGACGACTATATCACCAAGCCTTTTGAGGTCCAGGAGCTTCTGGCCAGGATCGAGGCCGTGCTGCGCCGTTCCGGTAATTTGCCGGAAAAGAACAACCATCGTTTGATTTTCGACAAGCTGATCATTGACATGGATTCCTTCGAGCTCACCGTGGACGGCAAGAAGATCCCCACGCCGCCCAAGGAGATGGAGCTGCTCTATCACCTGGCCTCCACGCCCAACCGGGTCTACCAGCGCAACAAGCTGCTCGACGAGGTCTGGGGCTTCGACTATTTCGGCGATACCCGCACGGTGGACGTCCACATCAAGCGTCTGCGCGAAAAATTGGAGGGCGTGTCTGATCAGTGGTCGCTCAAGACCGTCTGGGGCGTCGGCTATAAGTTTGAGGTGGTGTAAGCCGTGAAACGCAGCTTCGGCGGACAGATCACGCTGATCGTGCTCGTGATCTTTCTGACGCTTCTCCTTTTGAGCATGGCGACCCAAGTGCTGTACAAGCGCTTGACGGTCGAAGTGATCTCCGAGGAACTGAAGGCTTCTGCCGATGCGGCCTCGGACATGACGGAGCTTCTGGGCGCCAACACCGTACGGACCCACGAACAGCTCTGCGTTCAGCTCAACTATACGGCCCGCGCGACAGGCAACGATACCGTGGTTTGCAACGAGAGCGGGACGATCATCGCCTGTTCGTGCAGCCTGCAGAACTGTCAGCATCTGGGTTACCAGTTTGCCCATGAATTTCTGGATTCCGCATCCCCGGATGCCGCCGTCTGTCGGGAAAACCTGGAGATCGGCTGTTACCGGGAAAACCGCATCGCCGCCGTGCGCATGGTTCGGACCAGGACCGGAGCGGTTCGTTATGTGGTCAGCTCTTATTCCGCCGCGGCGGTGAACAAGCGGATGACCAAGGCCGGGCGAATCAATGCACTGGTGATTCTTGCGGTCATTGTGATTGCGGTTCCCATGGTCTGGTTCATTACACAGCGCCAGATGAAGCCCATCAAGCAGATGACGGTTGCGGCCCGCCGTATGGCGCACGGTCAGATGGACGTCCGCGTGGACGTGGACGACACCGACACCGCGGAGCTCAACGAGCTGGCCATGGCCTTTAACAATATGGCCCAGGCGCTGGCAAAGGCGGAGCAGAACCGTCAGGATTTCGTGGCCAACGTCAGCCACGAGCTGAAAACGCCGATGACGACGATCTCCGGCTACATGGAGGGCATGCTGGACGGGACGATCCCGCCGGAGCAGCAGGCCAAGTATATGGCGATCACAGCCGGAGAGGTCAAACGCCTGTCCCGCCTGGTGCGGTCCATGCTGGATATCTCCCGGATCCAGGATCAGGGGATCCCGGACGAGCGTAAGCGGAACTTTGACCTCTGTCAGACGGTCGGAGAAGTCCTGTTGAGCTTTGAGCAGCAGATCAACGTCAAGCACCTGGAGGTCAAGGTGGATTTGCCCGATCAGGGCGCCGGGACCTATGCGGACCCGGACGCGATCACGCAGGTGGTCTATAACCTGATCGACAACGCGGTGAAATTCTGCCCGGACGGCGGGGAGCTCGGTCTGCGCGTCTCGCAGGCCAAGGGCGGCAAATACCTCGTCGCGGTGCGCAACACCGGGCCGACGATCCCGCCGGAAGAGCTTCCGCTGGTATTTAACCGCTTCCACAAGACGGACAAGAGCCGTTCCGAGGACCGGAACGGCTGGGGTCTCGGCCTGTATATCGTTAAGACGATCATCCTGGGGCACGAGGAGGATATTTACGTCACCAGCCGCGACGGCGTGACGGAGTTCTCCTTTACGATGCCGAAGGTGAACCTCTGATCCCGGCAGGCAGACTGCCGAGCGTCGGGCGGAATCCCTATAACAAACAGACAAGGAGGTGTACATGATGGAAGATAAGCGGTTCCCCATAGAGGCCGAGGTACATGAGATCCCCGAGGACCGTGAGCCGGTTCGCCCGGAGGGCTTCTACGGCACCTCCACAAAGCCGCAGCCCCAGCGCGACCGATCCTGGATCCTGATCTTTGTCAGTCTGCTGATGATTGCCGGCAGTACCTATTCCATTTTGTCAAACCTCCTAAAGATGCGCAGCAACGGGCCGGACGAAGACTGGGTGATTTCCGTGCCGATTCTGGAAACGACCCAGCTCGCGGAGGAAACCATCCAAAGGCTGGAGATTACGGCGGAGGATATTTTTGTACCTGATCCGGATGCGGTGACCGGCTCGGTGGAGCTGCACCTTGCAGTCGGCAGCGGCGAGACGCTGACACCGAGCGAGATCTATGCGCAGGTTTCTCCTGCCGTCATTTGCGTCCGGATGGAGACCTATTACGGAACGGTCTCCTATACCGGCGTGGTGATCAGCGAAGACGGCTATATCCTGACCGCCATCGACGCACAGACCAACGCTGCCGCTTTTTCGGTTGTTTTTCCCGACGGTACGCAGTACGTTGCGGACTGCGTGCGGGAGGAGTGGGGCACCGGCCTGTGCCTGCTGAAGATCGAGGCGAAGGAACTGCCAACCGTCACCTTTGCCGAGGAAAGCGAGCTGCGCATCGGAGACGGCGTCTACTGTATCTGCAACCCATACGGCAGCCAGATCCCGAACGTATTTTACGACGGCATGCTGTCGGCCCAAGGGAGCGTAACCGTCGGCAGCTATGCGTATACGGTGCTGGAGAGCTCCGCGCAGCGCAACGGCGTGGGCTACGGCTGTCCCATTCTGGATGGCCATGGCCTGGTGGTCGGGCTGACGACGCCCATCGGCAAACGGCTCGCCTCCGATCAGGACTCCTTCCTTGCAGTCTCCGCGCGGGATATGACCGAGATCCTCGAAGCCTTTGCGCGCGCAGAGACCTCGGAGTACCGTTGGCTGGGCCTGGAGGTGGCAGAGATCCCGGAGGAGTATCTGTATACGTTCGGCTTTCCGGGCCGCCTCTGGATCGACGCAACGCCGCCCTATCGCCGCTTGAGCCGGTATGACGTCATTTGTTCCGTGGACGGCGTCACGGTCAACAATCTGGAGGAATTTGAGCAAATTATCTCCGCGCACGAGCCGGGAGACGTAGTGGAGCTCACCCTGTACCGCACTGGCACGTATTATTATGCGTCGCTGCCGGTGTTCTC
This sequence comes from uncultured Clostridia bacterium, assembly GCA_946411475.1. Taxonomy (GTDB): domain Bacteria; phylum Bacillota; class Clostridia; order Oscillospirales; family Oscillospiraceae; genus JAFRPC01. The sequence goes on along the minus strand of CAMKED010000006.1, from coordinate 26,713 downwards.
ACGGTGAAGGGTTGGGTTTTAGCGGCCGGTGGCCGGGGTTTTACGATAAACCGGCGGGGCTCCGATGCACGGAGCTCCGCCGGTTTGCATACCATAAAACGAAAGGTGGTATGCGAGATGGATTTGCAAACAGAACAGGCGGTTTGGGCCCGCGTAAAAGGACCCGGCGGTATGACGGCAGAGGAGGCCGTGCTGCCCGAGCGGCTGGAAGCGATGATTCTGGAACAGCGGGCGGACGCCGCCTCGCTGCGGGCCATTGCCCGCCGCATGCGGGGGCAGGGGAGCGCCACGCTGGCCAAACTTGCGGAACGGAATACGGCGCGGGCGAGAAAGCTGACAACCCTGCACTATCTTCTGACGGGAAGAAAGCTGCGTCTGCAAACGCCGAAACCGCAGAACACAAACCCGCTGCCGGAAGCCCTGCGTGCGGCGTGGCTGCGGACCCGGCAGGCAGCGCGTGCCTACGACGCCCTGCGCGAGGAATTTTCCGATTACGCGGAGGACTTCGCGGACTACGCCATGGATGCAAAGACCGACGGCCGCACGCTGGAGGGCATTCTGCGGCAGCAGATGCGGTCAGAAACGTAGTATTATAAAAAGTTTCCACTTTTGTAAGATTTTACTTTTTTTATAGGAGAAAGTATGCTATAATATCTCGAAATGAGCATCCGAGCCGAAAGATGGCAGACGAACGGATCGCAAACGAAGAAAGGAACTGTCATGGGACTGATTACGAAACTGTTTGGAAACACCTCTGAGCGCGAGGTCAAGAAGCTGACGCCGCTGGTGGATAAAATCGAGGCGCTTGAGCCGCAAATGAAGGGCCTCTCCGACGAAGAACTTCGGGCCAAAACCGCGGAATTCAAGGAACGAATTGCGAACGGAGAGACGCTGGACGATCTGCTGCCGGAGGCCTTTGCCGCCGTTCGGGAGGCTGCCTTCCGCGTGCTGGGAATGCGGCCCTACCGCGTCCAGCTCATCGGCGGCATTATCCTGCATCAGGGCCGGATCGCCGAGATGAAGACCGGTGAAGGCAAGACCCTTGTTGCCATTCTCCCGGCCTATCTCAATGCGCTGCGCGGCGAGGGCGTCCACATTGTCACGGTCAACGATTATCTGGCCAAGCGTGACTCCGAGTGGATGGGCAAGGTCTACCGCTACATGGGCCTGTCCGTTGGCCTGATCGTCCACGATATGGGTCCCGACGATCGCCGCAAGGCCTATGCCGCCGACATTACCTACTGCACCAACAACGAGCTGGGCTTCGACTATCTGCGTGACAACATGGCCCTCTATAAGCAGGACCAGGTTCAGCGCGGCCACAGCTTTGCCATCGTGGACGAGGTCGACTCCATTCTGATCGACGAGGCCAGGACGCCGCTGATTATTTCCGGCAAGGGCGACGAGAGCTCCAAGCTCTACGAGATGGCGGACTTCTTTGTTTCCCGGCTGAAAAAGCGCGTCTACGCCACCACCGACGACAAGGAATCCCATGACGACGACGACTGCGACTATTACGTGGACGAGAAGGACCGTGCGGTCCAGCTCACCGCAGCAGGCATCAAGAAGGCGGAGCAGTATTTCAACGTCGAGAACCTGGCAGACATGGAGAACTCCACCCTGGCTCACCATATCAACCAGGCTATGCGCGCCCGCGGCATCATGAAAAAGGACGTGGACTACGTCGTCAAGGACGGCCAGGTCATCATCGTGGATGAGGCCACCGGCCGTCTGATGTACGGCCGCCGCTACAACGAGGGTCTGCATCAGGCCATTGAGGCCAAGGAGGGCGTCCAGGTGGAGAGCGAGAGCAAGACGCTCGCCACCATCACCTTCCAGAATTTTTTCCGTCTGTACAGCAAGCTCTCCGGCATGACGGGCACCGCCATGACCGAGCAGGAGGAATTCAACGGGATCTACGCCCTGGACGTGGTGGAGATCCCAACTAACAAGCCGGTCATCCGCAAGGACAACCCCGACGTGGTCTACAAGACCGAGGCCGGAAAGCTCCGGGCGGTCATTCGCCAGATCGTGGAGTGCCACGAAAAGGGTCAGCCCGTCCTGGTTGGCACTATTTCCATTGAGAAGTCCGAGCTGGTCTCCAGAATGCTGAAAAAGGAGAACATCTCCCACGTCGTGCTGAACGCCAAGTTCCACGAGAAGGAAGCGGAGATCGTCGCTCAGGCCGGCAAGCTGGGAGCGGTCACCATCGCCACCAACATGGCGGGCCGCGGCACCGACATCGTGCTGGGCGGCAACCCCGAGTATATGGCTCTGGCCGATCTCCGCAAGCGGGAGGATATGACCGAGGAGCTGCTCATGGAGGCCAACGCCTATTCCGAGACGGAGGACCCGGCGATCCTGGCTGTCCGCGCCGACTATGACGCCCTCTATCACAAATATAAGGAGATCACCGACGCCGAGGCCGAAAAGGTCAGGGCGGCCGGCGGCCTCTACATCGTGGGCACGGAGCGCCACGAATCCAGACGCATTGACAATCAGCTCCGCGGCCGTTCCGGCCGTCAGGGCGATCCCGGCGAGAGCCGCTTCTATCTGTCCATGCAGGACGACGTGATGCGTCTGTTCGGCTCGGAGCGCATCATCAATATGATGGAGACCCTGGGCATCGACGAGGATACGCCCATCGACGCCAAGATGCTCTCCGGCGCGATCGAGAATGCCCAGAAGACCGTGGAAAGCCGCAACTACCAGGCCCGCAAGAACGTGCTCGAATACGACGACGTTATGAACACCCAGCGTAAGGTCATCTACGAGCAGCGCATGCAGGTGCTCAACGGCGAGGATCTGCAAAAGAACATCGACGCCATGATGCGCTACGTGGTGGACTCCGAGGTCGAGAACAGCTTCGGCCAGTCCGACTGCGTGGAGGACGAGACCCAGATGCAGGAGCTGCTGACCCAGTTTGAAGGCAAGTTCATCGCGCCCGGCGCCTGGACGCCGACCCGCGAGGAGATCGACAAGCTGGACAAGCAGGAGGTTAAGGACCGTCTGCTCGGCCTGATGCGCGAGGCCTACGCCGCCAAGGAGGCCGAATACGGCAGCGCAACCATGCGCGAGGTGGAGCGGGTCATCACGCTCCGGGTCGTGGATGAGTACTGGATGGACAACATCGACGCCATGACCGATCTGCGCCAGGGCATTTCCCTGCGCTCCTACGGCAACGTGGATCCCAAGGTGGAATATAAGCGCGAGGGCTTCGCGATGTTTGAGGGCATGATCAATGCCATCAAGGAGGAGACCGTGCGCCGCCTCTTCGCCGTCCGCATTCGCAGCGATAAGGATATGGAGCGCAAGAAGGTCGCCACCGTAACCGGCACTGGCGGCGGAGACGGCACCGTCAAGCGCCAGCCTGTGGTCAAGAAGATCAAGGTCGGCCCCAACGACCCCTGCCCCTGCGGCAGCGGATTGAAGTATAAAAAGTGCTGCCGGGATAAAGACCTCGGACGCACCGGCAATTGACAATTGACAGGTGACTGGTGACAGGTAAGAAGTAAGAGGTAAGAGGGAAAAGGTTACAACAATGCCGTACCCGTCTGTAGGGACAAGCATTGCTTGTCCGTCTGCTTTCAGTCTGTACCCGTCTGTAGGGGGCGCACTGCTCTGCATAAGTTCCGGCAGCCAAATCTGCTGCGCCTCGGCGTGCTTATTTGGGCCGTCACTTAAGTTTGAGCCTGCAACTTGATTTGATACTGAACTCCCATAGAAACCTTTAACCTGTTCCGGCAGGAATTGTGTCATACTTCGTTGTCGTCCTTGCCGGGCGTCAAGCCCGCCTGCGTCCTCCGCCTCGTCTGGCGCAATTCCTGCTCAGAACATTTTTCAATCTTTTTATGGGAGTTCAGTATGAGATGATTAAATGGTTTCTTCCGGATTTTACAATTTTCAGGATATACTGCTTGGATTGACCCTTTACGCGGGGCTTGGCGGGATCGTGATCGCGCCCGTTGCGTGGATCGTTTTTGCGCTTTCGTTTTGCCTGGGGAAAAAGGCTTCGTCGGAAACAACCCGGAAACGCTGGCGCCTGGCCCGGAAAATCAGCCTGGCGGTTGCAATCGTCTTCACCCTGCTGGCGATATTTTATGCCCTCTTTTCTATTTCGTGGGACGCATGGCGTGCGTGAAACATTTTTCCTGTTTTGGAGGGCTCCATGAGTTTGAAAAAAAGGCTGCGTGCTGCATTCGGCAAGGTTCCCGATCCGATGTATTTTGACGGGGATATGAAGTATATCCGCGCATACTATGATTACCGCAGAGACAACGAGCTGGATGAGTTCCTGATCGACGAGATTACCTGGCACGACCTTGATCTGGACCGGGTGTTCAAACGGATCAATCCCAAACGTTGTACCTCCGGGGAACAGTATCTGTATTATATGCTGCGCAGCCCTGCAGTTGACGCGAAGGGTTATGCAGAACGAAAGCGACTGATCGACTACGCCCAGGCCGACTCGGAGCGCCGCCTGAAGGTGGAATGTATTCTGGCCCGGCTGGGCTGTTCCAGACGGGCGGATCTGTGTCGGGCCTTTTCCCCTGCCCGGCACGGGATCGGCTTGCTTCTGGTCTATCTTTTGTTTGTGTTGGCGTTGATCGGCACAGGCATCTATGCGGCGATCGGGAGCGGGGTAGAACGCTTTTATCCGCTTTTTGGTTCCCTGCTGCTCAACTGCTATATCCATGAGTTTGGAAAGCGCCGCTCCCAGCGGGACTACGACACGGTGAACTACGTGGTCAGCATGATCTTCGCCGTGCGGCGGCTGCGTAAGCTCCGCGACCCGGCACTGGACGCTCAAATGCAGCCGGCCTATGAGAGCCTGGACCGTCTGCAGGCGGTGATCCGCACGGGCGGCGTCTCCACCGGCATGGACAGCGGCGGCCTGGAGGACGCGATTTTGACGGCGACGCTGCTGGATCTGATTACCTATGAATTTCTGAAAAACAAGCTGGGTCGCTGCCACGACGACGTGTTCACGATCCACGAATACCTGGGCCGCCTGGACGCGGCCATCTCCATTGCCTCCTACCGGGCCAGCCTTGAATCCTATGTGGAGCCGACCTTGCACTTTACCCGGGAGAAGGGGAGCTTTGTGGACGGGGTGGCCTTGCTTCACCCGCTGCTGGACGATCCGGTGGCAAACGACTGCGTGACGGAGCGCCCGATCTTGATTACCGGCTCCAATGCCTCCGGAAAATCCACCTATCTGAAAACTGTGGCCATATCCGCGCTGATGGCGCAGAGCATTTGTACCGTCCTGGCGGAGCGCTATGAGGCCACGGCATTCCGCATTTATACTTCCATGGCCCTGCGCGACGATCTGCTGGCAGGGGAGAGCTACTACATTGTGGAAACGAAATCCCTCAAGCGTATTCTGGACGCAGCCGAGGAGGCTTCGCCTATCCTCTGCGTCGTCGACGAGGTGCTGCGGGGAACGAATACCGTGGAACGCATCGCGGCCTCCAGCGAGGTGCTGCGGGCCATGGCGGACGACGGCCTGCTTTGCCTGGCCGCCACCCATGATATTGAATTGTGCGAGCTCCTGCAGGACAGCTTTGATCTCTACCATTTTGAAGAACAGGTGGGGGAAAACGAAATGCTGTTCGATTACGTGATCCGTCCCGGAAAAGCGAGCTCCCGCAACGCGATCAATCTGCTGCAGCTTATCGGCTTTGACCGACAGATCGTGGATCGCGCCCACCAAAAAGCCAACCGCTATCTGGAAACAGGGGAGTGGAGGGCTTGAAAAAGACTGACGAATGCAATAAGAAAACGCAGAATGCATAATGCAAAGGGCGATAATTATGAGTTCCTTCTCTTACGATGTTTTTGTCATTCTCGGCGGATTTGGATTTGCAGGTCTTTTGATCTCGCCCGTAGCCTGGATCGTTTTTGCGGTCACGCAGCACCGCTTGAAGCATTCATTTACGGAAACGCAGCGGAAACGCCGCCGCGTTTTGCGCACGGTCAGCTTGATCCTTGCGATTTTCTTCACGATTTGCATTATTTGCCTATTCCTCGGGCTGTACGAGAACCCGAGCCAACCAATTCTGACTTGACCGCCCCTACGAACCTGGATCCCTAATTTTGCATTTTGCCCTCTGCATTTTGCATTTCTCAATCCTCGGAGGTATCTATGTTCTGCCGTGAACTCGACCTTTCCAATTCTCCCCGCAAAGCGCATTTTGAGCACTTTCGGCACATGCCTGATCCCCACGTCGGGCTGACGGTAGACGTGGACGTGACGGAACTTGTGCAGAAGTGCAAACAGGAAGGCTGGCCGTTCTATCTGGCCATGATCCGCGTCGCGGTGGAAGCGGCCAACGCCGTGCCGGAGCTGCGGCGGCGCATCCGGGGCGAAACGGTGGTGGAATACGACGCCTGCGACAGTTCCCACATCGAGCTGCTGGAAAACGGGAGCTACTGCTACTGCACCCTGCGCCACGACCCGGTGCAGACTTGGGCAGACTATATGGCCTACGCTCAGGCCCAGCGGGAGCGGGCCAGGGCAGGGGCGTCCATCGAGGAAGAGGACGACGTGGAGGGCCTGTTCTTTATTACTTCCGTTCCCTGGCTGCACTACCGTGACTTTGCCCAGCCCAACCCCGGCCCGGAGGCCAGCAACCCGTCGATTGCCTGGGGAAAATACCAGGCCGACTGGCGCGGTCGCCTGATGATGCCCGTGACGCTTTCGGCGCACCACTCGCTGGTGGACGGCATCAATATTGCGGCATTCTATCAAGAACTTGACAAGATAATACAAGGTAATAGGTAAGAGGAAAGAATTCAGAATTGAGAGTTGAACCGTATCTTGCCCTTTTCTTCCTTAACTCTTAACGAATACCGCTTACTTCTTAGCTTTTGAGGGACCATCATGTTTCAAACGCACATATCTCCCGAATATCTGACAAGCGACGTGATCTCAAACGGCGTCGTCCACTGCTTTTCCACCCGCCGCGGCGGCGTTTCGACCGGCTGCCTGGCCTCGCTGAACCTCGGCACGCACCGGGGCGACGACTGGAATAACGTCTATGAAAACTACCGCCGTCTGGGTTCTGCCGTGGGCTTTACCCCGGAGCAGACGGTCTTTACCCGCCAGACCCACACCGACATCGTGGCCCGGGTCGGCGCCGCGGAGCGCGGCGACGGCCTCTTCCGCGAGGTGGAGCCGGAGCGGGATGGCATCTGCACGAATGAGCCCGGCGTGGCGCTTGTCTGCTTTGCCGCGGACTGCACGCCGATCCTGCTCCACGATCCGGTTTGTCACGCTGTGGCCGCCGTACACGCGGGCTGGCGCGGCACGGCAAAGGGAATCGCCGCCCGCTGCGTGGAGCTGATGACACGGGAATTCGGCACCGACCCTGCCGACCTGCAGGCGGCCATCGGACCCTGCATCGGCCCTTGCTGTTTTGAAACCGGCCCCGAGGTCCCGGAGGCCATGCTGGCCGCTCTGGGATCGGAAGCGGCGCAGTTCATTCGGGAACGTTGCTCGTCAACGGACAAGCAATGCTTGTCCCAACATGCTTCCGGGAAGTATGATCTCGATCTGAAACAGCTCAACGCCCTTTGGCTGCGTCGCGCGGGGGTCAAGCAGATCGACGTCTCCTGCGACTGCACCCGCTGTCAGCCGGATCGCTTCTGGTCCCACCGCTTTGCGGGGCAGGAAAGAGGTTCGCAGGCGGCGATTATTATGCTTCTTTGAGTGCCGTTATCGGCGGCGGCCAAGGGTCTGGCCGTCCTGCAAACGATTGAAAGGGAGGTGATTTCGCTGAAACGCTTGCTTTGCTTTCTTTTTCTTTTTGTGCTTCTAACCGGCTGCACCGTCACGCCTGCGGCGCGGGAGACGACCGAGCCAGCCGAGACGGAAACCCGTGAACAAAATCCCGAACAGCCCACGCCGAGCCACAACGGCTTCGGCCTTACGTACGTGCCGGAGTACGGTTTCAACCCCTATGATTGCATCTGCATCACGAACCGTCCCGTTTTTTCCCTGGTCTATGAGAGCCTGTTCGTTCTGAACAACAGCTTTCAGCCGGAGCCGGTGCTCTGTGACCGCTTTGCGGTCTCTGAAACCGGAACCACGTATTTGATCACGCTCTGCGAGGGCGTGACGTTCTCCGACGGTTCTCCGCTGACGGCCAAGGACGTTGTTGCGTCGTTAAAGGCTGCAAGGGATTCCGATTATTACGGTTCCCGCTTTTCCAAAGTGCAGGAATTTATCGCCCGGGACGAGCGAACGCTGGAAATCAGCCTGGAACAGGGGTATGAGAATCTGCCGCTGCTGCTCGACGTGCCGATCGTCAAGGCCGGAACGCAGGGGGATGCGCGCCCCATCGGCACCGGGCCTTACGTTTTCTATGAGGGGAGAAACGGCCTGAGCCTGTGGCATAACCGCAACTGGTGGCAGGACAACCGCGCCCCGGTGGAATATGACATCATTCTCCTGACTGCCGCCGAGAATCCAACGGCGGTCCGGGACAGCTTTGAATTTGGGGATACCTCCCTGGTCTGCGCGGATCTCAACGCGCCGAACGCAGTCGGTTATCGCTGCGACTATGAGCTGTGGGATTGCCCGACTACCACGATGGTGTATCTCGGCTTTAATCTGCACGGCGATCTGTTCTCCAGCCAGTCGATGCGCTCGATTGTGACCCATATGATCGATCGCGAGAATCTGATCAAAACGGTCTATAAAGGATTCGGAAAAGCGGCCTATCTTCCGTGTTCGCCGGACAGCCCGCTCTACGACCAGGAACTTGCCGTGAGTTACTCCTATGACGAGGAGGCGGTCGCAAAGGTCCTCCGAACGACGGCTGTGCGATCGGAGGAGGATGCGGGCGTCCTTCTGGTCTGTTCGGCAGATCAGACGCGCGTTGAGCTGGCCCGCCGTTTGGCGGAGACCATGACGAAGGCGGGAATCCCCATGGAGGTCAATTCCGTGGATACGGAGACCTACAAAAGCCGCCTGGAACGGGGACGCTATGACGCGTTCCTTGGCGAGATCCGCCTGTCCGGAAACTTTGACCTGACGGAGTTTTTCCGCGCTGACGGCAGCCTTTGCTACGGCGGGATCCGCAGCTCTGAAATGGAACAGCTTGCCCTGGATGCGCTGGAGAACTCCGGAAACTGTAATACGCTGTTTCGCGGCGTGATGGAGAACGCCTATTTCTGCCCCTTGCTGTTCAAGTCCTACGCCGTGATGGCAAACCGCGGAATCATTGACAGCCTGCAGCCGGCGGCGGATTGCGTGTTCCATCTCCCGGGCGGTCGAAGCCTTGCCGACGCCAGCGTGTCCTATGCCGAAATGACCGGGACAGAACAAGAAACGGAGGAAGAACCATGAGTTATGCCGATCAAGTCTACATCGAAACCTGCAAACGCATCCTGCGCGAAGGCGTCCGGGACGACGAACTGCCCGTACGGCCCCATTGGGAGGACGGAACGCCGGCGCACACCGTCAAGCTCTTCGGCGTCGTCAACCGCTATGATCTCCAAAAGGAATTTCCGCTCATGACCCTGCGCCGGACCTATTATAAGTCTGCCATCGACGAACTGCTGTGGATCTGGCAGAAAAAATCCAACCGCGTCGCAGAGCTGAGCTCTCACGTCTGGGACGCCTGGGCCGATGAAAACGGCACGATCGGCAAGGCCTACGGCTATCAGCTCGGCATCAAGCACCACTATCCAGAGGGCGAGTTCGACCAGGTGGACCGCGTGCTCTACGATCTGAAGCACAATCCCCAGAGCCGCCGGATCCTGACCAATCTGTACAACCATGCCGATTTAAGCGAAATGGCCCTCTATCCCTGCGCTTATTCCATGACCTTCAATGTGAGCGGCAATCGTCTCAACGCGATTTTGAACCAGCGCTCTCAGGATATGCTGGCCGCCAACAACTGGAACGTGGTCCAGTATGCCGCTCTGGTCTGCATGTTTGCGCAGGTCTCCGGTCTGATCCCCGGCGAGCTGGTCCATGTGATTGCCGACTGCCACATCTATGACCGCCATATTCCCATGGTGGAGAAGATGATCGCGCAGGAACCGCTGCCCGCCCCCAAGGTCACGCTCGACCCTGCAATCACGAATTTCTACGCCTTTACCAAAAACAGCTTCACGGTTGAAAACTATCAGTATCATCCCTTTGAAGAGAAGATACCTGTTGCGATTTAGGAGAGACAAAAACACATGAACGCCATTGTTAACGTCACGCCCTACTGGGGCATCGGTAAGAACGGAAAGCTGCTGGTCTCCATCCCGACGGACCTCCAGCGCTTCCGCGAGCTGACCATCCACAAGACCGTTATCTACGGACGCAAGACCCTGGAGACCTTCCCGGGCGCACACCCGCTGCGGGACCGGGAGAACATCATCCTGACCCACGACAAGGAGTTTACCGCGGAGGACGCCATCATCTGCCACGATCTGGACGAGCTCAAAAGCGTCCTGCGCGACCGTTACAGCGAAAACCTCTGGGTCATCGGCGGCGAGAGCGTCTACAAGCTGCTGGTGCCGCACTGCGAAAAGGCCTACGTTACCTTCAGCTACACCGAGCTCAAGGCGGACAAGTTCTTCCCCAATCTGAACCGGAACGAGAATTGGTTTGTCAGCGCCATCCAGCCCACCCAGATCGAAGGCGCCACGCCGTACCGTTTCGTGGAATACACGAATACAAAGCCGCTGCCGCTGTAAAAATTCAGAATGCAAAAAGCTTGCAATTTGAACGATTTTCGGGTACAATAAATGCTAAACATCGTATTGGTTGAGCCGGAGATCCCGCAGAATACCGGCAACATCTCCCGCACCTGCGCCGCCACGGGCAGCCGTCTGCATCTGATCAAGCCGCTGGGCTTCGATATTTCGGACCGCCAGCTCAAACGGGCCGGGCTGGATTACTGGCATCTGCTGGACGTTCGCGTCTATGAGAATTTGAACGACTTTTTTGCAAAAAACGAAGTGCGCCAGATGCGCCTGTTTTCTACCAAGGCGCCCCGCTGCTATACCGAGGTCGATTACGCCGACGAGTGCTATCTCTTCTTCGGCAAGGAGACCAAGGGTCTGCCCGAGGAATTCCTCTACGCCCACCCGGACGACTGCGTCAAGCTGCCGATGATCCCGGAGGCCAGGTCGCTGAACCTGTCCAATTCCGTGGCCGTTGGAGTTTTCGAGGCGCTGCGGCAGCTCGGGTTTCCCCATCTTCGGCAGTGGGGAAAAATGAATGAAGAAAAACAATCCGCGCAAGCGGAATAATAATGGGAGGTCACTATGAATTACAACAAGAAATCCGTAGAAGACGTCGAAGTAAAAGGCAAGCGGGTTCTCTGCCGCTGTGACTTCAACGTCCCCACCAAGGAAGGCAAAATCACCAGCGACAAGCGTATCGTGGCCGCGCTGCCCACCATCAACTATTTGCGCGAGCACGGCGCCCGCGTCATCCTCTGCTCCCACATGGGCAAGCCCAAGAACGGCTTCGATCCTGCCCTGAGCCTGCGGGTTGTTGCACAGCGCCTGAGCGAGCTGCTGGGCGTCGAGGTCAAGATGTCCAAGGACGTGGCCGGCGAGGACAGCAAGCGCCTGGCTGCCGAGCTGAAGGACGGCGACGTGATGCTGCTCGAGAACACCCGCTTTGAGAAGGGCGAGACCAAGAACGATCCCGCGCTGAGCAAGGCGCTGGCCGAGCTGGCCGATCTGTTCGTCAACGACGCCTTCGGCTCCGCGCACCGCGCTCATTCCTCCACCGCCGGTGTGGCCGACTATCTGCCTGCCGTCTGCGGCTACCTGATTGCCAAGGAAGTCGGGATCATGGGCAAGGCCCTGGCCGATCCTGAGCGCCCCTTCGTTGCGATCCTGGGCGGCGCCAAGGTTTCCGACAAGCTGAACGTCATCAACAACCTGCTCGAAAAGGTGGACACCCTGATCATCGGCGGCGGCATGGCCTACACCTTCCTGGCGGCCAAGGGCTACAGCGTCGGCACCTCTCTGCTGGACAATGAGAAGATTGACTACTGCCGCGAAATGATGCAGAAGGCAGAGAAGAAGGGCGTCAAGCTGCTGCTGCCCGTCGACACCGTCGTGGCCAAGTCCTTCCCCGATCCCATTGACGGACCCGTCGAGGTCCGCACCGTTGCCTCCGACGCCATTCCTGCGGACTGCATGGGCCTGGATATCGGCGAGAAGACCCGCGAGCTCTTCGCTGCGGCTGCCAAGACTGCCAAGACCGTGGTCTGGAACGGTCCTATGGGCGTGTTTGAGAATCCCATTCTGGCCAAGGGTACGATTGCCGTTGCCCAGGCTCTGGCGGATTCCGAGGCTGTGACTATCGTCGGCGGCGGCGATTCCGCTGCTGCCTGCGAGCAGCTCGGCTTTGCTGAACGGATCACGCATATCTCCACCGGCGGCGGTGCATCCCTGGAGTTCCTGGAAGGCCTTGAGTTGCCCGGTATTGCCTGCCTCCAGGACAAGTAAAACAGGTTTTTGTATAATATTCACAAAATCAGCACCCGGATTTTGGCCGGGTGCTGTTCATTTTATTCATAGCTTTTTCATATCTTTATGATATAATAACAACGTGGAAACCGCGTCGAACGCGTGTGGAAGGAGTAATGCATTCATGAACATCCTGTTCTACCTCACCCCGAAGGCGAGCTGCGAGGTACTCTACGATGACGAATCCATCCGGGAAGCTCTGGAACGGATGGAGATTTCAGGATTTGCCGCTCTCCCCATTATCCACAAGGAGGATGGCGTTTATCGGGGCACCTTGACAGACGGCGATCTGCTTTGGGCCCTCAAGAATCGCTGTAATCTCGACCTGAAAGAAGCCCAGTCGCACAGTATCATGGAAATTGCCCACAGGAAAAACTACCTGCCGGTCTCTGTTTCGACGGATATGAACGACCTGCTGCAAAAGGCGCTGGATCAAAATTTTGTTCCTGTGGTGGACGACCGAGGCACCTTTATCGGAATTGTGACCCGTCGCTCGATTATGGCGCAATACGTGGATACCGTATGGAAAAAGGAACACGAAACTGCATAATGCAATGCAAAACGGGAGCCTCGGCTCCCGTTTTTTTATCGTGTGAAATCATCAATTTCGCGTTGTACGCAGAACCAGCTTGCCGACGGCGTCAATGCGCCGAGCGTCACGAATCTGCCTCCCTCAGTGATCAAAACGGCGTTGACTTCGGGAAGGGAAGTCAAGGTTGCCGCGATGGAATGGACGGCTGTTTCCAGAGCGTCCGGGTCTGTGGGCAGCGAGTTTTCCGCCAGTTCAACCGTGCAGATTTGATTGGATGTCGTAACGGACAGAGGCGCGGGAGCGTTGGAGAAGGGAGCGGCCAGTCCGTTTTGCGGCATCCTGGAGAAAAGTGCCAGCAGCAAGGCTTCTTCCTTGGTCGTGCTGCCTCTTGCGCGGGCCCGAATGGTGAGCCGGTGCAGCAGCCCGTCATTCTGACCGGGCAGACAGAGCATTCCGGCAAATTCACCCAGCTCCTCATGCAGCGGTCCTACAACCGAGCTGTCCATCGTCCACGCTTCCGAAAGATCCAGCCAAACGTAGGGCGACAGGATTTGCCCCTGCGAATAGATCTGCACCGCGTTGATCCCGTCTAATTCGCAAAGCGTGTTGACAACGCTCAGGATTGTCAACTGCTCCGCCTGTTCGTCATCCGGACGATTCAGATAAAAGTCGCCGTTGAAGTCTACGGTGCAAACACCGTTCTCAACGTTTACGTCGTCCAGGATCGCGGTGCCGGCCGGGAGTGCCATCCGCATGCCGCCGCTCTGGGGGGAAGAAAGCAAAAGTTCCAATACGTTCTGTGCGTTCTGCCGCACATCGCCCCAGTTGCTGTTGGAAATGCTTTGCTTTTCCGTCAGCAAAAGCTTTCCCGCTTCGTCGGAATAATACAGCGTGACGTCCCGAATATCCTGTTTTTCAGCGCCGCTGTCATAAAGGAGGATGTCGTTTTCGGAAAAAAATACGCTGTCCATGAGCGTGCCGCCCTTTGTCCAAACCTCGATCCGAATCTTATAGATTCCGTCTAAGGCCAATCCGGTCTTGGCCAGGCAGGCATAGGCAATGCTGTGGTCAAATTCCGACGGGGAATAGGCGTTTCTTGTGAGTACAAACTCCAAGGTGCCGCCGCGGCGGACCACGGAGCTCAAAGTGGTATCCTGCGAAAAGGGGGAAACCAGATCGTCACGCTCCGGGCCCTCCAAATAGAGCTCGAACAATTTTTGATCGGTGTAGCGTTCCGCGCCCAGATCGCGGACCTCTGCACGAATGACGCCGTCTTCCGAAGAAAAGTCCGTTTCAGTCGCCCGGTAATAAAATGAGACAGGCTGGACCATAACTGCAGCCTCTTCCTTTTCTCCGCAGGCGGCAAGAAGAATTGCCGCGAACAGCAGCAGAAGGATGATCCGTTTCATGGCAGTTCCTCCTCCGGGGTGGGGTGGTTGGGGAAGCTCAGACGGAAGCAGGAGCCGCCGCCCTCCCGGTCGGTCACGGTAACGGAACCGTCGTTGCGGACGACCATGTCGTAGACGATGGAAAGACCGAGTCCCGCGCCGCCTGCTTTTCTGGACCGGGCCTTGTCGACCCGATAGAAGCGTTCAAAGATGTGCGGCTTTTCCGAATCTGGGATGCCCAGGCCGGTGTCTTCCACGGCAATGATAATGCTGTCGGCGGTAACGGAGGCACGAATCCAGACCTCACCGCCGCTGGTGTTGTACTTGATTCCGTTCTCCACCAGGTTGAACAGGATCTGATACAGATCGTCCGCCGTAGCCAACACAACGATATCTTCAGGGCAATCCAGGTTCAGACGGATCTGCTGCGTTCTTGCCACGGGCGTAAGCATCCGAAGAACGCGGTCCGCTACGGGCCGGATGATCGTCAGCTCCTTCTCTTCATGGGGCTGCGAATCCAGCCGCGTCAGCTCCAGCAGCTTCGCAGACAGTCTGGTCAGACGGTCCGCCTCGTTTCCGACGTCTGCCACGAATTCCCGCATCGTGCCCTGATCCATGTCGTTTTGCAGGATGGAGTCGGTGAGCAGCTTGATAGAGGCCAGCGGCGTTTTTAATTCGTGGGAGGCATTGGAGACGAACTGCTTCCGAACTTGCTCGGATTGATCCAGCCGCTTGGCGAGCTTGTTGAACGCCGCGCTGAGCTGTGAAACCTCGTCATGACCGCGCTCCGGAAGGCGCACGGAATAATCCCCGCCGTGGAGCTTTCGAACGGAGAGAAACAGACCTCTGATCCGGTGGGAGAACAAGGCGGAAAAAAGAATGGAAACAGCTATAACCAGCAGCTCCAACCCAACGGAGATCCAAAAAAACATTTTTTGAAGGCTGTCGATCAGGGCGGCCTGGTCTGCATCCCGCTCCAGTAAATAAACGGCGCCTATGATTCTGTTATATGCCACGATGGGCATCGCCGCCTTGGTGATGATCACCCCGTCTTCATAGCGGATATAGACCGCGTCTTTGCCATCGAGCGCCATCGTGACTTCCGGATACAGAATCAGCCGCTCCTGATTGTTTTCGGCATCCAGAGAATCATAGATGCAGTATGCGCCGGCGTCCGTGAATACGACCCTTGTGGTATGCAGATCGTTGATGGACTGCGTGGCATCGCGCACGACTTCCGCATCCAGCCGGCTGCTGTTGGAGAAAGTTGAGACAATGAGCTGGGCTTTATCCAGGATGGCATTGCGCTGAGCGGTATATGTGAGCTTGCGGATCATGATGGGGGCAGAGATGTTCAAGAACAGAAGCACGCCCGAGGTGATCAGAATATAGGCTGCGGCGTAGCGCAACTGAGAGCTGCGGATCAGGAAAGAGGCACGGTGTTCATGCTTTGAAATAGTATCCAACTCCCCACTTCGTCAGAATATGAGCGGGATTCGCCGGGTCCCGCTCCAGTTTTTCCCGAATGCGGCGAATGTGAACGTCCACAGTCCGAATATCGCTGCGGTAGTCGTCGCCCCAGATAATATCCAGCAGATTCTCTCTGGAATAAACACGGTTCGGATTACGGATCAAAAGCTCTACCAGGTCAAATTCCTTGGCAGTCAGCTCGACGGGAATGCCGTTTTTCAGCGTGGTCCGGCTTTGAGAGTCCAGGGTGATGGCGCCGCGAACGATCTTCGGATCGTTTTCCTGTTTGACGGAGCGCTTCAAAATGGCGCGGATCCGGGCCTTGAGCTCAAGAATATTGAAGGGCTTGGTCAGATAGTCGTCCGCACCGCAATCGAAGCCCAGCAGCTTGTCCATATCCTCGGTTTTGGCTGTGAGCATAATGATGGGTACGTCGGAAAACTGTCGGATGCGGCGGCAGGCCTCCAAGCCGTCCATGACCGGCATCATGACGTCCAGCACGATCAGCCGGACGTCCGGATCCTGCGCAAGGCGGACGGCATCCGAACCGTTGGTTCCGGTGAGCACCTCGTAGCCCTCGTTTTCCAAATTATAGGCAATTCCTTTTACTAAAAGCTCTTCATCGTCAATGATCAGAATTTTCATCGTTGTCCTCCACATAAACGTATTCGCGCAGCTTCGCAAAGGTTCCCTGACCGATCCCGCTGACGTTCATCAGCTCCGCCGCTTCCCGAAACGGTCCGTTGGCTTCCCGGTATTCCAGAATGCTCCGTGCCCGGACTTCGCCGATTCCCGGAAGCAGCATCAATTCCTCCAGCGTGGCCCGGTTCAGTTCGATCTTTTCTCCCAAATCGGCCGGAAGCGAACGGCTCTGCGCCTCGGTTTGCAACGGATGCTGGGTGGTCAGCAGCACGCCGTCTACCGATTTTCTGCCCAGGAAAAACCCGACCATTGCCAGCAAAAAACAAAACGTCAGGATGGGATACAGCAGACTTCGGAATTTTTGCATGGCGAGAACCGTTCCTTTCCGTTGACAAGCGGCGATTTTTTGATATAATTCTAAATAGTATGTGCCAGCGCGGTATTTGAAAAAACGGTCGGCGCTGCGGAACCTCAGAGTGTTCTCTTTCTATATTATAACACATCCAAAGGGCTCAGGGCAACTTGGAATTCTTAAAAATGGTGAAAAAAGATGAAAAAAACCAGAATATTATCAATTATTCTTTTGCTTTGCATATTGTTTTCGCAGATCGCCTTCCCGATCTATGCCTCGGAAACGGAAACGACGGCCCCCGAAGTTCCGGAGGAGACCGAAGCCCCATGGGCGGACGATCCCACCGGCTACCGGAAGAATCTGCTGGCCGGTGCGCCTGCGTATGAGGCAGGATGTGAGACAGCGCTGCTGCTGGAACTCCATTCCGGCATTGTGGTCTACGCGAAAAACGCCGAGTCTATGGTCTATCCTGCCAGCCTGACCAAGATCATGACCTGCATGGTGGCTTTGGAATATGCCGGCAGAGATCTGGATAAGATGGTGACGGTTTCGGATTCCGCGCTGGCCGGCATCGCCGAAGCCGGCGGCGACGTGCGCCTGCAGGCGGGAGAACGCCTGACGCTGCGGGATCTGCTCTACTATCTGATGGTCAATTCCACCAACGAGGCCGGCAATGTGATTGCAGAGTACGTAGCGGGGGATATTCCGTCCTTTGTGAATCTGATGAACAAGACAGCCAAAGAATTGGGCTGTACCGGCACGCGTTTTGCCAATACGCACGGGCTCCACGATTCCGGCCACTACACCACCGCGCGCGACCTGAGCATCATTACCCGTAAGGCGCTGACTTATGAGGCGTTCCGGGAAATCAGCAATACGGTGGAATACACCGTGCCCGCAACCAATCTTTCCAACGCCAGAAAAATCACGACGACAAACTATTTGATCCTGAACGACGGCAATTACTATCTGGCCGATAACGGCGAAAATTATACGTATTATCTTAAAGAGGCTTCCGGCATCAAGACCGGTTATACCAGCGCGGCAGGACGCTGCGTGATCTCCCGGGCCTCGGACGGAAACATGGATCTGCTCTGCATTATTATGGGTGCGGAGACAAAAATGATGTCTGACGGCAACGTCCGCTATGACAACTTTGTGGAGGCGAAAAAGCTCTTCAACTACGGCTTCTCCAATTTCGCCTATGCCAAGGTGGCCACGGCCGGAATGGCGCCGATGTTCCCTGCGGAGGTGCAGTACGCCAAGGACAAGCGCGGCGTCGTTCTGGTTCCGTCCTCGGATGTGAGCTGCCTCTTGCCCAAGGAATATGAAAAAGAAAAAGTGACGACCAGTTTTGAGTTGAATGATCCGAAGGGGCTTGTTGCTCCGTTGGAGCAGGGCCAGAAGGTCGGCACCCTGAATATCTTCTACGAGGGAACGCTGGTCGGAAGCACAGAACTGGAAACCCTGACCGCTGTGGAAGAGAAGAGTGTCGATAAAGCGCTCGCGGAATTCACGGGCAAGGATAAGTCAGAAGAGGAAAAAAGCCTGCTCCAGAAGCTGTTCGGCTATTGGTATGTTCCGGTCCTGATGGTGCTTGCTTTGTTCCTGCTCCTGCTCATCCGCAACGCGCTCTATCGCCACAGCCGCCGCAAGGCGCTCGAACGCCGCCGGAAACGCGCGATGATCCGGGACGCCAAGGCTGCGCAAAGTCAGAGACGAGAGGCCGGAAGAAACCCGCAGTATGATATGAGCCGGCAGACCAGACGCGTACCGTCGGTGTACCGGGACGGACGGGACCGTTCTGATCGGGGAGGCAGACCGTGAGCGCGCCGATCCCGTCCGCTTGGGAGCTGCTGCGCGGGCGCTGTGAGGACTGCCGGGCCTGTGCGCTTTGCGAGACGAGAAACCGTGTCGTATTCGGCGTGGGGAAGCAGGACAGCCCGGTTCTCTTTGTGGGAGAAGGTCCCGGCCAACAGGAGGACCTCCAGGGAGAGCCCTTCGTCGGCGCAGCCGGGAAGCTCTTGGATGAGATGCTTTCTATCATTGACCTGGGGCGCGACAACTGCTACATTGCAAACGTGGTCAAGTGTCGGCCGCCCGGGAACCGCGACCCCAGGGAAGAGGAGCAGGCTGCCTGCGTGGGCTATCTGCATGAGCAGATCCAGCTTATCCGGCCAAAACTGATTATTTGCCTCGGTCGGATCGCTGCCGGCGTTTTGATTCGGAAAGATTACCGGATCACCCGGGAGCACGGCCAGTGGACGAAGCAAAACGGGGTTTGGTTCACGGCAATCTATCATCCGTCCGCTCTGCTGCGCGATCTGAGCCGACGCCCGGAGACCTTCCTGGATCTGCTGAACATCCGGGATAAGGTCCGCGAAGTCTGCCCGGAGGTATGGGAGTAAGGAGCTTTTTGAAAATGTATGAGTAACAACGACAGAAATAACAGATACCGTGCCCTGCTTCCCGTCGTCTTTGCGCTGGCCTGGCCGACCATGCTGGAGGAGACGATGCAGACTGCCGTGCAGTATATTGACACGGCCATGGTCGGCAAGCTGGGTACGGACGCGACTGCCGCCGTAGGCTCCACGGCTACGGTCAACTGGCTGATCGGTTCGACGATCTATGCATTCGGCATCGGTTTTTTGGCCTTTATCTCCCAGGCGCTGGGCGCAGGGGAGACCGAGCGGGTCAAGCGCGCGTCTGCCCAGTCCGTGCTGATGGTGCTGCTGAGCGGCAGTCTCTTTACGGTTCTCACCACTTGTCTGAGCCCCTACGTTCCGGGCTGGATGCAAGTGGAACCGCGGCTACGACCGCTGGCCTCCCGCTACTTTATGATCCTGTATCTGCCGATGCTGCCGCGTGCGGCCAGCGTGATTTTCGGTACGGTCCTGCGGGCTGCCGGAGATACGAAAACGCCGATGCGGGTGGGCGTCGGCGTCAACCTGATGAACGTGGTGCTGAATTTCCTGCTGATTTACGAAACGCGCACCGTTTCGATTTTCGGGCGAAGCTTCACAGCCTGGGGCGCGGGGCTTGGCGTCACCGGCGCGGCGATTGCCAGCGCGCTGAGCTTTACCTTCGGCGGTATCGCCATCACGATTGCCCTGTTCCGCCACAAGACCGTCTCGCCCAGAGGCTATTCCATCCGGCCGGACAGGACCGTGATTCGGCCCTTCTTCCGTGTCGCACTGCCCAATATGGCCCAACGCTTTACGACCTCTCTGGGTTACGTCGTCTTTGCGTCCATGATCAATGCCCTGGGCGATATTGCCACTGCTGCCCATACAGTTGCCAACACGGTGGAATCCGCATTCTACATTCCGGGCTACGGCATGCAGGCTGCTGCCGCAACCCTGACAGGAAACGCCATCGGGATGCGGGACCGCCAGCGGCAGAAGGACCTTTCCGTCCTGATCGTCGTCCTGGAGGTGGTCATGATGCTCGTGACCGGCGGCCTGCTCTTTGCCTTTGCTCCGCAGATGGTGGAGCTGTTCAGCAAGGATACGAAGGTCATCACACTCGGCAGCACCGTGCTGCGGATGGTGGCCTGCTCCGAGCCGATCTACGGCATCTCCATCGTCGTGGAGGGTATGCTCCAGGGCGCCGGAAAGACCCGTGCGCCGTTCGTGTTCAACGTCGTCGGCATGTGGGGCGTCCGCATCCTGGGGACCTTCCTGTTTACCCGTTTCCTGGGCGGCGGCCTCGTTTCAGCCTGGGGCTGCATGATCGTGCATAACATTCTGCTTTGCATTCTCTTCGTGATTTATTACCGTATGTTGGAAAGGAATACATTCAATGGGAAAGACCGCAATCTATCCGGGGTTCTTTGACCCCTTCACCAACGGACATCTGGACATTGTTCGGAAAGCATCCGAGATCTTTGACCGGGTTTATATCGTGATCGGCGTAAACGCTGAGAAGCATCGTTCCTTCCCGGCGGACCGGATCGCCGAGGCCATCACCAAAACGCTGCAGGAACAAAAGATCCAAAACTGCGAGGTTGTGATCTGGAACGGCCTGGTGGCGGAATTTGCCCGCATGAAGAACACCGACTACATGATCCGCGGCCTGCGCAACAATATGGACTACAACTACGAGGAAAATGTGGCCTCCGTCAATAAGCTCATCAACCCGGAGCTGGAATACATCTACTTTCGTTCCAACAATGTGGCGGTTTCCTCCACGATGGTCAAGGAACTCAACAGCTACGGCAAGGACGTGTCCGCTTACGTTCCTGCTGCCATTCTGGATCTGCTGCAAAAATAGGTGATTATTTATGCCGAAGACAGAGAACCAAAAGCGCAAGCTCCTGCTGCTGAAGGATTATCTGGAGCAAAATACAGACCCGGATCATCCTGCTTCCATGCATGAACTGACGGCATATCTGGAAGCCAACGGCATTACCGCCGAACGCAAGAGCATCTACCGGGACATCCAGCTTCTGATGGAGCACGGCTGTGATATCGTCACGACCAAGGGCAAGAATGCCGGCTATTATTTGGCCTCAGGCACCTTCGACCTCGCGGAGCTGAAGCTTCTGGCCGATGCGGTCCTGGCTTCCAGATTTTTGACGGAAAAGAAATCCGCCCAGCTCCTGCGAAAGTTAGGGACCCTGACGAGCCGTCATCAGGCGGTGGAGCTGCGGCGTGACCTGGTGGTCTCGGGCCGGGTGAAGTCTATGAACGAGAGCGTGATCTACAACGTCGACGCCCTCCACGCGGCCATCCGGGAAAACAGCCAGATCAGCTTCCGCTATTTTGAATGGGACAGGGCCAAGGAGCGGGTCTTCCGCAAGGACACGCGCACCGCAAGTCCCTGCGCGCTTTGCTGGGACGACAACAACTACTATTTGATTGCCCACACAGAAGAGCACGGGATCACCCATTTCCGCGTGGACAAGATGACGAATATCCGCCAGACCGGGCTGCCCCGTGTCCAGACCGAGGAGACGCGCAGCCTTGACCTCGCCAGCTACGGCAAACAGGTGTTCGGCATGTTCAACGGCAACCTGCGACAGGTGCGCATGCGCTTTGAGAACGGCCTGGCAGGCGTTGTAATCGACCGCTTCGGCAAGGATATCATGCTGATTCCCGACGGCCCTGAGCACTTCACCTGCATGGCGGAGATCATGGTATCTCCGATCTTCTACGGCTGGATCGCATCCTTCGGCACCCGCGTCCGGCTTCTGTCTCCCGGGGACGTCGTGGAGGAATTCAAGAACCATCTTCATTCCATGTTCGAGCTTTATGAAAAGCCTTCCCCTTGAGGGGAAGGCGTCATCGTGCGTCTCACAGAAGCACGATGACGGATGAGGTGGTATTTCGATTTCAGAGTTTTTCCATGAAAGGGCGTGCCTATGAAAGACCGCAAAGAACTGATCCGCGCCGTCAAATTCACCCTGTTTTCCGCTTCCGCAGGCCTGATCCAGATTGCGGTCACGTTTTTGATCGCGCAGTTTCTGATCCCGCAGGACGAGCTCTATTGGATCCCGTATCTGATCGGCCTGGTCTGTTCGGTGGTCTACAACTTTACCGTCAACCGGAAGTTCACCTTCCACTCCGCGGCCAACGTCCCCGTGGCGATGGCGAAGGTCTTCGCCTTCTACTGCGTGTTCACGCCGCTGTCCACCCTGTGGGTCAAGTATTTCACCGAGACGCTCCACTGGAACGAGATCCTGGTCCAGGCCGGGACCATGCTGGTCAACTTCGTCACGGAATACCTTTTCACCCGCTTCGTGGTATTTCGCAATCAGATCGACAACGACGGAAAGATTCGGTAGGGGCGGGAACAGCAAGCGTCCGGCAGCGGCGCACAGCTCTGCATAAGTTCTGGCAGCCAAATATGCTGCGCCTTGGCTTGTTAAGTGTGCGCCTGAGCGAAACAGAAAAAGGACGAGGACGCGATTGTTTCGCGTTCTCGTCCTTATCATTTTGCATTTCGTAAAGCGGCGCGCCGCCGCAATAAGCTCAGAAGGTTGCGACCTCCTGGGCCGGGGCTTCGGCGGGCTCCACGGAAATCGCGGTCAGGATCGGGCCGGGACCCTTGAACAGGGCGTGGCTCTTGACGGCCACCTTGGCGGTCACCGTGACCCAGGAGCGCATGGCCAGCTTCTGGCAGTCCGGGTACTTGCAGGGCAAGCCCATGAAGGTAATGTCTGCCTCGCAGCAAGTCATCACGAAGCGCCCGGGGGCAAACAGACCGGGCTTGTCGTTCTTCAGCCGTGCCACCTGGCCCTTGAAGCGGACGGTCTTGCCGTCGTATTTCTTGGGCTCCTCGGTAATATCCCGGTAGAAGAGCGCGTAGTCCTCGTCCGCGACGGTAACGATGGGGGCGTTGATATCAAAGGGCAGGGGATCGACGATGTCGTCGAACTCCGTGGTGCCGTCGGAATAGTCGTAGACGATGTCGATCCGGCGGTTCAGGGCCCGCGCCAGCTTGTGCAGAGGCATCTTGTCGGCCTTGGGGTCCATGCGGTTGTAGACGACCATCTCCGCGCCGGAGAGCTTATCCACGACGAGGGAACGCAGGTTCGTATTGTAGGCCAGGATGGTCCCGGCATCGGCAAACATGACCTCCTGGGCCAGCTCCCAGTCCTGCGGCATCTTCCGGTAGAAGGGCTCGATCATCTGCATGCCGTTGAGCTCGACGATGACCCGTTTCGCATGATTTTTCTCGGCCAGGGCCTGCAATTCTTCCGTCGTGATCTGCTCCTGATCGATGACCTCTAAAAAGACGGCCTTGTGGGGATAGGTGGAAAGATCGTACTCCTCCTCGCCCTCCTCGCAGATCAGGACCATAGTCCGTTCGCCGTTGTTAAAGCGCTCATCCTCCAGAGTCTCCTGGATGAATTTCGTTTTACCGGCATCCAAAAAGCCGGTAAACGCATAGACAGGAATCGGCATGACGTCGTCCTCCAGCTTACACGCCGAAGAGCTCGGCAATGGCGGCCTCGTCGATCTTGGAGCCAATGACGCAGAGCTTGCCGATCACGTCCGCGGCGCCGTAGCGTACGTCGATCTCGCCGGGCACGTGGTCAAAGTGGATCCAGCGGCCGTCTGTTGCGGGGACAATGCCCTTGGCGCGGAGAATGATGCCGTACTCCAACGCGTCGTCGAGGGCAGAGAGCGCGTTGCGGATCTCTTCCTCGGTGAACTGCTTCGTGGTCTCGCGGCCCCAGCTCGTGAACACCTCGTCGGCGTGATGATGGTGATGATGATGTTCATGCTCCTCACCGTCGTGCTCGTGGTGATGCTCGTGCTCACAGTGACCGTGTTCGTGGTCACAGTGGGAGTGATCGTGCTCGTCCTCCTCGTCATGATGGTGATGATGGTGGTGCTCATGCTCGTCCTCATCCTCGTCATCATGATGGTGGTGATGCTCGTGCTCGTCCTCGTCATGATCGTGGTCATGATGGTGATGATGCTCGTGCTCGTGCTCTTCTTCCTCACGCTCGTGGGCCACGATCAGCTCCTGCATCATGTCGTCCAGCGTGGGGTTTGCCTCCATGGCCTCCTTAAGTTGCTCGCCCGTGAGCTCGTCCCAGGGCGTCGTGACCAGGGTGGCCCGGTCGTTGTGCTGCCGGATCAGCTCCACGGCGGCCTTCAGCTTGGCCTCGGGGACGTTCTGCGTGCGGCTGAGCACGATGCAGCCCGCGGTCTCGATCTGGTTGTTGTAGAACTCACCGAAGTTCTTCATGTAGAGCTTGACCTTGGAGGCGTCGGCCACGGCCACGGTCGCGCCGAGGACGGCTTCATGCTCCGCAGCCTTCTCCACAGCCACCATCACGTCAGACAGCTTGCCCACGCCGGAGGGCTCGATCAGAATGCGGTCCGGGTGATAGTCGTGGATGACCTGCTTCAGCGCGGTGCCGAAGTCGCCGACCAGGGAGCAGCAGATGCAGCCGGAGTTCATTTCGGTGATCTGGATCCCGGCTTCCTTGAGGAAACCTCCGTCAATGCCGATCTCGCCGAATTCGTTCTCGATCAGCACCAGCTTCTGGCCTTGGTAGGCCTCGGAAATCATCTTTTTGATCAGTGTGGTTTTGCCTGCGCCGAGAAAACCGGAATAAATGTCAATAATCGTCATAAAAAACCCTTCTTTTTTCAGAAATTCTATGGTATATTATATCACAGCGTGTCAATGCTTACGGCGTGTAATTATGGCTGAATTGTAAACTTTTTTGAAATGGGAACTTTTTGCATCCGGGAACGTCAATAAAGCAACGGAGCAAATGATCCGAATTTGAAAAGGAGTGTTGAATCATGAAACGCAGATTTCTTCTGATCCTTCTGGCAGCGTGCCTGGGACTTTCCGCCTGTCAGGCGCAGGCGCAGCCTGCCCCTGAGACCCCCGCTGCGGCAAACAAACCTGCCGAGACCGACCCCGTTCCCCCTGAAACGGAACCTGCCCACCCTGAGACGGAACCTGTTCCAACTCTGCCGGACATACCCGCGGATGCCGGTTTGGGCCTGGATGCCCTGGATGCAAAACTGATTGCGTTCCTCCGGGCAAACGGATTTGAACAGAAGAGCTTTACCGTATCTCCGCTTTCTCTGAAAGCTGCCCTGGCGCTGACGGCGCTTGGCGCGGAAGGGGAGACGCAGAAACAGATCTTGGACGCTCTGGGCTTTGCCGACGTGGAAGCGCTCAAAACCTGGTACGCTTCTGTCCTGGCGGGCGTCGCTGATTTTGACAGCCGTGTCTTCGGCGAGGATAAAGCCGACAGCGCCTACCGCGTCGTCAACGCAATCTTCCACAACGCTGCCTGTGACGGCGAGTTCCGGGAGAGCTACAAGGACCTGGTCTCCAAGGTTATGGGCGCTTATGCCAGCTCTCACGACAAGGCTGAGATCACCAAGGCCGTCAACGATTGGGTCAACGCCCAGACCGACGGCATGATCCCCTCTATCGTGGAGGATGCTTCTCAGGCTGCCGCCGTCCTGGTCAACGCGCTCTATCTGAAAGTCAAGTGGGCCGAATCTTTCAATCCTTCTCCCGTGACGGACTTCACGACGCTTTCCGGCGAGACAGTTCAAAAAGAATTTATCACCAAGACCGAGAAGTACCGCTACTATTCAGACGCCGATTGCCAGCTCGTGGTTCTGCCCCTCCAGGGCGGAATCAATATGGTCCTGGTTCTGGGCGACGGAACGAACCTGTCTGAAAAGCTTGCACAGGCGAAAGCCCGCAAGACTTGCGTCACCCTGCCGAAGTTCGAGGTGGAATCCAGCTTTGACAAGAAGGAGCTCGTACAATGCCTCAAAGCCATTGGCTGCGGCAAGATGTTCGTGGACAGCGTCGCGGAGTTCGACCCGATGTTCACCGAGGGCATTTTCGTGGACGACATCATCCAGAAGGCCAAGGTGAAGGTGGACGAGAAGGGGCTTGAGGCTGCTGCCGCCACCGCCGTCGTCATGATGCGCAATACGGCTCTGCCCAACCCGGAGGAGCCCGTAATCTTCACTGCCGACCGTCCCTTCCAGTTCGCTATCATCCGCGAGGACGAGGCCCCCGAACTGCTCTTCTGGGGCCAGATTATCGAATAATCGCCAACCGTGGCGGCTCCTTCCCACAGAAGGAGCCGCCACTTTGGGTTGAAAAGCGAAAACGAAAAAAAGGTTGAAAAGCGAAAACGCGAAAAAAACAGTTGACAAACGAAGCTTTCTGTGCTAATATATCGGGGCAGTCGAGAGATTGTGAAATGCGCGAGTGGTGGAATTGGTAGACTCGCTAGATTCAGGTTCTAGTGCTCATTCCGGGCATGCGGGTTCAAGTCCCGCCTCGCGCACCATCAAAGAAACCTCTTTTGTTTACCAGGGCAAAAGAGGT